>JBDSJB010000068.1:0-7283 GCA_039917665.1 Binatia bacterium
TTGCAGCGTGGGCCCATGCTCACGCCGAACGACTTCGTCGACGACGAGCTCAAGGTCATGATTCGCGACGCCCTCTTCTCGCCGAACCAGCTCGAGACGTTTCGCCCGAACGAAGCGACCCCGACGATCACCGGTCGTTTCAACGCGACCGCGGATTGCGTCGGCGGCACGATGACCCACTGGTCGGCGTGGTCGTGGCGCTTTCGGCCCGACGATTTCCGGGTGCTGTCTGCCGAAGGCGCGGTCGCGGGCGCGAGCCTCGCCGACTGGCCGTTCCCCTACGACGAGATCGAGCCGTTCTACGAGAAGGCCGAATGGGACTTCGGCGTGTCGGGCAGTGGCTATGCGAATCCGTTCGGGGCACCGCGGAAGAAGGACTATCCGAACCCGCCGCATCCCGAGCGCGTCTCCAGCCGACGCTTCGCTCGCGGCGCCGAGAAGCTCGGCTACCATCCATTCCCGTTGCCGGTCGCGATCAACTCGCGCGCGTACGGCGGCCGCCCGCAGTGCATGTACGGAGGCGCGTGTTACGGCTTCGGCTGTCCGGTGCACGCCAAGGCGACGTCGCTCTCGGTCTGCATTCCGAAAGCGCAGGCGACCGGCAAGCTCGACCTTCGCTTCAACGTGGTCGCGCGCGAGATCACCGTCGGCAAGGACGGCCGCGCGCGCAGCGTTCGCTATCTCGACGCGGCCGGCAAAGAGCACGAGGTGTCGGCGAAGCAGATCGTCGTCTCCGGCAACTCGATCGGCTCGTCGCATCTCTTGCTGATGTCGAAGTCCGGCTCGTTCCCGCAGGGCCTGGCCAACTCGAGCGGCCTCGTCGGGAAGAATCTGACGTTCCACATCGTTCCCGCGGTCGGGTTCACGATCGACGAGCCGGCGCTCGGATTCACCGGGATCAACGGCCACGTCGCCGTCGACGATTTGCACCCGAGCGACGCGAAGCGCGGCTTCATCCGCGGTGGCGTCATCGGCGAGCCGAATGCCGGCACCGCGACGCCCATGTTCTACTGGGCACTCGCGGGCGCAGGCGCCCCGATGGCACGCAGCTTCGGCGCCCCGCTCAAGAAGTTCCTCAAGAACTTTCCGCGCGCGATCCTCCTCGCCGGCGTGCTCGAGGATCTCCCGATGGAGTCGAACCGCGTCGACCTCGATCCGACCGTGCAGGACCGCTTCGGATTGCCCGTGCCGCGCATCACGCATGGCCAGCACCCGAACGACCTGGCCATGCACCGCTGGTATCAGCAGAAGCTCCTCGAGATCGCCGAGGCGGCGGGAGCCACCGAGAAATGGATCTCGAAGGTGCCGGGCTTCACGCTGATCGACGAGAGCACGCCGATGAATGGCGGCCACGTCGGCCATTTCATGGGCACGTGCCGCATGGGTGCCGACGCGAAGAGCTCGGTGCTCGACAAGTGGTGCCGGACGCACGACGTCCCGAACCTCTGGGTCGTCGACGGCAGCTGCTTTCCGACCTCAGGCGGCTACAACCCGACGCTCACGATCCTCGCGAACGCGTACCGCGTCGCCAACCATTTCGTCGCCGAAGCCAAGCGGCAGAACCTGTAGGCCGAGGACACGATGACCATCTCCCGTCGCGACTTCCTGCTGCAGAGCGCGCTCTACGGCGGCACGCTCTTCGTCACGTTCAACGTGCCGCGTCCGCACGCGCTCGCCGCGGCCGCCGCCTCGACCAAGCCCGTGGTGCTGACCCCGAATCAATGGAAGCTCGTCGAGGCGATCGCCGCCCGCATCATCCCGAGCGACGACGAGCCCGGCGCGACCGAAGCCGGCGTCGTGAACTTCGTCGACAAGGCGCTCGCCAACGAGGACAAGGCGCTGCTGCCGGTCTACAAGGCCGGCCTCGCGGGTGTCGACGCGGTGGCGCAGAAGCGATTTCGGAGCGCGTTCGTCGCGCTCACGCCGACCGAGCAGGACGACGTGCTGCTCGCGCTCGAAAGCGGCAAGGCCGACGGCTGGCCGAAGAGCGCCATCGGCGCCGCGGACTTCTTCGCCGCCGTCCGCGCCCACACGATCTTCGGCTTCCTCTGCGACCCCTCGTACGGTGGCAATCGCGACTATGTCGGATGGAAGGTGGTCGGGTACCCCGGCCGCCAACACCATCGCGGCGGCTACACCAAGGATCAGATGCTCGGCAAGGAGCCGATCGTCCCGGTCTGGAAGAGCTGACGTCGCGAGACGCCCCGAACACTTTCTGCTAGGGAGCCCCGAATGACCGACGTCCTCCGCATCGCGAATTGCAGTGGCTTCTATGGCGACCGCCTGAGCGCGGCCCGTGAAATGGTCGAAGGCGGCCCGATCGACGTGCTGACCGGCGACTACCTGGCCGAGCTGACGCTGATGATCCTCTTGAAGGATCGCCTGAAAGATCGCTCGCTCGGTTATGCGCGGACCTTCCTGCGCCAGCTGGAGGAGGTCGCGGCCAGCTGCAAGCAGAAGGGCATCAAGATCGTCGTGAATGCCGGCGGTTTGAATCCGGCCGGCTGTGCCGAGGCGGCACGCGCCCTCTATACGAAGCTCGGCGTGAACGCGGTCGTCGCGCACCTCGAGGGCGACGACATCCTGCCCAAGCTCGACGCGTTGCAGGCGGCGGGCGAGAAGCTCACGCACCTCGATCAAGGGCGCGCCCTCGGCGATCTCGGCGCGCCGGTACTTTCGGCCAACGCGTATATGGGCGGCTGGGGCATCGCGGCCGCGCTCGAGCGCGGCGCCGACGTCGTGATTTGTCCGCGCGTCACTGACGCGGCCCTCACGCTCGGGCCGGCGGCGTGGAAGTTCCAGTGGAAGCGCGACGACTGGGATCAGCTCGCGGCGGGCGTCGTCGCGGGGCACATCATCGAGTGCGGCGCGCAGACGACCGGCGGCAACTACGCCTTCTTCAAGGAGGTGCCGGATCTCGCGCACCCCGGCTTCCCGATCGCGGAGATGCGGGCCGACGGCAGCTTCGTCATCACGAAGCATGCCGGCACGGGCGGCCTCGTCTCGGTCGGGACGGTGACGGCGCAGCTCCTCTACGAGATCGGCGGCCCGTCGTACCCCAATCCCGACGTCACGGCGCGTTTCGACACGATCAAGGTGGAGCAGGACGGCCCCGATCGCGTGCTCGTGCACGGCATCAAGGGCGAGCCGCCGCCGCCAACCACCAAGGTCTGCATCAATTACTTCGGCGGCTACAAGAACAGCATGACGTTCGTGCTGGCGGGTCTCGACATCGAGGAGAAGGCGGCGCTCGCCGAGAAGACGTTGTGGACGCTGGTCGGTGGCCGCGAGCAGTTTGCCGAGACCCGGGCGACCCTGCGGCGCGGCGACCGTCCCGATCCGGGCAGCAACGAGGAGGCGTTCGCGCATCTCACGGTCACCGTGAAGGATCCCGATGCGCAGAAGGTCGGCCGCGCGTTCTCGAGCAAGGTCGTCGAGATGGCGCTGGCGAGTTACCCCGGTTTCTTCATGACGAGCCCGCCGAGCGGCGAGTCGCAGATCGGCGTCTACTGGCCGACGCTCGTACCGTCGGCGGCCGTCGAGCAGCGGCTCATCATCGGGGAAGAGTCGCTGCCGATCCCGCACGTGGATCCGCCGGCCTCGTTCGCGAAGCCAGCCGCACCGGGCATTACGCTGCCCGCCGTCCCCGGTGGGCCGACCCGCGACGTGCCGCTCGGGACCATTTACGGCGCGCGCTCGGGCGACAAGGGCGGCAACGGCAACGTCGGCCTCTGGGCGCGGACGCCCGCGGCCTACCGCTGGCTCGCCGAGTACCTGACCGTCGCACGCCTCCGCGAGCTGATGAGCGAGGCCCGTGAGCTCGAGGTCGACCGCTTCGAGTTTCCGAACCTCCTCGCGTTGAACTTCGTCGTGAAGAAGCTGCTCGGCGACGGTGTCGCGGCGTCGCTGCGGAGCGATCCGCAGGCCAAGAGCCTCGGCGAGTACCTCCGCGCCAAGCTCGTCCCGATCCCGACCGCGCTGTTGTAGCAACGAGGGGAGTTGTCGAGCGAGGGATCTCTCCCCTCGCTCCATCCCTCTCCGAGGGCGCGTGGGCAAAGCCCAACGGAGCCTCACTCCCCGGCTCGCTCACGCTCGGCCGCGCGCTACGCGTATGGAGGCTCGTCCCGAGGCGCTCCGAGCCCGGCAATTTCTGCCGGGGCGTTTCGTCCTGGCAAGACGACCGACGACCGTCCTTCGTGCCTCCTGCTCGGGCATGGAACCTGCTGTCCCTGTGCTCGGGGAGGTGGGGTCATGCTGGGAGTCCGGATCGGGACGACGCTCGCCGTCGCATGCTGGCTCGTGGCCGGTACGGTGCGCGTCGAGGCGGCGACGCCGGTTTTCGGCACCGCGGCACCCGTGAACGGCGACGCCGCGACCGACGCCGGCAACGACGGCACCCCGCGCCTCGCGACCGACGGCCACGGCGCCTGGGTCACGGTGTGGGCGGCGACCAACGCCGTCGCCGGCGCGTTCGGCACCGACTCGGACATCCTCGCCGCACGCTCACTCGACCTCGGCATCTCGTGGAGCAGCCCGGCCGCCGTCAACACGACCGCCGCCACCGACGCCGAGTTCGACTTCGCGCCCGCGCTCGCGACCGACGGTCACGGCCTCTGGGTCACGGTCTGGGTTGCGACCAACGGGCCCGACACCGACATCTTCGTCGCGCGCTCGACCAACGGCGGCGCGAGCTGGACCGCCGCCAAGGCGTTGCACGCCGACGCACCGAGTGATCCGGGCAACGACGATCATCCGCAGATTGCAACCGACGGCGCCGGCACCTGGGTCGTCGTGTGGGACGCGAACGGCCGGACGGGCAACGATCGCGACGTGTTCGTCGCGCGCTCGACCGACGGCGGCGTGACGTGGAGCGCACCCGCGGCCGTCGCCGCCAACGCGACGACCGATCGCGGCACCGATCAACGCCCGCAAGTCACGACCGACCGCATCGGCCAATGGCTGATCGTGTGGGCCTCGAACGACACGCTCGTCGGCACCAAGGGCAACGACTTCGACGTGATGGTCGCGCGCTCGAGCGACGGCGGCGCGAGTTGGACCGCCGCCGTCCCGCTGAACGGCAACGCGACGAGCGACCACGGTCTCGACGATCGTCCGCAGATCGCCACCGATGGCCACGGCACGTGGGTCGCGGCCTGGATCTCCGACGAGAACCTCGGTGGCCTGCTCGGCCCCGACCTCGACGTCTTGACCGCGCGCTCGATCGACGGCGGCGCGACCTGGAGCGCACCCGCGCCGCTGAACAGCAACGCGACCACCGACACCGGCGCGGACGGTGCTCCGACACTCGCGACCGACGGCGACGGCCAATGGGTCGCGCTGTGGGAATCCAACGACAGCCTCGGCGGCACCAGCAGCGGCGACTACGACATCCTGATGGCGCATTCGCTCGACGGCGGCGCGCATTGGTCGGCACCCCACGCGCTCGAGCCTGCAGCCGCCACGGACACGCGGCGCGACATCGCGCCGCAGCTCGCGAACGACGGCAACGGCGTCTGGAACGTGGTCTGGGCCGGCAGCGGCGGCACGCTTGGCGCCGACGGCGACGTGCTGCGCGCGAGCGGCCGCGAGGGCTGCGGCAACGGCGTCGTGGATCCTGGTGAGCAATGTGACGACGGCAACACGCGCGGCGGCGACGCGTGTCCCGCCAGCTGCGAGTTCCCCCCGCCGCCGACGCCGCACGCGACGTCGACGCCGGGCAGCGGCGGCGGCGACACACCGAGCGATGGCGAGACGCCGAGCGCTGGCTCGACACCCACGACCGGGGAGACGCCAACGGACGGCGGACAAGGGACACCGGCAACGAGCGTCGACCCGGATGCGACGCCGACGCCAGTAGCGACGGGTCCGGACGGTTCCACCGCCACGCCGAACGACGGCGCGACCGCGACCCCGTCCGCGAGCGTCGATCCGGATGCGACGCCGACGCCGGTCGCGACGGGACCCGACGGCTCGACGGCCACGCCAATGACCGGTGCGACCGCGACCGGCGGCTTCACACCGGCACCCGGAACCACACCCTTCGGCGGCGCGCTCGCGAGCCGCACGGCGGCCAAAGCGGCCGTCGCCTGCCAACGCGCGATCGTCAAAGCAGGCGCCCAGCTCGTCGGGGCCCGCCTCACCAAGCTCGGCACCTGTAGTCGCGCGGTGCAGCGTTGCATTCAGACCAAGCCCGACGATCCGCTCTGTCTCGCCAAAGCCGCGGGCCGCTGTCGCAGCGTCATCGACGGCTTCGCGCAGGTCGACGCGAAGCACAGTGCCGCGATGCGGAAACGCTGTGGTGGCACGTTGGCGCTCGCGGACGTCCTCGGACCGGCCGGTCTCGGGTACGGCTGGCTGGGGTGCGGCGAGGACGTCGTCGCGGAAACCCTCGACGACCTGATCGCGTGCCTCGTCGGCGAGCACGCGTGCCGTGGCGCCAGCCTGTTCGAGGTGCTGCAGCCCCGGGCGAAAGAGCTCTTGCGGCTCCCCGGCATGAACGCCGCGACGCTCGACACGATCGTGTGTCTGCCAGACCACGGTGGCGACGGCGACGCGGTCGGCGATCCAACGGGGCAGGGGAAGGCCGTCGACACCTGTGCCACCGCGATCGTCAAGGCCGGCACGAGCTTCGTGAAGAAGCGCCTCGCCCGCATGGCGAAGTGCGCGGACGGTCTCTTCAGCTGCGTGCAGCTGTTGCCGAGCGACGGCGCCTGCCTCGCGAAGGCGCGGACGAAATGCGATCAGGGCCAGGCGACGAGCACCGCCGAGGAGCGCAAGCTCACGAGCGCGGTCGCCGGGCGTTGCAGCGAGGGCACCGTCGCCTACGCCACCCTCCGCGCGGCGCGGGCTGCGAATCTCGATGCGCTTGCGGACGCGTGTGCGGCCGTCGGCGTCCCGACGCTCGCGACCCTCGCCGACTATCAGCAGTGCGTGCTGCGCGCCGACTCGTGCCGCGTCGAGGGTGTGCTTGCGATCCAAGCCCCACGTGTCGCCGAGCTCCTGGCCAACGTCGGCCGTCCGTTCGGAAGCTCGTACTGCGCCCGTTGAGGCAACCGGGCTGTCGCGCTAACCGTGCGGGGGAGGCGGCGGCTCGAGCCGGAGCGGTTCCGGCTCGTTCGCCGTCACGTACTCGAACTGCGCACGGAACGCGTCGGGACTGAGCCCGGCGACCCGCGCCAACGAGGCGAGCTCGTCGGGGTCCTCGAAGTCGCTCCGGCTGAGCCGAATCATGTAGCGCCGCGCGATCAAGTACCGCGACGAGTGCACGTCGACGAGCCGGATGC
>JBDSJB010000069.1:0-9637 GCA_039917665.1 Binatia bacterium
TGCGCGGCTCGCGCTCGCGGCGGCGCTGCGTGCCGCCGGCCGTCGTAGCGAGGCGGACGCGGAAGAGCGCCGCGCCTTCGAGCTCTGGGAGGCGAAGGGCGCGACGGTGCTGGCCGACCAGGCGCGCCGGCGTGACGGCACGGCCGCCCCGTCGGCTCCGCCGGCCGAGATCCCCGCTGTTGCACGCTCGGTCCTCCGTGCGGTGCGCGAGAACGCGGCCACGCGGGCGGCCGCCGAGTTCGAGGCCATCGCCGCCGCACGGGACTTCGCCGCGCTCGCCGCCTTCTTTGCGGACGATGTGCAGTGCATCGACCACCCGACCGGCTCGACTTACGGCGGTGACGGTATGCGGCGGGGGATGATGCGGTTGTTTCAATCTCCCGATGCGCGCCTCACCTATATTCCGCTCGCGACGCTCGGATCATCCTGGACGCTCATCCGCCGCGAAATGTCGGCGAGCGCGTCGGTCAGTGCGCATTTCGACGTTGGCCCCTACGAGATCGTGGACGTGGCGATCTTCGGCACCAACGAGGCGGGCCGGCTCCACCTCGTCGAGATCTTCAGCGCCGATCGCCTCGGGGCCGCCGTCTCGGGCCTCTACGAGCGCTACGCCGACGGGTTGCCCGCGGGCGCGGAGCGCGAACGGGCCGCGGCGGTGGCTCGGACGGTCGCGGCGTCGATGACGCCCACGGACGTCGACCGCCTGGTCGCCGTGCTGGCTCCGGATGTCGAGCATGTCGACCACCGGACGATCTCGACCTGGTCCGCGCGCGGTCCGGAGGCGATCGGCGCACACCTGCGCTCGCTCCACGACGTCGCCACCGACATCGTCTTCAGCGTCGACGAGATTCTCCGGCTCGAACGCGACGCCATACTGCTGCGGTGGACCCATCGCGGCACCGACCGCAGCACCGGCGGCACGTACGAGCGCGAGTTTCTCCTGTTGACCGCGACCGATGCCGAGGGGCGCAGCGCGCGCGTCGAGTGGTTCGACGTGGACCACGAGGCCGAGGCGCTCGCACGGTTCGACGCGCTGACGGCGAGTGCGGCACCCAAACCTTCCGTGCAGCGCCGGCTGCGCCCGAATGCCGCGACCCGCGGCGGCGAACGATTCTGGGCGGCGATCGGCGCGCGCGACGACGCGGCGGTCGGCGACGTGTTCGCCGAAGGCTTGAGCGTCGTGCACCACCCGACCCGCGCCACCTACGGCCGGCGCGAGATGCTCGCGGCGTGGCGCTCGATGATGAAAGCCGGCCGTCTGGATTTCCACTCGGAGATTCTCGCGTCGCTCGGCGACACTCTGGTCCTCGAGCGCCACACCCTCGTGATCGAAGGGTTGACCGAAGCGCACCTCGCAGAGTTCGGACGCAGCGAGTTCGATGAGGTCGCGCTGATCGAGACCGACGAGCACGGGCGGTGGCGCCACTGCGAGATCTTCGCCGCCGATCGTCTGCGGAACGCCATCCGCCGCTTCAAGGAGCGCTACGCCGAGAGCCTGCCGGAGGGCCCCGCACGGCGACGCGCGAGCGTCATCGCGCGCGTCGACGCGGGGTCCGAGGAGCTGATCGACGAGGACCGGGCCATAAGAACTCTCGCTCCCTCCTTCGAGTGTGTCGACCACCGAACGCTCGGTACGTGGTCGGCGAAGGACCGGGAGGGCTGGCGAACGCATCTGCAGTATCAGGCGGAGCTCGCCGCGGGTTTCAGCGTTCGGGACGACGACGTGCTCGCGCTCGAGCTGGATGCCAGCGTCGTCCGACAGACCTACTTCGGGACCAGCCTCGCCAGCGGGGGGTCGTTCGAGAACGTCGTCCTCATGGTCACCACCTTCGACGCCGACGGGCTCGTTGCACGCATCGAGCTCTTCGAGCCGGACCAGGAGGCCGCGGCGCTCGCGTGCTTCGACGCGCTGACGGCAGTCGGCGCGCCCAACGCGCGGATAGGGCGAAGGGTAACGGCCAACGCCGTCACGCAAGCGACGGCACTTTTTGATACCGCGTTTGCGAGCGGCGACCTCGCGCCTTGGATAGCCGAGGTTTCCGCCAGCATGCTGGTCGTGGATCACCCGACGGAATCCACCTACGGCCGCGACGGCGCGATCGAGTCGTACGAACGCTTGCTCCGGATGCACGACCCGCGGGTGCAGCACGAGCCGCTCGCGACACTCGGAGAGTCGTTGGGATTGTTCCGCCGATGCATCTCCGCCGGGGGGAGCGCGGGCGGACGCTTCGACGTCGGCGCCTTCGACCGCGAGGAGATCGTGGTCATCGAGAACGGGACGCTCGTTGAGATCTTCGCTGCCGATCGCTTGGCCGACGCCGTTGCCCGCGTCTACGAGCGCTACGCCGCGCAGCTGCCGGAGGGCGCGGCGCGCGACCGCGCCGCGGTGACCGCGCGGGCCGTCGCCTTCATCTTGTTGCCGGGAGAGGCTCCCGGCGGGATCGAAGCGCTCTACTCGCCCGCCTACGAGGACGTCGATCACCGCACGGTCGGCTACGGAAAGCTCTCGGGCTTGGAGCTTGGCAAGCTGCTGCAGACGACGCTCCATGAAGTCGCCGACGACCTCCGCTTCCGGCTCGACGACGTCCTCGTGCTCGAACCGCGCGGGCTCGTCCGCAAGACCACGTCCACCGGAGTCTGGCGCGACGGCGGTGGGGCCTGGGAACGCACCGTCTGCACGTTCAACGTCTTCGACGCCGAAGGGCGGGTGGCGCGGCACGAAACCTTCGAGGCCGAGCGAGTCGATGATGCGCTGAGGCGCTTCGATGCACTGACCGCGAGCCCGGCGCTGCAGCCTCGCACCCCACGCCGGGTGCGCCCGAACACCGCCAGCACGTCGTGCGCCGCCATCGAAGCCGCGTTCCAACGCCGCGACCTCGCCGCGATCGACGCGCTGATCGCCGATCCAATGACGACGATCGAGCATCCGACAGGCACCATGTACGGGCGCGAGGGTGCGCTCGAATCGAGCCAGCGGATGATGCGGATGCCCGACCTCGAGTTCCGCATTGAGCCGTTGGCGACGCTCGGCGACACACTCTGCCTCGCGCGCCGCATCGTCACGGCGAGCGGGACGGCGGCAGGGTCGCGGTTCGACGTCGGCGAGTTCGAGATCGAGAGCATCATCTTGAACGAGATCGATGCGGCCGGACGGCTCACGTCCTCCGAGGTCTTCGCCAGTGATCATCTCCTCGCCGCCATCGCGCGCCTCCACGCTCGGTTCGCCGAGACGCTGCCGGATGGCCCCGAGCGCACGCGCGCCGCGGGAATCGCACGTTCGCTCGCGGCTTTTGAAGGACCGCTCGACGCCGATCGCATCGTCAGCGCGTATGATTCGTCGGTCGTCAACGTCGACCACCGAAGCCTCAGTCTGTGGTCGTTCGAGGGGCGGGAGGCAGCCCTGCAGCAGTGGCGCGCGCAGTTCGAGCTTGCGGTGGACTCCTATCGGCGCCCCGACGACATCCTTGCGATGGCGCCAGACGGGATGGTCACGCGCGAGATTTTTTTCGGGACCGACCGCACGAGCGGCGGACCTTTCGAGCACGTCATCATCATGGTGAACGTGTACGGGGCCGACGGTCTCCATACGCGGAGCGCGCTCTTCGAGCCCGACCAGGAGGCCGCGGCGCTGGCGTGCTTCGACGCGTTGACCGAGGGCTCGGCACCAAGGCGGACCGTCCGGCGCCGAGTGCGTCCAAATGCCGCGACAGCGACGTCCGCCGCCATCGAAGCCGCGATCGCACGCCGCGACCTCGCTGCGATCGAGGCGCTGCTCGCCGACCCGATGCAGACGGTCTCTTATCCGACGGCCACCACGTACGGGCGCGAAGGTGCGCTCGAGTCGAGCCGGTTGATGCTGCAGACGCCGGACGTCGAGTTCCGGTTGGAGCCGTTGGCGACGCTCGGCGACTCGCTCTGCCTAGGGCGCCGCATCGTCACCGCGAGCGGAACGAAGGCCTACCGGTTCGACGTTGGTGAGTTCGAGATGGAGAGCTTCCTCCTGAACGAGAACGATGCAGCCGGACGGCTCATGTCCTCCGAGGTCTTCGCGCTCGACCACCTCGGCGACGCCATCATCCGCCTCTACGAGCGCCATGCCGAGCTGTTGCCGGAGGGACCGGCACGAACGCGCGCCGCCGCCACCGCGCGCGCGGTCGCGACACACGGTCGCAGTGCCACCGATCCCGATCGTTTCGCTACCGCGCTGGCGCCGGGGATCGTCGCCGTCGACCACCGCACCGTCGGGTTCGGGACGCTCCACGGCAGGGCCGCGGTCGTCGCCGCGGTGCGCGCGCTGCTGGATCTATCGGAAGACGTCTCCTGGCAGTACGAAGACCCACTGGCGCTCTCGGAGTACGCGAGCCTCACCCGCGCGACTCAACGCGGCCGCGACCGCAGGAGCGGTGGCGAGTGGGAGCGTCCGATCCTCTCACTCCTAGTCCACGACGCCGAGGGCCTGATCGCGCGCTGGGAGATCTTCGAGCCGGAGAAGGACGGGGCGGCGCTGGCGCGCTACGAGGCACTCGCCGAGGCCGGGCCAGCAGCACCCGCGCCGCCCGAATCGGCGTTCGCCAACCTCGCGGCCCCCAGCTCGGCGCGCCTGATTGCATGCTGGCGCGCCCGCGATTGGGACGGCTTCGCTCGGGGGCTGTCCGCGGGCTTTCGCTTCGACGACCGGCGGTCGATGTCGCTCCTGGTGCTGGACCGCGACGGGTACGTCGCCTTCGCGCGCCAGCTCGGCGACATGGCGTCCACCCGGCTCGATCGGGAGGTGCTCGCGACGCGCGGGGAGCGGCTGTCGTTGTCCAAGCTGCGCCTCAACCTCGCCGATGGCGACGTCGGCCCGAGCGAGCTCGAGTACCTCTATCTCGTGGAGACCGACGAACACGGCCTCTGGGTGGAAGTCCTCGCGTTCGACGTCGCCGACCTCGACGCGGCCTACACCGAGCTCGACGCACGCTACGCGGCCGGTGAGGGGGCCGCCGACGCCGAGAGCGTGACGACCTTCATCCGCGGCATCGCCACTCGCGACTGGGACTCGTTGGCGGCGCTCTGTGCGCCGACCTTCGTCGAGTACGACCACCGCCGCCTCGCCGTGCTCGGGACGACGCGTGGCGGCGAAGCCTGGGTGCGGAATTTTCGCGCGCTGGTCGAGCTCGCCCCCGACACCAAGGTGCGGATCGATCACATACGCCGCAATCTCCGCGGTGGGCTCTCTCAGATCGTATGGCACGGCTCGCGCGACGGTGGCCGCTACGAGATCCCGTTCGTCTCGGTCATGGAACTGGACGACCGCCGCCAATGCGTGCGGATCGACCTCTACGACCCCGAACAACTCGACCAGGCGGGCGCGCGCTTCGCCGCGCTGACCGCGCCGGCTGCATCGCCGCATTCCTTCGCCAACGCGGCGACGCGCTTCTTCGATGGCCTCGCGTCGACCACGGCCCGGCGCGATTGGCAGGGCCTGACGGATCTCTGTGCCCCGAGCATGCATTTCGACGATCGCCGGCCGCTCTTGCGCATCGAGCTCGGGAGGGAAGGCTTCCTGGAGCAGCACCGCACCCTCTTCGACGTCCCGAACGCGCGCTGGACGCCGACGACGATCGCGACGCGCGGCGAGCGCCTGGCGCTCGTGCGACTGCTCTTCGAAGGCGAGGTCGCGGGCGGGGGTGGCCCGCTCGAAATCGACCACCGCGTCGTCCTCGCAGCCGACGACCGCGGTCGCGCCGCCGTGGCCGTGCTCTTCGCCCCCGAGGATATGGACGCCGCCTACGCCGAGCTCGAAGAGCGCTGGGCCGCGGGCGAGGCGCCGGCACATCCGCTCGCATCGCGGTTTGCCGCCGACTACGGGCGTTGCTTTGCGGCGCGCGACTGGCAGGCCATGGCCGCCATCATGGCGCCCGATCTGGTCGCGCAGAGTCATCGCCTGGTCAGTTGGGGAACCCTGCACGGCCCGGCAGGTCTGGTCTCCACCATGCACGCGCAGATGGATCTGGCGCCGGACACTCAGGCGCGGATCCTTCATCTTCGCACCTGCGACCGTGGTCTGCTGCTCCAGTACACCTGGCACGGTACCCGCGACGGTGGCGAATTCGAGAACCTCCTCGTCGCAGCCATCGAGCTCGACGCGCGTGGCCGGGCCCGTCGCGTCGACGTGTGGGAGGGCGAGCAGGTTGCGAAGGCGTGCGCGCGCTTCGATGCGGTGAATCGCGGTCCGGTGGCTGCGCCGCCGGAGCCCTACGCCAACGCCGCGAGCGCGACGGCGACTCCGGTAATCGCGTGCATCGTCGCGCACGATTGGGACGGTTTCGCACGACTCTTCGCCGAAGACTTCCGCTGCTTCGACCGGCGGCGCGTGGTGCAGCTCGATCTCGATCGAGCACAATACATTGCGTTCACCCGTGAGGTTGCCGACGGGCGGACGGTAGAGGGCGAATCCCGGCTGGTCGCGACGCGCGGCGAGCGCTTGGCCCTCATGCGCTCGACCTTCGTGTTCAGCGATGCCGACGTCGGTCCGAGCGAGATCGCGTTCTTCATCATTCAGGAGGTCGACGACCGCGGCTGCATCGTCGCGTACGTGCGCTTCGAGGTCGAAGATCTCGACGCCGCCTACGCCGAGCTCGATCGACGCTATGAAGCCGGAGAGGCCGCGGGGCTGTTCGTGGCGCCGTTCGCGTTCGCCCGCGCGTTCAGCGCGCGAGACTGGGACGCGCTGGCGGCGTTGTGCGCGCCGACGTTCGTCCAGTACGACCATCGGCCGTTTGCCATTCTCGGGACGACGCACGGTGGCGACGCGTGGGCGCAGACCCAGCGCGCGCTCGTCGAGCTCGCGCTGGATACGCGGGTGCGCCTCGACCACGTGCGCCACCACGGTCGCGGGTTCCTGATGCAGATGATGTGGCACGGCACCCGCGAGGGCGGCCCCTACGAGATTCCGGTGACCGTCGTCATCGAGGTGGACGAGCACAGCAAGCTCGTTCGCGACGACCTCTACGACCACGCGCAGCTCGCCGAGATCCGGGCGCGTTTTGCCGAGCTGGCGGCGCCCGCCGCGCCGCTGGCGCCCTTCGCCAATGCCGCGAGCGCGACGACGGGTCCCACGATGGTCGCTTGCCTGGTCGCGCACGATTGGGAGGGCTTCGCGCGGCTCTTCGCGGAAGAGTTTCGATATTTTGACCGGCGGCGGGTGGTGCAGCTCGAGCTCGACCGGGAGCAATTCCTGGCGTTCGCTCGTGAGCTCGGCGACGGGCGCACGGTTCGGGTCGAGGGCGAGCTGGTCGCGACGCGCGGGGAGCGACTGTCGATGGGGCGTACGATTTCCGAGGTTGCCGACGCCGACAGCGGTCCGAGCGAGATCGCGTCCCTCATCATTGCGGAGGTCGACGACCGCGCCCGCATCATCGCGTTCGTGCGTTTCGACCCCGAAGATCTCGACGCCGCCTACGCCGAGCTCGACGCGCGCTGGCGTGCCGGCGCGGCGGCGGATTCCCGGGCGGTGGCCTACCATGTCGCGTTTGGCCGCGCGCTCGCGGATCGCGATTGGGACGCCCTCGCCGCCTTGCATGCGCCGACGCTCGTGGCGCGCGATCATCGCCTGGTCGGCTGGGACACGCTCGCGGGTCCGGTCGCATATGTCGGTGCCCTGCGGGCGATGATCGACCTCGCGCCCGACGCGCAGGGCCGACTCGACCACGTTCGCACCGCGGAGCGCGGCTCCATCGCCGAGCTCCTGTGGGTGGGAACGCGCGAGGGGGGCGCTTTTGAGA
The DNA here is from genome assembly GCA_039917665.1 of Binatia bacterium. GTDB lineage: Bacteria > Desulfobacterota > Binatia > UTPRO1 > UTPRO1 > UTPRO1. The sequence continues at coordinate 7,767 of JBDSJB010000069.1, forward strand.
GCCCGTTCGTGTGGGTGGTCGAGCTCGACGCCGACGGCAAGGGGTGCCGCCTCGATTTCTACGACCCGCACCACCTCGATGCGGCGCGGGCGCGCTTCGCGGAGATCGAGCTCACCGCTCCGCTGCCGCTGACCGCTCCGCTGCCGCTGACCGCTCCGCTGCCGCCGACGACTGCGCTGGCGTCGAGCGCAGCGCTCCCCGCCGATCCCTTCGCGGCGGCGTTCAATGCGCGGGACTGGGAGGCGATGCGCGCGTCGTTTGCGCCCGACCTCATATGGGAGGACCGGCGGCGCCTCCTGCAAATGACTGGTGGCGTCGACTTGCTGATTGCGTCCCTGCGGGAACGAGCGGGGGCGGGCTTTCGGGTCGAGCGCCGACTGCTCGGGACCGCGGGCGATCGCATTCACATCTATCGCGGGCTCTATGTCGGAGGACCCGACGACGGTCGCGTCGAGATCGAATACGTGACCACCGTCGAGGCCGACGAGGCTGGATGCGCCAAGGCTACGATCGTCTTCGACCCCGACGACCTGCTGGCAGCACAGCGCGAGGCGTACGCGCGCTGGACCGCGATCGATCCCGCGGCGCCGGCCGGGCTGAGTGTGTTCCTCGATTCCGTGGAGGCGTTCAACGCGCACGACCGGGCGCGCTGCCTTGCCGCCATCGCCGCCGACCTCGTCGTGGACGATCGCCGCCGAACGGGCGTCGGTCGGAGTGAGGGCGCCGCCACCTACGCCGACAGCGTCGAGGCGCTCTGGAAGCTCGCGCCGGCCCAGCAGGCGGAGGCCGGCTTGATATGGCACGCCTACGAGCGCCACGGCGGGGTCACCGTCGTCCGGCGCACCGGCACGCTCGTCGAGGGCGGCGCATTCGAGAGCGAGTACCTGTGGCTCTTCACGAGTGCACACGGGCGCCTCACCCGCCTGGAGTATTTCGAGATAGACGCCCTCGCCGACGCCCTCGCGCGCTTCGCGGAGCTCCGACCCGATCCGCTCCGCATCCCGCCGAACGCGGCGACGCGAGCGCTGGATCGCCTCGGGTCATACGCCGATGCGGGCGATTGGGGCGCGCTCCAGGCATTGTGCGCGCCGGCCGCGTACGAGGATCGTCGACGCCTCTTCCGGCTCGTGGGAGACGGGCGAATGTTCGTGGCGAACATTCGTCACATCTGGAGCGCGGGCTTTCGTTCTACGCCGACCCTTCTCGCCACCGCCGGAGATCGGCTGGTGCTGCGACGCCTCCTCTGGAGCGTGACCGAGGAAGGGCAGCGCACCGAGGTCGAATCGATCGATGTCACGGAGGTCGACGCACAGGGCCGCATCGTCGCGTACATCATCTTCGACGCCGACGACCGCGCCGCCGCGAGCCAGGAGCTCTCCGAGCGCTATGCCGCGAGCGGCGCCGACGGGGCGTCGCCGCTCGCGCTCGACGTCCTGCGCGCCTGGAGGGACCACGACGTCGAACGGCTCCGTGCGATTCTCCCCGCCGACTTCTATCTCGATGATCGCCGCCGCACCGGCGTCGGCCGCCTCGAAGGCCGCGACGCGTATGTCGACTCGCTCGCCGCGCTCTGGGAGCTGAGCCGCGACCTCCAGCTCGAAGCGCTCTACTTTCTCGCGATCGCGGAACACGGTCGCCTGTACGTCGCCCGCTGGTTCGGCACGAACACCGAGGGGGGCGCGTTCGAGTCCGTGTACGTGTGTCTCGGCCGCGGCAGCGGCGACCGACTCGTCGGCTTGGAGATCTTCGAGGTCGAGGACATCGAGCGCGCGCAGGCTCGCTTCGAGGAGCTCCGACCCGCTCCGCTCCGCATCCCGCCGAACGCGGCGATGCGGGTAGCGGGAGGAGATGCTTTGAGCCGCGCCTGGCTC
>JBDSJB010000070.1:0-9207 GCA_039917665.1 Binatia bacterium
CGTCTTCGCCCGGTCAGTCGGACGTTCCATGGGCGCGATGTCTTCGCTCCGGTGGCCGCGGCGTTGGCCAACGGGGTCGATCCGGCGCGGCTCGGGCCTGCCATCGCCACCATGCAGAGGCTGCGCCCGTCGAGGCCGGCCCGCCGCGGGAAGGCGCTCGTCGGCGAGGTGCTCTGGGTCGACGGTTTCGGCAACGCGACGACCAACATCGCTGCCGCCGACCTCGCCCGCGCGGACTTCCGAGGCCACCGGCTTTCGATTACGATCGCGGGACACGTGGTGCCGTTTCGTTCATCCTATGCTGCCGTTGCGCCGGGTCGTCCCGTCGCCCTCGTGAACAGCGCCGACCACTTGGAGATCGCCGTGAACGCGGGCTCCGCGAGTACCGCGCTCGGCGCCCGCCCCGGCGTCGCCGTCCGGGTCGAGGTGGCCTGAACGCATGCTGCCGCGCTCACATCCCGAGGAGTTGGTGGGTCCCCCGCTCGCGGTCGAGGTCTCGACGTGGGCCCCCGTCACGGAGACGCCGGTCCGGGATCTGACGAAGCTCCGGCCGATTCACGTCATCCTTTTCTGCGCGACTCTCTTCACCACGACGCTCGCGGGGAGCTTCCAAGCCGGCGTCAATCCGCTCGACGATTGGAGTCTCCTCGCACGCGGTCTCCCCTTCTCCACGACACTCATGTGCATCCTGCTCGTGCACGAGATGGGACACTTCCTGATGTCGCGCGTGCACGGCGTCGCGGCGACGCCGCCGTACTTCATTCCCGGTCCTCCATTCCTCGTTGGAACGTTCGGCGCGTTCATCAAGATGCACACGCCGACCAATCGGAGGGCGCTCTTCGACGTCGGCGCGGCCGGTCCGTGGGCCGGATTCCTGGTGGCGATCCCGGCGGTGTTTTACGGCCTCTCGATCTCCGAAGTGCGCCAGCTGGATACGAGCGCCGGCGGTCTCGTGCTCGGCGACTCGCTCGTCTTCCAGCTCATGACGTGGCTCGCGCTCGGCGTGTCACCAAGCGACGTCACGATCGTGCTCCACCCGGTCGCGCTCGCGGGATGGTTCGGCCTCTTCGTCACCTTCTTGAACTTGCTCCCCGTCGGACAGCTCGACGGCGGGCACGTCGTATATGCGCTGCTCGGTCGACGTCATCGCTGGGTCGCCCGTGGCGCGCTCGCCACGATCATCGGACTCGCGTTTCTCGGCTGGCAGGGCTGGGTGATGTGGGCCGTGCTCGTGACGGTGCTCGGGCTCGACCATCCGCCGACGATCGACGACACGCCGCTCGATCCGGCGCGACGTGTCGCCGCGTGGCTCACGATCGGGCTCTTCGCGATCACGTTCATGCCGGTTCCGCTGGCGCTCGTCTGAGCCCACCCGCGATGGCCGGCTATCCCCTTCGCGTCGCAGCTTGGCAGGACATCCCAGGCCTGGTGCACGGCTTTCTCGGGCGGGCCCACGGCCTGCCGCCGGGAGCATTCACGATCGACGACGTCCGCGACGCGCTCGTCCGGGCGGGTGAGGAACCGAAGCTGATCGCGGCTGCCCGTCAGGTACATGGCGCCATCGTGCTTGGCCCCGAGGACCTGCCGCTGCCGTCGTCCGGGACGACCGGCCTTCACGTCGACGAGCTCCCCGCCGGCGACGCATTCGTGAGCGCGTCGGCCGACCTCGTGCTGACGATTCGAACCGCCGACTGTGTGCCGATCCTTCTGGTAGCGCCAAGCGCACGAGCGGTGGCGGCGGTTCACGCGGGCTGGCGGGGGACGCTCGATGGCGTGATCGAGGCTGCCCTGGCCGCTCTGCTCGCGCGGTACGACGCTCGTTTCGACGAGATCCAGGGCGCCATCGGTCCGGCAATCGGGGGGTGCTGCTATGCGTTTGGCGCCGAACATCACGACGCGTTCACCACCCGATTCGGGGCCGATGCGACCAAGGCCTGGCGAAAAGATCCGGCCGATCCGACGCGCAGCTTGCTCGACCTCCGGATGATCTGCCGGCTCGCGCTCGAGCGCGCCGGGGTGCCGTCGGCCGGGATCACCGAGGTCGGCCCGTGTACGGCCGACCATCCCAACGAGCTGCACTCCTATCGCCGCGACGGTGCGTACGCCGGCCGGCAGCTCAGCTACATCGGCTGGGCGTCGTAGCGACCCGCTTCGCCGACCCCACCTTAAAGCGTGTCGGTGCCCGTTGCTGGTTCCGGAGCTACCGGGGCGCGGGCGGGAATGGCGCCGAGCTCCTTCTCCGGGTCCTCGACCACGCGGCGGAGCACCGCCGCGATCGCAGTCCCCTGAGCACCGTCGATCATGCGGTGATCGAACGTACAGCCGAGGGTCACGACGGAGCGCGGAACGATCCGATCGCCCTCGACGACCGGCTTCCGCTGCACCTCACCGATCAGCACCACGATCGGACAGCGACTCATCGGGACGAGGGGGGCGAGCGCGAAGCTCATCCCGAAGCCTTCGAAGTTGCCGATGTTGGAAACCATCGCGCTGCCGAACTGGTCCGACTCGATGCCGAAGCGCGACAGGTCGATCTGGAGATCATAGAGCACGTACTCCATCGCGCGCACGGTGAGCCCGAGAAGCGCGTTCGGCAGGCGCTGCACGAGGCTCTTGGTGCGTTCCACCCCGGGGTCGGCGTGCCGCCGCACCTTCGCGGCCCGGGTGGCGAGCTCGCGTGCGATCTCGGCGAGCGGCATGCCGTCGACCTGGTTCAGCTTCGTGCCGGAGAGGTCACGACCGCCTTCGGTGGCGACCTGCACGAAGATGTCGACGTCCTTCCGGAGCGCGATACGCCGACGCGTGACGATGCCGTTCGCCTGCGGCATACGCTGAATGCCGAGGGACAGCGCCTTCGTGACCAGGTGCGTGACCCGGACCTTGGTCCCGGACACCCGACCCAGCTCATCGAGATACGGGAGGGCCCGATCGACGACCAGGTCCATGACCCCATAGACGGTAGGGTCGTGTGGACGATCCCACACATGCGGGGCCAGCCGTCGCCAACTGGTGAGATGCTGTGCGGGTTCGAAAATCCGTCCCATGCGAAGCGGGCGGATTCTAGGTGGCACTTCCGCGCTTGTCCACGAGGAGAACCACGGAGGAACGGGCCTTGTTGGTCCAAATCTATCTTGGTAGGGTTCCGTTCATTGGCTGGTGGCCAGCCGAAGGAGGGTTTGCTCATGCGGAAGCTGATCATGGCGGTGGTGGCGGTGGCGCTCATTGGTAGCGCGCAACTCTCTTTCGCAGGCGGTGGGGCCGACGATTACGACGATTCACAGTCGCATCCGCTCCGGCTCGCCGCGTATCTCATTCACCCGATCGGTTGGACGTTGGAGTGGTTGGTGACGCGCCCGTTCCACGAGGTCGTCGCGCAGCCCGATCTCGCTCCGATCTTCGGGCATACGTCGCACGAGTACTATGGCGACGCCCCGGTTGGCGCTTCAGTCTCGACCGAGCACTATCGCGAGTAGTAGCGCGCGACGCCTGATCCCGCGCTCACTTCTTCCGATCCGTCCGATACAACTTCGAGATTTGCGAAGCGTCGGATGAGCTTCTTCATTCCGGCCCGCGCGAACTGAATCGTCAGCTTTTCCTGCTCGCCGCGGCCCTCGCTCCGGCGAACGATGCCGACGCCGAAGGTCGCGTGACGCACTTTGACCCCCGGCGCGAGACCGCCGTGACCGCCGCCACCGAAGTCGTCGGACTGGTCGGCGGCCTGACTGTAGCTGTAGTCCATCGTCGGGCCGGTGGGCGTGCGACGCGTCGGCCGATCAGCCGTCGTGACCGACTTCACGAGCTGCTCCGGAATCTCTTCGAGAAACCGTGACGGCGGGCGCTCACTGATGGTGCCGAAGCGGAGGCGGCGCTCGGCGCGCAGCAAGTAGAGCTCGGCGCGGGCGCGAGTCATGCCGACGTAACAAACTCGCCGCTCCTCCTCGAGCTGCTGCGGATCGTCGAGCACTCGTTGGTGCGGGAAGATCCCTTCCTCCATGCCGAGGATGAAGACGATCGGAAACTCGAGCCCCTTCGACGTGTGCAACGTCATGAGCGTCAGGCGATCGCGGCTCTCGTTCTGACGGTCCCAGTCGGTGATGAGCGCCGCCTCCTCGAGGAAACGCCCGAGTCGCGTCCGGGTGTCCTCGTCGGCGGCCGAGCGTTGGTCGAAATCGCGCGCGACGGCGATGAGCTCGTCGATGTTCTCGACCCGTGACGCGCGCTCGGCGCCGGCGTCTTCCAGCTTTTCTCGGTACGACGTCAGTTCGAGCAGGCGTTCCAGCAACGCGGCGAGCGAATCGCCATCGAGCGCCTCGCGAAGCGATTGCAGCATGTCACCGAACGCACGCACGCGGGACGCCGAGTTCGTCGCGAGGCCCGGAACCGGGCTCCGGAGCTGCAGCAGCTCGGCGATCGCGATCCCGGCTTCCCTCGCCGCGGAGCGCAGCGCCGCCACGGTCTGATCGCCGATGCCACGCGTCGGCGTGTTGATGATGCGCTCGAGGCTCGCGTCGTCGGCCGGGTTGGCGAGCACGCGCAGATACGCGAGCAGATCCTTGATCTCTTTGCGCTCGTAGAACCGGATGCCGCCGACGATCGCGTACGGCAGGGCGGAGCGCATCGCGGCTTCTTCGACGGCACGCGACTGGGCGTTCGTTCGATAGAAGATCACGATGTCGTGGAGCGCCCGACCAGCCTTCACCAGCCGCCGGACCTCGCTCATCACGAGACGGGCCTCGGCGAGATCGTCCTCGGCCACCGCGACCGTCACCGGCGCGCCCTCGGGATTCGCCGTCCAGAGCGTCTTCCCTTTGCGGTCGTTGTTGTTCGCGACGACCGCGCCTGCGGCGGCAAGGATGGTCTTCGTGGAGCGATAGTTTTGCTCGAGGCGAATGACCACCGCGTCGGGGAAGTCGCGCTCGAAATCGAGGATGTTCCGCACTTCGGCGCCGCGCCACCCGTAGATCGATTGGTCGTCGTCACCGACGACGCAAAGGTTCGGACGCGCGCCAGCGGCGAGGAGACGCAGCAGCACGTACTGGGCACGGTTGGTGTCCTGATACTCGTCGACGAGCACGTGTCGGAGTCGCGTGCGGTAGCGTTCGAGCACGTCCGGTCGCTCGCGGAGGACGCGCGCCGCCAACATGATCAGATCGCCGAAGTCGACGGCGTTCTGCCGTTTCAGCGCACGCTGATAGCGTTGGTACACGCGCACGATCGCGTCGCCCGACATCGGGCGTTGCGCGAGCTCGTCGGGACCGAGGCCTTCATTCTTGGCGCGATCGATCGCCCACGCGATCGCGGCTTGCGTGCCGGCCTGATCGTTCACGCCTTCGTCCGCCATGCACTGGCGTAGCAGCTTGGTCGTGTCCTGATCGTCGTAGATCGAGAAGCTCGACGTGTAGCCGAGGTGATGAATGTGGCGGCGAAGAATCTGGGCGGAGGCGCTGTGAAACGTGCTCATCCAGAGCTCGCCGGCGCGCGCACCGAGCAACGTGCCGAGCCGATGCCGCATCTCGCCCGCGGCTTTGTTGGTGAAGGTGAGCGCGAGAATCGACGACGGCGGCATACCGTCGCCGACGAGCGTCGCAACGCGCGTCGTTATTACGCGCGTCTTACCGCTGCCGGCGCCTGCGAGCACGAGCAACGGCCCGTCGCCGTGGATCACCGCTTCGCGCTGCCGCTCGTTCAGTTCGACCGCCACCCTGTCTCCTCGATATCCAATTTCTGCGCGGCGCGCGGGTCATTTTGTATAGACGACCCCTGCCGTGAAGGAAAGAAAGTTCGTCGCGACTCTGCTAGTCAGGCCAGGCAATGTACGACCGCAAAGATGCGTTTCATCAGCGGGCCAAGCGCGAAGGCTATCGATCGCGTGCCGCGTACAAGCTGCTCGAGTTGCAGAACCGCGCGCGCATCATGAAGCGCGGTCAGGCGGTCGTCGATCTCGGTGCCTGGCCGGGCGGATGGTTACAAGTCGCCGCGGAGATCGTCGGCCCGTCGGGACGCGTTGTCGGCATCGATCGCGCCGCAATCGATCCGCTTCCCGCACCCCAGATCGCGCTCATGACCGACGACGTCACCGATCCGGATTGCCACGTGCGGATCGCTGCCGTGCTCGGCCGCAAAGCAGACGTGATCCTCTCGGACCTCGCCCCGAAGCTGACGGGCATCGGACCACGCGACGCCGCGCAATCGGAAGCCCTGGCGGAGTCGACGCGACTGATCGTGCTCGAGCTGCTGAACCCGGGCGGCACGCTCGTCACGAAGACCCTCGGGGGCCGCGAGGGCGAGGCCGCCCGAGCGGCGCTCAAGCCGCTCTTTGCGAGTGTGCGCCAGGTCGGGCTCGACGCTACTCGCAAGGGCTCGTCCGAGCTTTACGTCCTAGCCGCGGGATTTCGCGGAAAATCTAGTTGATTCCAACAGACCCTTCGTGCGTAGTACGTACTAGCACTACGCAGAACGCGAGGAGGACACTCCCTATGTCGACCATTGATCGCTATGCCCGGTCTGCAGGCCCGACCGATTGGAGTGTTCCCGGAACCTTCGACACGAATTTTCGCTGGGAGTACCAGGACGGCCGAGACTCTCTTCTGAAGCTCTACCAGAAGGGCAAAGACAAGCAGTGGGACGCGACGAGCCGGATCGATTGGTCGCAGGATCTCGATCCCGAGAATCCCGAGCAGCTCCCCGATGAGTCGATTCCGATCTTCGGGTCCGCGCCATTCGAGCGGCTGACCGCTCCGGAGAAAGCGCGGCTACGGCGCCATTTTCAGTCGTGGCAGTTGTCGCAATTTCTCCACGGTGAGCAGGGCGCCCTCATCTGCACCGCGAAGATCGTCCAGCAAGTGCCGAGCATGGACGCCAAGTTCTACGCTGCCACGCAGGTCATCGACGAAGCGCGCCACGTGGAATCGTACTCCCGGCTCCTACACGACAAGTTCGAGCTCGCGTACCCGATCACGCCGACCCTGAAGCGCCTGCTCGACGACGTGCTGAGCGACTCGCGCTGGGACATGACGTACCTCGGCATGCAGGTGTTGATCGAGGGACTCGCCTTGGCCGCCTTCGCGCAGATCCGCGACCAGTCGCAGAATCCGCTCGCGGCATCGGTGAATGCCTACGTGATGCAGGACGAGGCACGCCACGTCGCGTTCGGCCGCTTTGCGCTCCGCGACTACTACCCGCAGCTCACCCAGGCCGAGCGTGACGAGCGCGAGGAGTTCGCGGTCGAGGCGTGTTACCTCATGCGCGATCGCTTTCAGGCGGAAGAAGTGTGGGAAACCCTCGGCCTCCCAGTCGACGAGTGCGCAGCGTTCATGCTCGAGTCGGGGTTCATGCAGCGCTATCGCTCGGCGCTCTTCAGCCGGATCGTCCCGATCATCAAGGACATCGGCCTCTGGGGCCCGAAGATTCGGGCTGGCTACGAGAAAATGGGGATCCTCGGTTACGCCGACGTCGATGCGCAGGCCATGGGGGAGCAAGACGAGCGCGTCGCCGAGGAGTACGACGCTCGCCACGCGGAAGTGGTCCGGGTCGCCGAGATCGGGGCCGGAAAGCGGACCGCCGTCGCCTGAGTCGATTTCGATGCGCCGGAAACACATGAAAATGCAGGATCTGGAGCGGGCGACGAGTGTCGGCCGCGAGACGATCCGCTTCTACATCCGCGAGGGGCTGCTCCCGCAGCCGGAGCGCCCCAATCGGAACGTCGCCTGGTACGACGAGTCGTTCGTCGAGCGGATCGCGCTCATCAAGGAGCTGCAGCAGAAGCGCTTCCTGCCGTTGCAGGTCATCAAGGCCATCGTCGGGAACGACGCCGAGCCATCGCGCGACGAGGTGAAGGCGCTCCTCGAGCTCGATGGCAAGCTGTTTCCGGCGGTCGCTGGCACCACCGAAATGGCGGCCGAACTGGTGACGGCGGTCGCGAACCGGACGGGACTCAAGGCCGTGGAGATCCGCCAACTCGCCGACACCGGAATGATCGACATCGAGACGCGAGACGGCGATCAGTGGCTCGATGACACGGGCATCCGCATCGTCGAGCTGTGGGCGCGGGTTCGCCAAGCGGGCTTCACCAACGATCTCGGGTTCTCACCCGAGAACATGAGGCTCTACGTCGACTTCGTTCGTTGGCTCGCGCGCGAGGAGCTGCGGAGCTTCTCACATGGGGTCGCCGGCAAGGCGACCGTCGAGCAATCCGTACAGATGGCCGAAGCCGGCGTCAGCTTGATCAACCAGATGATTGCGCTCACCCGGAAGGCGACGATCTTGCGTTACATCGCCGTCGGCAATCTTCCGGAAGAAGTCGACCCCAAGAGGCTCGAAAAGCTGGCAAGCCTCGGCCGCGCCAAGTAGGATCGCGCCACCTCGTTTCGCAGCCGCATGGCGCGGCCAGCCGGAGCTTGGTGGAAGGTCGAAGATTGATGCGATCGGTTTGGGCGGTGCTGGTGGCTGGGGTGCTCGCGGTTTCCTCAGGCGCCGCCATGGGCGAGGAATCGCCCCGCAACATCACGGTAGTGGGAGTCGGGCGGGAGCAAGGTACGCCGGACGTCGCGCGCATCGAGTTCGCGGTCGAGCAGACTGCTCCGACCGCACAGGCGGCGGGCCAAGCCGCCGCGAAGAGCGCCACCCAACTCGTGGACGCCCTTCGGAAGCAGCTCGGTGAGGACGGCAAGGTTCAGACCGCCGGCTATCAGCTGAATCCGGTGTACCGGCAAGACAATGATCGCCAGCCGCCCGATCGGCCCCATCGTCCCGAGATCGTCGGCTACACGGCGACGAATCAGATCCAGACGGAGACGCGACGGGTGGACGGCGTCGGCGCCCTGATCGACATCGCGGTCACGGCGGGGGCGGCTCGGATCGGCGACGTATCGTTCAGCCTGCGCGATCCTGGTCCGGCACGAAATCGCGCGTACAAAGCCGCGGGCGCCGACGCCGCGGGCCAAGCGAACGCGATCGCCGAGGCACTACAGGTCCGCATCGTCCGGGTTCTCGAGGCGACGACCGAGACCACCAGCGTTCCGGTCTTCTACAAGCGAACGACGATGGCGATGGCGGCTGACTCGGTGCAGACGCCGATCGAACCCGGAGAAGTGACGACGGAAGTCCGCTTGCGCGTCACGTACGGCATCGAGTGACCCGCAAAGCGACAGGGCGTTCGGGCTTGCGCTCGGGAAAGAACACGAAGCATGATCGCCAAGATCATCGCAG
>JBDSJB010000071.1:0-8237 GCA_039917665.1 Binatia bacterium
CGCGGCCTCCGCTGGCTGAACGTCCGGGACACGGACGCGTAGGTTTCTCGGCGCGCCGGCCCTACGGTATGGTGACGACATGCCTCGGCCTCCCATGCACGCGCTGCTTCCGACGGTCGTCGAGGCCGGGGAGCTCGCGCGCAGCTTTTTCCAGAACGTCACCGCCGAGCGGAAGCCCGATCATACCCTGGTGACCGCGGCGGACCGCGCCGTCGAGCAGTTCCTGACCCCGCGCGTCCAGGCGATCCTCCCGGGCGTCCGCATCCTCGGCGAGGAGTTCGGGGCCACGGGCGAGCGCGCCGCCGAGTACACGCTGACACTCGATCCGATCGACGGCACGGCCGCCTTCATCTCCGGCCTCCCGACCTGGTGCGTCACGATCGGCCTGGTGCAGAACGGCATCGCGGTCGGCGGCATCACGTATCTACCGATGACCGGGGAGACGTACCTCGCCGACGGCGACGTCGCCGAGTGGAACGGCCGCGCGCTCGTGAAGGACACCCGCCCGTCCGGCGACGGCGATCTCTTCATGCTGACGCACTCCGACTATCACCGCGGCGAAGCCAAGCGCTTTCCCGGAAAGATCCGCTCGCTCGGCTCGACCGCCTACCACATGGCGCTCGTCGCCCGTGGTGCCGCGGTCGCCGCCGTGCTCGGCCGGCCCCGCATCTGGGATCTCTCGGCGGGCGCAGCCATGCTGCGCGCGATCGGTGGGGCACTCCGGTATCGCTCGGGCGCCGATCTGGATTTCGGCGCGCTGCTCGGCGGGGAGCGTGCGCCGGATCACATCGTCGCGGCAGCGCCCGGTATGATCGACGAGATCCTGGCGCTCGTCGGCCCGACCCCGGCATGAACCTCGCCGGGCGGACGGTGCTCGTGACCGGCGCCGCGCGCCGCCTCGGTCGTGCGATCGCCGAGGATCTCGCGAGCCGAGGCGCCCGACTCGCCGTGCACTATCGGCACTCCGCGACGGAGGCCGACGCCGTCGTCGCCGGGATTCGCGCGCGCGGCGGCACCGCCGAGGCCTTCGCGGCCGACCTCGCGGAGCCGCCAGCGGCCGAGCGCTTGGCATCCACCGTCGTCGAACGCCTCGGGCCGGTCGACGTGCTCGTCAACAACGCGTCGGTCTACTACCGAACGCCGCTCGACTCGCTCGGCGCGGCGGAATGGGACGCGGTGATGACGGTGAATCTGCGGGCGCCGTACCTGCTCGCGGTGATCCTCGGACGCACCATGCGCGAGCGCGGGGCGGGGAAGATCGTGAACCTCGCCGACATCGCGGCCGAGCGCCCGTCGCCTGGATACCTGCCGTACGGCATCTCGAAGGCCGGCATCGTCGCGCTGACCCGTGGCCTCGCGCGTGAGCTCGCACCGGCCGTGCAGGTGAACTGCATCGCCCCGGGGCCGATTCTCGTCGCGATCGACGGGACGCCAGAGACGACCGCGGCGGTCGTGAAGCGCACGCCGCTCGGACGCCTCGGCGCGGCGGAGGACATCGTCGCGGCCGTCCGCTTCCTGCTCGAAGGCAGCGACTTCGTGACCGGCACGACGGTCGTCGTCGACGGGGGCCGTGCTCTCGACTGACGCGGCCGCGCGGCGCTGAGCATGCGCTACCTCGCGCAGCGCCTCGCCTGGGCCGCCGTGATCCTGCTCGGCACGACGGCCATCACGTTCGCGATTCTCTTCGTCGTCCCCGGCGACCCGGCGCGCGTCGTCGCGGGACCACGCGCCGACGCCGCGACACTAGCGACGATCCGCCACGAGCTCGGCCTCGATCGCTCGCTCCCCGTGCAATACGGGCAGTACCTCTGGCGGCTCTCGCACGGCGACCTCGGGCGCTCGTACGCGACCCGCCAACCCGTCGCGACGACGCTCGTTCGCCGCCTTCCCGCGACGGCAGCGCTCGCGTCGGCCGGCCTCGCGATCGCCGTGCTCATCGGGCTCGTCGGCGCGCTCGTGACCGCGCCGCTCGCCGGGACGTGGCTCGACCGTGCCATCCTCGTCGCCTCGCTGGCGTTGCTGTCGGCGCCGGTCTTCTGGCTCGGGATGATGGGACTCTACTGGATCGGGTTTCGCTGGCGTCTCGTCCCGCTCGGCGGCGCCGGCAGCCTGCGGCATCTCATCCTGCCGGCGCTCGTGCTCGGGCTCGGCACCGGCGTCTATTACGCGCGGCTCCTGCACACGAATCTGCAAGAGGTGCTGGCGCTCGACTACATCCGCGCGGCGCGGGCGCGCGGCGTCGCACCGCTCCGCCTGGTCGGCGTGCACGCACTTCGGAACGCCGGCCTTCCGCTGCTCACCGTCATTGGTCTCGACTTCGCTTCGCTCATGAACGGGGTCGTGCTCACCGAGACGGTCTTTCACTGGCCGGGGCTCGGCCGGCTCGCCTTCGATGCCGTGCTCGCGCTCGACGTGCCGATGATCATGGGGACGGTGCTGCTGAGCGCAGGCCTCGTCGTCGTGACCAACCTCGCCGTCGACGTGCTGTATCGGCTCGTCGATCCGCGGATCCGGCTGGAGTGACCATGCGGAGCGGGCTGCTGCGGGCGGGCGTCGTGATGGGGTTTTTCCTGGTCGTGCTGGCGATCGTCGGGCCGACCCTCGCGCCGTTCGACCCGACCGCGCCCGTCTCACCACACCTTGCCGAACCGACGTCGCCGGGCGCGCCGTTCTACCTCGGGACCGACGACCTCGGCCGCGATGTGTTGTCGCGGCTGCTCTACGGCGCGCGCATCTCGCTGCTCGTCGGCCTCGTCGCGATGGTCGTGACGATGGCGATCGGCACGACCATCGGTCTCGCTGCGGGGTACTTCGGGGGCGTCGTCGACACGGTCCTGATGCGCTTCACCGACGTGATGTTGGCCTTTCCGGGCCTTCTCCTCGCGGTGGCGCTCGTCGCCGTGATGCGCCCGTCGGTCTGGACCATCTTCATCGTGATCGGGCTCGTCAGCTGGACGGGTGTCGCGCGCGTCGTTCGGAGCGAGGCGCTTTCGCTCCGCGAGCGCGACTTCGTGATCGCGGCGCGGGCCATGGGTGCGACGCACGGCCGCATCGTCTTCCGCCACATCCTGCCGAACGTCGTCCCGACGCTGATCGTCATCGCGGCGCTCAGCACGTCGGGCACGATTCTCCTCGACGCCGGCCTCAGCTTCCTCGGCATCGGGGTGCCGCCGCCGACGCCGACCTGGGGCCGGATGATCCAGGAGGCCTCGACCTACTATCGCGTCGCGCCGTGGTTGATGGCGTTCCCCGGCCTCGCGGTGCTGTACGCCGTGCTGGCGTTCAACTTGATCGCGTACGGGCTGACGGGCGAGGGGAGGGGCGTCCGCTGATTCGTTCGACGCGGCGCCTCATGGCGCTCGTGGTCTGCATGCTCCTGGCGGGCTGCGTCCGGAACGACCCGCTCGATTGGCCGGCGCGCGAGCCGGGATCACGACGTGGCGGCGTGCTGCGTCTCGCGGGGCCGGACGACGTCCCGACCCTCGATCCCGCCCTCGGCTACGACTCGCGTTCGTGGACCTACGAGCAGCACCTCTTCGAGACCATGGTCACCTACGACGACGCGAATCAGATCGTGCCGCAGCTCGCCGAGCGCTGGACGATCAGCGCCGACCTCCGCACGTATACGTTCGCGCTGATCCCGGGCGTCACGTTCTCCGACGGCACGCCGCTCACGGCCGAGGACGCGGTCGGCAGCCTCGAGCGCGTGCTCGATCCGAAGACGCGCTCGCAGGGCGCGGAACACTATCGTGGCATCCGTGGCGCCGCGGAGTTCGCCGCCGGCACGACGCCGCACGTGGCCGGGCTCAGCGCCCCCGACGCGACCACGTTCACCATCGAGTTGGACGAGCCCGATCATCTTTTCCTCGACAAGATGGCGCTCATGTTCGCCGCCGTCGTGCCGGCGGAACGCGCGCGGGCCCTCGGCGACGACTTCACCGATCATCCGCTCGGGAGTGGCCCCTTCATGCTGCGCGAGTGGCGGCGTGGCGAGCGGATCGTGCTGGCGCGAAACCCACGCTACCGCCGACCGGACCGGCCGTACCTCGACGGCATCGTCGAGTCGGCGGGCGTCAACGGCGAGCTCGCGTGGCTGATGTTCCTCAGCAAAGAGCTCGACGTGTCGGGGATCCCGCCGGCGGACTTTCCGTTGGTGATGCGCGACCCCGCCGCTACGGGCACGCTCGTGAAAGGCCCGACGCTCGTGACGAGCTATCTCGGGCTGAATTGCCAGATGCCGCCGCTCGACGATCGCCGCGTGCGCCAGGCGTTGAACTACGCCGTCAACAAGCAGGACGTGATCGCGCTCCTGAACGGGCGCGGGATTCCCGCCAAGAGCCTCGTCCCGCCGGGCATGCCCGGCTACACGAACGACCTCGCCGGCTATCCCTTCGATCCCGAGCGCGCCCGCGCCCTCCTGCGCGAGGCCGGGCAGGGCGACGGATTCACCACCGAGCTCTGGACCCAGGGCAGCGATCTCGACCTGAAGATCGGCCAGAAGGTCCAGCACGACCTCGGCGAGGTCGGCGTCACCTTGGAGATCAAGCAGGTCGCGTGGAGCGCGTTCCTCGAAGCGATCCGCCAACCGAAGACGGTACCCGTCTTCGACCTCGCCTGGTCCGCCGACTTTCCCGATCCGAGCAACTTCCTCGAAACGCTCTTCCAGTCGAGCCGCGCGGACGCCAACAACCACACCTTCTACGCCAGCCCTGCGTTCGATCGCCTGCTCGCGCGCGCCAGCGACACTGCGGACCCAGAAGCGCGCAACACGGTGTACCGGGAGGCCGAGCGCCTGCTCGTCGACGACGCGCCGGTGATCTTCCTCTACCACCCGATCAGCTACGTGATGCTGCACCCGCGCGTGCACGGCTACACGATCCACGCGCTGCTGCCGTCGCGCTACACCGACGTCTGGCTCGATCCCGAGCCGGCGTCTCCGCGTTGAGCCGAGGCAAGCGCCGGATTTAAGGCGCGAGCGCCGGCACGAAGCCGCGCTGGCACGGCGCTCCGTCGGCGAACCAATGGCGCCACTGCCCGGCGTCGTCGAGGAAGAGCAGGGACGAGCAGCGCGTGCCGAAGAAGCCCGCGTGCACGCAGATCGCACCGAGCGCGTCCGGCAGGCGCGGATCGAGCGTCAGCGTGTGATCCGAGACGATCGCGTGGAGCGCGGCGCGGAACGCGGCCTCGTCGCCGTCGTACGCGAAGATCTCGCCGGCTGCCGCGAACCGGATGTGCGAGCGCGCGATCTTCGGGCACATGGGATCGTCGACGTCGAGGTTGCTCACCAGGTGCAGGCCCTGATCGAGCACCGTGAGCCGCATCTCATCGCCGTGATTCTGCGCCACCCACGCCTCGTCACGATCGGCCATCAGCAAATGGAACGCATTGTAGGCCGCGGGATCGAGCGTGCCGATGTGATCGGCCGCGGCATGCGCCGAGCCCGCGGCGAGCGCCATCATCGGAAGCTCGCCGCGCGAGCGTTTGGTGGCGACCGGTGGCGCCGCCGTGCGGCGATTCAGCAGCCCGGCGACCGTCCCGTGCTCTGCGATTGCGAGCCATGTTCCTCCCGCGCGAAGGTCCTGGCCGCCCACGATCCGCGGCGACTCCGACAGCACGACCGGTCCGGTCGCCTCGCGATCCAGGAACTCGTCGCGGTTCGCCGCGATGACGAGCGGGAAGCCCGGCAGCTGACGGACGAAGATCGCGAGGGTGCACATGCGGGGGCATATATACGATTTGTTTCACCGAAACTCGCATGGTACGCCGACGCCCATGTCGAAATCGTTCGCCTCGATCGAAGACGTCATCGAGCGCTTCGCGGGCCAGCACTACATCTGCAATCGCACCATCGCGACGGTCGTGTACCTCGCGAGCCACCTCCGGAAGCCGATCTTGGTCGAAGGCCCCGCGGGCGTCGGTAAGACCGAGCTCGCCAAGGTGCTGGCGGGCGCGCTCGGCCACGATCTCATCCGCCTGCAGTGCTACGAGGGCCTCGACGAGTCGAAGGCGCTCTACGAGTGGGAGTACGCCAAGCAGCTCCTCTACACCCAGATCTTGAAGGACAAGATCGGTGAGGTGATCGCGGGCGCCCCTGGATTGAAAGAGGCCGTCGAGCGCGTCGCAAGCCAGGACGACGTCTTCTTCTCGGAGCGCTTCATCGTGCCCCGACCTCTCCTGCGCGCGATCACGTCGCCGGAACCGCTGGTGCTGCTGATCGACGAGATCGACAAGGCCGACACCGAGTTCGAGGCGTTCCTCCTGGAGGTGCTGTCGGATTTCCAGGTGAGCGTGCCGGAGATCGGGACGATCAAGGCGAAGCACATCCCGCTCGTCGTGCTCACCAGCAACAACGCGCGCGAGATGTCCGACGCCCTGAAACGCCGCTGCCTCCATCTCTACATCGACTTTCCGGAGAAGGATCAGGAGCGCGCGATCATCCTGCTCAAGGTGCCCGGCGTCGCGGAGCGGCTCGCCGACGAGGTCGTCGCCGCCGTGCAGGCGATTCGCAAGCTCGACCTCAAGAAGACCCCGAGCATCAGCGAAACGCTCGACTGGACGCGCGCGTTGACGCTCCTGAACGTCGACACGCTCGACAGCGCCACGGTCGACGACACGCTCAGCGTCATCCTCAAGTACGAAGGCGACATCCGGAAGGCGCAGCAAGAGCTCAAGGATCACGTCGCCAAGGCGCGGGCGAAAGCCGCGGCCCCGACGGCGGCCGCGCCCGAAAAGGACGTCCTGCACTGATCCGACGCCGACACCAGCGATCCTAGCCAGCCTCGTGGACGACAAGATCATCAGCTTCGTCGGCTTGCTCCGCCAGAACGGCGTGCGGGTGTCGTTCGCCGAGAGCATGGACACCTTCCGCGCCCTCGACCTGGTCGGGCTCGGCACGCGACTCGCCGTGAAGGACGTGCTGCGCGCGACGCTGGTGAAGCGCGCCGTCGACGTCCCGACGTACAATCAGCTCTTCGATCTCTATTTCTCCGGGGTGGGGGACATCGTGAAAGGGGCCGAGCAACGCTCGATGGACGCCCTCGATCTCGACCCCGCCGATTATCAGCAGCTCCTCGAGGACCTCGCGAAGTTCCTGGCGGAGCAGGGCATCGAAACCTCCGAGCTGACCGAGGCGCTGCTCAAGCAGGACAGCGCGCGCCTCGAGCGATTGCTGCGCGAGGCCGCCAACCGCTCCAACGTCCAACGCATCGAGCGCTCGTTCCAGGAGGGCCAGTTCTCGCAGGGCATGCAGCAGTCGATGGGCGTCGGCGACGTCGCGCGCGAGCTGCAGCAGATCAGCGATGCGCTCGGAGCAGGGGAGCCCGACCCCCGGCGCCAACAGATGGGCCGCTTCGTCGATCGTCGCCTACAAGACCTGCAGGAGATGATCCGACGGCTCGTCCGTGGCGAGCTCGAGCAACGCGACGTGGGCCAGCGCGACGCCGCCCGCATGCAGCAGCTCGCCGAGAAGAGCTTCTACTATCTCTCCGAGGACGAGATCCGTCGCATGAAGGAGGCCGTCACCAAGCTCGCGCAGCGGCTGAAGAACGTCCTCGCGGTGAAGCGTCGGACGGCCCGCAAAGGCAAGTTCGACGTCAAGGACACGCTGCGGAAGAACCTCCAGTACGGCGGCGTGCCGTTCAAGATCCGCTTCGACCACCGCAAGCGCATCAAGCCGCAAGTGGTCGTGCTGTGCGACGTTTCCGATTCGGTGCGGAACGTCTCACGCTTCATGCTGCAATTCGTCTACTCGCTGCAGGATCTCTATTCGAAGGTCCGGTCCTTCATCTTCGTGAGCGACATTGGTGAAATCACGCGCCTGTTCGAAGAGAGCGAGATCCACCAGGCGATCGATCAGGCGATCCGCGGCAACGTCATCAACGTCTACGCGCACTCCGACTTCGGCCGCGCCTTCCGCATGTTCCACCGCGAGCACCTAGCCGCCATCACGCGCCACACGACCGTGATCATCCTCGGCGATGCGCGGAACAACTACAACTTGCCGCACGAGTGGGTGCTGAAGGAGATCAAGCAGCGCGCGAAACAGCTCATCTGGTTGAACCCCGAGAACCGCATGACGTGGGGATTCGGCGACAGCGAGATGGACCGCTATCTGCCGTATTGCGACGTCGTCGAGGAGTGCCGCAACCTGAACCAGCTGTATCGCGTCGTCGATCGCATGGTGATCGGTTGAGACGCGGCGTCGCTCGCAGCGCGCGCGGAGGACGACGCGTGACCCT
>JBDSJB010000072.1:0-6464 GCA_039917665.1 Binatia bacterium
AGCTTCGAGATCGCCACCACGCCCGGCGCGACGACGAGGATCATGAACCAGCCCGTAACGAGCGTCGCCGTGCGGAGGCGCCTGGTGCCGGGGACGTTCCGCAGCTCGGGCCAGCGGTACATCACGAGCGTGAACGCGAACGCGACGAGGATGACCAGGAACCACACGAAGTAGGTGCCGATCGATGACTGCGCGAAGGAGTGCACGCTGGCGATGGCCCCCGAGCGCGTGAGGAACGTGCCGAAGATGGTGAGGAAGAACGTGAGGCAGATGAGCGTCACGTTCCACATCTTGAGGAGGCCGCGGCGCTCCTGGATCATGACGGAGTGCACGTACGCGCTGGCGGTGAGGAACGGCAAGAACGCCGCGTTCTCAACCGGATCCCAGGCCCAGTAGCCGCCCCAGCCGAGCTCCTCGTAGGCCCATCGCGCGCCCAGGATATTGCCGACCGAGAGGAAGAACCACGCAAAAAGCGTCCAGCGCCGCGTCGTCCGGATCCACACATCGCCGAGGCGTCCCGTCGCGAGTGCCGCAATCGCGAACGCGAACGGCACCGAGCATCCGACGTAGCCCAGATACAGGGACGGCGGGTGAATCATCATCCAATAGTTCTGCAGCAGGGGATTCAGATCGGCGCCTTCGATGGCGGGCACCGGCAACCGCTCGAAAGGCCCGGTGATGAAGACCAGCAACGCGAGGAAGAACGCGGCGATCGTCATGAGGGTCGCCGTCACGTACGGCATCAGCGCCTCGTTGCGCTCGCGATTCTGCAAATGGACGATGGTGCTCATCGTCGTGAGGATGAGCACCCAGAAGAGCAGCGATCCGGCCTGACCGCCCCAGAGCGCCGCGATCCGATACGGCAACGCCAGCGTCGACGACGAATACGACGCGACGTACTCGAGCGAGAAGTCGCGCGTGACGAGCGCATGCCAGAGAACCAATGCGGCAGTCGCGACGAGCACGTGGACCGCGTAGGCCGCCTGACGACTCGACCGTACCAATGCCGGCCGTCGCGCCTGCGCGCCGAAGATCGCCGCCAGCACCGCATAGAGGCCGCCGATCAGGGCCAACCGCAGCGCCAGGACACCAATCTCGACCATCGCCGTTCCTCAGTTCTTCGCGACTTCGGCTTCGTACTTCGACGGGCACGCGGTGAGGAGGGTTCGGGCGTGGAACGCGCCTTGATGGGCGTAGGTCCCTTCGACGATCACGTCGCGACCCTCGGCGAACATGTCCGGGAGCACGCCGTTGTACATGACGTCGACACCGTCATTGTCGTCGAAATTGGCGAGCCGAAACTTGAGGTCGAGCGTCGCGGGATTCCACGCGACGCTGTCGGCACCGACGCGGCCAGCGACTCGCAAACCCTCTCCAGCCACGGCCTCGCGACGCGTGAGGAACTCGTCGATGGTGAGATAGTAGACGGAGGTCTCACGAATGCCGGTGTAGACGAGGTAGGCGACGGCAGCGACGATGATGGCCGCGCCGATGATGAAGCGACGATTTCTGTCCATCAGGGGGCGCTCTCGATGGATCTAATCGGCTTCAGCCCGCCTTTGCAACTGAGGTTGGTCACTCGGCGTCGTCGATCGACCGGGCCGCGCGCGTGCGGGGCGGCACGCACACCCCGCGCTTCGACGCCCGTATGAATGCAATGAGCTCCCGCACGTCATCGGTCGGCGTTCCGGCCTCGACGCGCTCGAGCGCGCGGCCGAGATGGGTCGGCCGGCCGAAGAGCTCACGGACCGCACGGCGGATCGCCATGATCCGCTCGGGCTCGAATTCCGCCCGCCGGAGACCGATCGTGTTGACCCCGCGGACGGTATGGGTCCCGTCGACGATGCAGAAGGGCGGGACGTCGCGGCTCGTTCGCGCCAGGCCGCGGAGGAGCGCGTAGCGTCCGATGCGGACGTGCTGATGCACGACGCAGTTTCCCGAGACGAACGCCCGATCGTCGACGATCACGTGACCGGCCAGCAAAGCGCCGCCCGCGATGATCGTCGCGGCGCCGATGACGCAATTATGGGCGACGTGGGCGTTCTGCATGAGGTAGTTGCCGTCTCCGATGATGGTGGCACTCCCCGCGACGGTGCCGCGATGCACGGTAACATGCTCGCGGAAGACATTGTCGTGTCCGATCCGTAAGAACGTCTCCGAAGGGACGTAGGCCAGATCTTGCGGCTCACCGCCGAGAATCGCACCGGGATGAACGACGTTGCGCTCGCCGATCGTGGTGGCGCCGCGCAGCATCGCGTGCGCCATCACGCGCGTATCGGCACCGACACGCACCGGGCCCTCGATCACGACGTAGGCACCGATCGAGGCCGACGGGTGCACGTCGGCTTCGGGCCCGACGATCGCCGTCGGATGGATCACGTCGACTCGTCCTCGTCGTCATCATCCAGCGTTTCGGACTCGACCGGATCACCTGGCACGCGATAACGCTCCGTGACCCAGGCTCCGAGGTCGATCAAGCGACAGCGCTCGGAACAAAAAGGACGGTGCGGGTTGTGCTCCCACAGCACCGCGGAACGACAGGTAGGACACCGCGGGGTGAGCTCCATCGCGGAAGCTTTCATCCTGCGCACTCGTCAGTGCGCTCGCGATCGAAACCTCCCGGCAGCAACGCCGGGGCTCGATCAGTAACCGCCGAGGCTGCGCTTGCGGGCGCGCAGTCCGCGCCGGCTGCCTTTGCTCTTGTTGGGTCGGCCGGCCATGCCGCCGCCCATCTCGCTCGCGAAAGGATCGCCAGCCGCGAACATGTTCTGCGGCGGCGGCGCGAAGCCACTCGGACGCGGCGACGAGGGAGAGGGGCGATACCCACCGCCGCCACCACCAGGGCCACCTGCGGGACGCTGCGGTCGGTCTTCCGCATTGTTCACCCGCAACCGTCGTCCACCAAGATCGTAGCCGTCGAACTTTCGAATCGCGTCGGCAGCTTCGGTATCGGACCCGAATTCCGCGAAGGCAAAACCACGGGAGCGTCCTGTTTCGCGATCGGTACCAATGTGGACGCGGGCGACTTTGCCAGCTTGTGAGAGCAGTGCTGAGAGCTCCTCTTGGGTCGTGTCGAAGCTCAAATTACCGACGAATATCTTGTTCGAAATGATCGACTCCTTCTGGTTTGGGTGTGTGGTGGAACTCAGGGGCCTAGAAGGCCGTATACCGGAATGAACTTTCGTATGCCAAGGGACATTTACGAGTCGGCGGGGGGTTCGGCGGGGGATGAAACGGCTGCGGAGGGCGCCCCTTCGACGCCTTCCGAGCTGCCTCCGGCGTGCATCGGCCGACGCCGGCCGCTGCCGCCACGACGGCGGCGACGACGCGCGGGAGAACGCGACGACTCGGCGCCAGGCGCATCAGGGGTGTCGGAAGGAGTGGGCTCTGGGGTGGGAGCGGCGAGTGCCGCATCCGGAACCGGTGACAGGCTGTCTTCGCGGCGCTCGTCCGGAGCGCCACCCACGGCGTTTCGGCCTCGGCCACCACGCCGACCGCCCCGCCGACGCCGGCGTCGCGCCGGATCCGAGAGGGAAGCTGCCTGTCCGTTTGTCGTGCGTTCGGCAGGGAGAAAAGGAGGGATGCTTTCGATCCAGGGTCCGTCGGCAATGACGAACACGGCTGGAGCTTCGGTTTCGGTTTCGATCTCGGTTTCGACGTCGACCGGCTCGGCCTCGGAACTCATGGGCGACATCGCCGTCGCGAGCAGTTCGGTAGGAACGTCCGCCGTGTCGACCGCGAAGTCGTTCGGCGCAGTGTCCGCTTCTGTTTCGGCTGGGGCGACGTCGAGCGACGTCACGACCGCCGTCGCCACGTCGGTGCCCGCTGGCGTGCTCTCGGTGCCGTCGGGTCGGCGACCGCGTCCACCACGGCGGCCGCGTCGGCGGCCGGCCCCTTCGACGTCTTCGCCTTCGCGCGCGGGTGCCGGTGTTGCGGGACGGGCATACGGAACTGCTGCGGTCGTCGACGGACGGCGCGTGCTGCTCCGCGTCGAGGTCCCGTTGGCTGCAGGCACACGTTCGGCCGGGGCCACTTCGCCCGGTCGCAAAACGGCGATCGGCGCCGTGACTTCTCGCGTCCGGGTTTCGATCTCGCTCTGGTGCGGCATCAGCTTGTCGCTGATCACGACCTGGATGCGGGCCGAATACCGCCGCTCCAACGTCGCGACGTCCTCACGCTTTTGATTCAGGAGATACATCGCGACGTCGCGCGGCAGCGTCGCGGTGAGCTGCGCGATGTCGCCTTCCGCGACGCGGTTGTGGATCTTCCGGAGCGTGCCGAGCGCGGCGGACTCCGCCGTGCGGACCGAGCCGTGTCCTTCACACATCGGACACGCGGTGTAGGAGCTGGCGACCGCTGCGGGCCGCAAACGCTGGCGGGAGATCTCGAGCAGTCCGAGGCGCGAGATCCGTCCGACGTCGTGACGCGCCTTTTCGGGCCGCATCGCCTCGCGGAGCGCGCGCTCAACGTCGGTGATGTGGCTCTGAATCCGCATGTCGATGAAGTCGACGACGATGATGCCGCCGAGATCGCGCAACCGAAGCTGGCGCGCGACCTCGCGTGCGGCTTCGAGGTTGGTCTTGTGCGCGGTATCTTCCTGACTCGCGCCGCGCATCGAACCGCCCGAGTTGACGTCGATGGCGGTCAGCGCCTCGGTGCCGTCGATGACGATCGACCCGCCCGACTTCAGCGCGACACGACGCTTGTAGATGGACTCGATCTGGGTTTCGACGCCGAAGCGCGAGAAAATCGGTTGGTCGCCCTGGTACAGATGCAGCAAATGCTCCTTGCCGGGCATGATGTTGCGCAGAAACTCGCTGGCGCGCTCGTGGACTTCTTCGTTGTCGATGAAGACTTCGTCGATGTCGGGTGTGAAGTAATCGCGGATGTTGCGCAGCACGAGATCGTGCTCGCGATACACGAGCGCCGGCGCGCGCTTGGTCTCCGCGTTTTGTTTGATGTTCTCCCAGAGCCGATGGAGGTAGGACAGATCACGGTCGAGCTCGCCGTGATCCTCGTCGAACCCAGCGGCCGTGCGCACGATGATGCCGCACCCCGGCGGAGGCTTCAGATTGCCGATCATCTCGCGGACCCGAACGCGCTCTTCCCCCTCGATTTTTCGGGAGATTCCGGCGTCCTCGGACCCCGGCAAGAGCACCAGGAAGCGGCCGGGAAGTGAATAGAAGGTCGAGAGGGTGGGCGGCTTGTTGGTGAACTGCTCCTTGATGATCTGAACCAGGACTTCGTCGCCCGACTTCAGAACTTCCTTGATTTTGCGACGCGCCTTCTCGCCTTTCTCACCCTTGTCGCCCGCGCCATTGTTGGCGGCAGCGTTGCGACCACCGGGGAGATTGCGAAAGCAGATCTCATCGAGGGGCAGAAAGGCGTCTCGGTCGGCACCGATGTCGACGAAGGCGGCCTCGATCGCAGGATGGATGCGTCGAACGATTCCTTTGTAGATGTTCCCCTTCAGGTGCTCCCGACTGAAGGATTCGATCTCGAAGGACTCGAGTTGGCCATCGTCAACGATCCCGACGCGGCTTTCCTCCGCGTGGGTGACGTTGATGAGCATGATTTTGGACATACTGGGCTGGAACCCCCTCCCCACCGCTACCCTGGCCGTCCTATCACGCGCCGGTGGCGGGCCGCCAACGGAAGTTCACGTGATTCGGACGAATTTCTCGCATTTCTGCGCCATCCGGAGTCCGGAGGCGTCGCGCGAAGGCGCTAATCGGCCAATGCCCCGGCAACGAACTGCAATCGATCGTTGCCCCAAAACATCTGATCGCCGACGAAGAAGGTCGGCGCGCCGAAGGCGCCCCGGCGCACCGCTTCGTCGGTATTGTCCTTGAGGGTCGCCTTTACCGACGCATCCTCCGTCCGGGCGATGAGACGTGGCCCGTCGAGCCCCGCCTTCGTAGCGACCGCGGCCAGCACGTCGGGATCACCGATGTCCTGGTCGTTCGCCCAATACGCCTGCATGACGGCATGGTGATAGGCGAGGAACGTTCCGTCCTCGAGCGCCGCGACGGCCCCGCGGAGGGCCCGGATCGTATTCGTCGGGAATACGCTCGGCATCCGGAATGGTAGGCCGAGGTGACGAACCCAACGCCCAACGTCCGCCATCATGTAGGTGGCTTTGGCCGGAACGGAGGCCGGCATGCTGTTGCCCGTCGCCTTGAAGACGAATCCGAGCACCATGGGTCGAAACACGAGCTCGGCCTGACGCCGGGTGGCGAGCGCCTCGATCTCGAGATGCGCGAGATAACTGTAGGTGCTGGCGTAGTCGTAGAAGAATTCGATGCGCTTCATGGCTCTCCCGGACCCTCAGGTCCCGCGCGTATCACCGTACAAGTCGATGTGCAGACGCGGCGTATAGCGCCAGCCGCGCTCCTTGCACAGCTCCGCGATCCAGCGACCCCGAGCCGTCACGTCGGCGGCGCGCGTTCCGAGCGGCATCAGCA
>JBDSJB010000073.1:0-8138 GCA_039917665.1 Binatia bacterium
TCCGTCGCCGCGGCGAACGACTGCGCCGACAGCGCGTCACGCAGCCAAATGGGAATGCGCTCTGGCAACGCCCGGAGCGCCCGAACGACCGTGGGCGTCGGACGACGATTGAAGCTGCAGTTGACGAAGCTCACCCGGCAGCCGTGCGCGTCGGCGAAGCAGGCCATCGCCAGGAGCGCGCTCGTGCCGAGGTCGGAATAGCCGCCGTCCATGCAGTCGTTCCCGGCGATGACGACGTGATCGTAGCGCTCGAGCGTGGCCCGCACCGAGGGCACCGCCCAGCGTTCGTGGTCGAACGGCCACGACGGGACGGGGATCAGCGTCACTGGGATCGACCCCGTCCGCAGGCCCCAATCCTCGTCGGGCGCGTACGTCACGACCCCGACGTCGCGCGCACCGAGGTCACGCGCGCACCACGCCAGCATCTGCGTCACCGCCTGATCGCCGACGCCCCCTTGCGGCCCGGGAGGTACGACCAACACGCGCCGCCGCGGAAAGTGCGCCCGCAGGCGGAGACGATTCGCCCGCGAGCCTTCCCCCGTCATTCGCGTGCGCTCCGCCGCCACCGAGTCGGCAGCCCTATCTGACGACGCGTCACCGCGCGAGCGTATGGCGCGCGGCCGTGCGAGCGCCGCCGCGTTGACCTCGCGTGCGCGCCCCCCTACACCAGGACCCCGCATGCGTTTCGTTCTCTTCGGCCGTTTCGGACTCGAGGATGCCGGTGAGGACGTGGTCCTGGAGTGCCTGGTGCGCGCGCTCCGCACCCGCGACCCCGCGGCCGTCATCACGCTCGCGTCGTTCGCTCCGGCGGCCCATCGCGATCTCGTCGACACCGTCCATGATGCTCGTGACGACGGCGCCCTCGCTGCCGCGGTCGCGGCCGCGGATCTGGTCATCGTCGCCGGCGGCACGTGCTGGCGCGCGGCCTCCACGCAGCGACCCACGGATCTCTTTGGCACCGCGGCCTCCGACGATCTGTTCCATCCCGGACGCGCGTTGCTGATGGCCGCGGCGTCGGGCGTACGGTCGGCGCTCTTTGCCAATGGATTCGAACCCGCCGCCACCGCCGAGGCGGGCCGCGGCGTCGCGGCGTTGGTGGCGCTGGCCGACTTCGTGTCGGTGCGTGACGACGAGAGCGCGAGCGCGCTCCGGGCCGCCGGATTCGCCGGCGGCATCGTCGTGACGGCGGATCCGACCTTCGCGATCGTCCCGGACGCCGCGTGTGTTCCCGCGGCGCGCCGCAAACCGTTCCGCCTCGGCGTCGTCGTCTCTCCGGGGGCCGTTGCCGCCGACACCATTCGCGCGATCGCCGACGCCTTGCGCGCGCTCGCGACGCGCCTCGACGTCGAGGTGCTCCTCCTGCCGACCCTCGGGGCGGGCGCGGCGATCGCCGACCGAGAGGCGCCGCGGGTGGCCGAGCTCGGGCGGGCGCTGCAAGCGTCGGCCGACGCCGTCATCACCGCGGAGCCACTCGCGCCCGCGTCGGCGGCGCGCTGGCTTGCGACGTGCGACGGCGTCGTGATCACCCATCGTCAGGGTTTGATCCTCGCCGCCGTTGCCAACACACCCGCCGTCGCCGCCGGCGACGATCCCGCCCTGCACGCGCAGGCGCGCGCGCTCGGGTGCGCGGATCTGGCGCTCGAGCCGGCAGGGACCACCCCGCAGGCCATCGAACGGCGCCTCGAGCAGATCCTGTCGGCACGCGATCCGATCGCGCACGAGCTCGCCGCGCGCGTCGCGGTCGCGCGTGGCGTGCTCGACGCCGGCTACGACTCGCTGCTCGCGGCCGTGTCGTCGGAAGCGACCGATCGCCATGCGGCGCAGCTCGCCGCGTACGAACGGATCTGCAACCGCCTGCGCGCCAGGCTGGAGGAGCGCGAGGAGTCGTGGCGGACGCTCGCGAGCTTCCTCGGCCGTGAGGTCGAGGCGGTCGCATCCGTCTCCACCGAGCCCCCGCAGCGCAGCCGCCACATCCAAGTATTGAAGGCGCGTGTCGAGGCCGCCGAATCCGAGCTCGACGCGATCAAGCGGTCGCGCGGGTGGCGAGTGCTGCACCGGTATGGCGTCTTCAAGCACGACTATCTCTTGCCGGCGTATCGCGCCCTGCGCTCCTTCAGCCGGAGCGCGCGACGCAGCACCGAGCCCGCGCCCGCACCGCCGGACGACCCTGCGCCCGTCGTTCTACCGCCCGGCTCCTACGACGTCGTCTGCTTTCCCATCATCGATTGGGATTTTCGCTACCAGCGTCCCCAGCAGTTGATGGCGCGCTTCGCGGCGGCGGGACACCGAGTCTTCTACCTGGCACCCAACTTCCTCGCGCCCGACGCCGCGCCGATCATCGTCGAGAAGGCGCCCAACGTCTTGCACGTCACCCTCGGGGGCCTGCCGCGCAACATCTGGACGGAAGCGCTCGAGGAGAAGGCGCTGGAGCCGCTCTTCGCCTCGCTCGACCGGCTGCGCGTCGAGCAGGGACTCGGCGCCACGCTCGCGTGCGTGCAGCTGCCGTTTTGGTGGCCGCTCGCAGCGCGTGCGCGGGAGCGCTTCGCGTGGCCGCTCGTCTACGACTGCATGGACGATCATGCGGGCTTCTCCACGCACACCGGTGCGACCGACGCGCACGAGCACGCGCTCTTCACCGGATCGGATCTCACGATCGCCTCGTCGGCCCTCCTCCTGGAACGGGCACGTCAGCTCGGCGAGCGCACGATGTTGCTCCGGAACGCCTGCGACTACGAGCATTTCGCGACGACGCCGCGATCGCCGGCAGACCGCGGGCCGCGTCCGGTCATCGGCTACTACGGCGCCATCGCCGATTGGTTCGACAGCGACCTGGTCGCCGACCTGGCCGAGCGCCGCCCCGATTGGGACGTCGTGCTCGTCGGCTCGACCGACTCGGGCGACGTCACGCGGCTCGCCGCCCTGCCGAACGTTCGCCTGCCGGGCGAGCAACCGTACGCGGACATTCCGCGCTGGCTCGCCTCGTTCGACGTCACGTTGCTGCCGTTCAAGCGCAACCCGCTCACCGAGGTCACGAATCCGGTCAAAGCGTACGAGATCTTCGCCGCGGGAAAACCGCTCGTCTCGGTTCCCCTCCCCGAGATGCTCGAAATGCACGCGCACGAGGGCCTCGTCCGTCTCGCGGCGACGGCCGCCGAGTTCGAGCGCGAGATCAGTGCCGCGCTCGCGCCCGACGACGCCAGGCACGTCGCCGCGCGGCAAGCGTTCGCGCGCGCCAATACCTGGCAGGCGCGCTACGAGGACTTCGCCGCTGCCGTACCCGCCCTCTTCCCGAAGGCATCCACCGTCATCGTCACCTACGGGAACCTCGCGCTGACCGAGGCCTGCCTCGCGAGCGTGTGGGCGCGTACGGAATGGCCGAACCATGAAGTGATCGTCGTCGACAACGCGTCGACCGACGGCACGCCGGAAGTTCTTCGTCGGCTCGCCGCCGAACGTACCGACCTCGTCGCCATCTGCAACGACCAGAACCTCGGCTTCGCGGCGGCCTGCAATCAAGGGCTCGCGCGGGCGACCGGCGACTACCTGGTGCTGTTGAACAACGACACCGTCATCACGCGCGGCTGGTTGTCGGGGTTGATTCGCCATCTGCACGCCGTCCCCGAGATCGGCCTCATCGGTCCGGTCACGAACGAGATCGGCAACGAGGCCAAGGTCGCCGTCACGTACGCCACGATCGACGCGATGCCGGCGTGGGCCGCGCGCTTCACGCGCGCGCATCGCGACCGCCTGCACAGCCTCCGCATGCTCGCCATGTTCTGCGTGGCCATGCGGCGTGAGGCGTTCACGGAGATCGGCCCGCTCGACGAGCGTTTCGGGGTCGGTCTGTTCGAGGACGACGACTATGCGCGCCGGGTGCACGCCAAAGGCTACCGGACGGTGTGTGCGCACGACGTCTTCGTGCACCACGTCGGCGGCGCCTCGTTCAAACGTCTCGACCCGGAGCGCTACCGCGCGGTCTTCGCGCACAACCGGCACGCCTACGAGCAGAAATGGGGGCTGTGGTCACCCCATCAGGATCAATCGGCGACACCCCGGGTGGAGAAGCTGCGCGCCGAGCTCGACGCGATCGTGCGCGCCGCCAACGTCCCGACGGAGGAGACGTACGTCTTCCTGCGCGGCGCACCGGACCCGACGACGCTCCCCGATCGCGCAGAGCGCTTCGCAGCGGCGCTCGCGGCTGAAGGGATGCTCGTCTTCGTGCACGAGCCGCGCGAGAGCGGCGACGGCTTTCGCGCGCTCGCGCCGAACCTCTGGGCCTACGGCGGACCGACGGGAACACTCGAGCACCTGGAAGCGCCGGTGCTCTGGGCGACGCCGGGGAACGCGCTCGACGCCTTTCGCTGGCTCACCCGCAGGGTCGTGTACGACGTCAGCGGCACTCCGGGGCCGATGGCCTTCGACGGGGACGTCGTCCGTGAGAACCACGCGCGCATGCTGCGCGAGGCGGACGTGGTCGTGTACGGCTCGCGCGCCGCGGAACGATCCGTCCGCCCGCGCCGACCGGATGCCATCCCCGTGCCCGACGGATATCCGTCGCCGAGCGACGACGAGGCCGCCACCGCCCCCTTGGATCCCGCGTTCGCAACCCTGGTGGCCACGGGACGGCCGGTCGCCGGCCACTACGGTGACGTCGACCGGAGCTTCGACGTCGCGCTCGTGGAGGCCGTGGCGCACGCGCGGCCGGATTGGACGTTCGCCATCGTCGGATGCGTCCGCGAGGACGCCCCCGCACTCGCGGAGCTGGCTGCGCTGCCGAACGTCTGCCTCGTCGTCCCGAAGGACGGCGCCGGCCCGAGCCATCGCGCGCGTTTCACGATCGCGATGATGCCCTTTTGCGCCGGTCACGACGACGCGTGGTCCTGCCGGCCCGAGCAGTCGGAATACGTGGCCGCCGGCCTGCCGATCGTGAGGACCCGCCCCCCGGACGGCGTCGTTGCCGATGCCACCGCGGGCGGCGGCTCCGACGCCATTGGAGGCGTCGGGCCCACCATCCGAGGCCTCGAATCAGACGCCAGCGAAGGCATCGTCGTTGCCGAGACCGTGGCCGCGTTCGCGGCGGCGCTCGACGTTGCGCGCGGGCGGGCGAGCGATCCAGCGTTCCGCGATCGCCTTCGTGACGTGGCGCGCGCACACCCCTGGAGCGCGCGTGCCCGACAGGTGGGGGCGCTGCTGCGCGCGCGGCCACGCGCCGCCGTCCCGACGCCGGCGCCCCGCCCGCCCCGGCACGCCACGCTCTTCGCCGGCCAGCGCGTGGTGCGCGGCACGTGCAACGTCTGTGGCCATACGACCGGGTTCTATTTCGAGGACGCGGCGCTCTACCGGGAGTCGTTGGTGTGCGGCGAGTGCCTCACGACCAGCCGCTACCGTTCGATGGCACGCGGCATCCTGGAAGCGATCCGCGATCTCACCGGCCTCACCGCACCCAGTCTCGCGGCGCTCGCCGCGTTGCGATCGCCGCGCCGCCTGCGCATCTACGACACGCAGGTGCCCTTCTACTACGAACGCAACGCCTACCCGCTTCCCGATCTGCTCACCGCCTGCGCATGGATCGAGGTCGAGACTTCCACGCTGCGATCGCACGCGCCGCTCGGGAGCTCGCTCGGCCCGCGCCAGACGAATCAGAACCTCGAGCAGCTGACCTTTCCCGACGCGCATTTCGATCTCGTCCTGACGAGCGACGTCATGGAGCACGTCCGCCTCGACGCGCGCGCGCATCGCGAGATTCGTCGCGTGCTCCGACCGGATGGCGTGTACGTCTTCACGGTCCCCCACCATCGCGAGCCGTACGCCACGACGACCCGCGTGGTGATCACGGACCCCGACGATCCGGCGCGCGACGTCTTCGTCATGGCGAAGGAATTTCACGGCGACGCCAACAACGAGGAGAACGCCGCCCTCGCCTATCGAACCTACGGCCGCGAGCTCGACACGACGCTCGCGCGCCTCGGCTTTCGCGTCGCCTACAGCAAAGAGGACCTGCCCGAGATCGGCGTGCTCAACACCGAGCTTTTCTACTGTCGGGTCACGTCGGCCATCGGCGAGGCCGAGGGCGGCAACGACGGAGTCGAGGGCATCAACGACGGAGTCGGGAACATCAACGACGCACGCCCGTCGCCGCGCGCCAGCGATAGTACCGATCGAGCACCCACGCCGCGAACGCCCCTCGCAAACAATAGCGCTCGGCCCCGAGGGTCGGCCGACGCGTGATGGCAGCCGCGATCGCCTCGCGCGCCAACCCGATCCGTGAGCGCTCGAGGCGCGCGATGTGCTCGAGCGTGCGGCGTTTCGTCGGCGTCGTTCGGTCACGCAAGCGCTCCAGCAACACCCGCGCGATCACCACGAGGCGGACGACGTCGCGGTCGTAGATCTCGCGCAGACGCCAGAGCGTGGTCAGGGTCCGCTGGGCGAGGCCCGCACGCCCGAGCGCGCGCAGGACGTCACCGGGCTTCGGCAGGAGCCGATGGCCGGGGGGTGCGAAATGCCCGAGCACGTTGTCGGCGTGCTGACGGTACGCGTACATCGGCGCGTCGACGTAGCCGATCGTCCCCGCGGTGAGCGCTGCGCACGCGATCCAGTGATCGTGGTACGCCTCGCCGACGCGGATCGGGAACGGCAGCACCACGGCGAGGAGCGCCGTGCGAAAGACCGTGGAGGCGCCCGTGACGGTGTTGGCGAAGACCAGCGCCGCGAGATCCGTGTAGTTGTTGCGGCGCGTGGTCCAATACGTCCGCGAGAGGACACGACCGTCGACGGCCACCACGTCCATGTCGGTGTAGACGAGCGTCGTCTCGGGCCCGAACGCGGCCAGGCTGACGGCGAGCTTCTCCGGGTACCAGATGTCGTCGTGATCCGAGAGCGCGACGAAGCCTGCCTCCGCCGGGACGCAGCCGAGCGCCCGCTCGAAATTGCGGTAGTGGCCGAGGCGCACGTCGTTCCGGACCACCGTGAAGCGCGGGTCGCGGGCGGTGGCGGCGACGATCGCGGCGAAGCGCTCGGCGGCCGAGCCGTCGTCGCTCACGATGCACACCCAGCGTTGGTGCGTCTGCGTGAGCAACGAATCGATCTGCGCCGCGAAGAACGCGGGGTCGGGATCGCACGTGGCGAGACAGATGGCGACGAGCGCGTCGGCGTCGCGCGCCGCCGGGATCGCCGGCCGGGCGGGGACGAGCTCCAAGGCGCCCGCGTCGACGTCCGCCACGCTGCCGTCGTCGAGCTCGGCGCGGAGCGCCAACGTCACGCGCCGCGGCTCCGCGATGGCCGCGAAGGGCACGGTGACCCAGAAGCCGCTCGTGCGCGCGTTGGCATCGGGCCCCTGCGCCGGCATCTCGGGACGCAGGCACGAATGGTTCACGATCGGGAACGCCGCGCCGTCGACGACGAGCGTCAGGCGACGGAGCGCGCGCGTCGGGTGATGACAGCGCCCCGTCACCACCAGCACGTTGCCGGCGCCGATCGGAAACGGCTCGGTGAGGTCCGCGTCCAGATGGACCGCGAGCGCGGACATCACCAGGTGTCGATGCAGGGCCGCTTCTTGTGCGTCCGCCGCGGCGGCTCCGGCACCGCGGCGAGCGCGCTCGTGATCACGTGCCGCGTATCCTTCGGATCGATGACGTCGTCGATCTCGAAGTGTGACGCCGCGCTCACGCCCTTGCCGTGGCGATACATGCGCTGGACCATCGTCTCGTAGAGCGCGCGGCGCTCCGCGGGATCCGTCACCGCTGCGAGCTCTTTCCGGAAGCCGAGCTTCACCGCGCCCTCGAGCCCCATGCCGCCGAACTCGCCCGTCGGCCACGCCATGGTGAAGAGGCCGGCCTTGAAGCTGCCGCCCGCCATGGCCATCGCGCCGAGGCCGTAGCCCTTGCGGAGCACGATCGTACAGAACGGCACCGTCAGGCTCGCCCCGACGACGAAGAGGCGCGCCGCGTGCCGCACGAGCGCGCGCTTCTCGATCTCGGGACCGACCATGATGCCGGGCGTGTCGCAGAGGAAAACGACCGGCAGATCGAACGCGTCGCAGAGCTGGAGAAATCGCGCCGCCTTGTCCGCGCCCTCGGCATCGATCGCGCCGGCAAGGTGCGTCGGGTTGTTGGCGACGATGCCGACCGGACGGCCTTCGA
>JBDSJB010000074.1:0-14230 GCA_039917665.1 Binatia bacterium
AGGCCCCAGTATGTGCTGACGCGCTCCTTCAGGGACGCTGGGGACGCCGAACCGCCGCTCTGACATCCGACCGTAGCCCCGAGCGCCATGGCCACGACAACGACCATAAACGCGTACCGACCCCTCCACCCCCAAGCGACCATCGCAGACCCCCAGTCAAGACGCATGAGCACGAGCCTCGTATCCATTGCGCCCGGGACCGTCAATCGACGCGGTGCTCGGCTCATCGATCCAAAAGCTCCGGAGGTACTCCCACATGAAGAACTGGGAGGGCTCCAAACGGATCTCGCGTTCCATGGCGTCGACGCAGCGCTGCAGCGTCCCCTCGCCGGCTTCTGGACCCGGAACCCGCGACCCGATCGTCATCGTGTGGCCGAGGCGCGAGGGATCCCGGCGTACCGTGACAGGTACGAGCGGCGCTCCCGTTTCCGTCGCCAGGTATTCGGCGCCGAGCGGCAACTCGGCGGGATGGCCGAGGAACTGCACACGGCCGCGATACTTGGCGAGCTCCGGCGGCACGCTCAAGATGATGTAGAGCACCTCGCCCGCCTCGAGGGCCGCGCGCATGCGCTCCATCGCTCCCGGCTTGCCGGGGATGATGAACGGGATCCCACAGATGCGCTCGAGCTCGGCGACCTTGCCCTCGCCGTAACGCCGCACGACCTCGTTCAGCGGATTGTCGTCGGGCTCGAGCGAACGCGCGATGACGTTCATGCGGTAGCCGAGGCGCGCGAGCGCGATGATCGCAAGGCAGAGGCTGCCGTAGTGCGAGGTGAACACGATG
The DNA here is from genome assembly GCA_039917665.1 of Binatia bacterium. Taxonomy (GTDB): domain Bacteria; phylum Desulfobacterota; class Binatia; order UTPRO1; family UTPRO1; genus UTPRO1. The sequence goes on from JBDSJB010000074.1 coordinate 785, forward strand.
GCGCCTTTGCCGGCCGCGAGCGCCGCATCGAGATGCTCGCGCCCCTCGACCGCGACGAACTTTCCGCACGCGTCGCGGGTGAGCGCCGGATAGAAATACGTCTCGGCTTCCTCGCAGGTCTGGGTTTGAAAGCACGCCCGGATGATGCGGCGCGCCTCGGTGGCCCCGATCGCACCGCGATAGGCGTGTCGGAGGTTGGCGATCGCCGCCTCGCGACCGACGGTCCGCCACCAAAAGCGCGCGTCACCGCGTCGACGACCCCACCAGAGCGCCGCCCGCCAGGACAGCCGCGCGAGCGCGGGCATGACCGTGAAATAGTCGAGCTCCATGACGATGCGGAGCCAGTTCGGCGACTGCGCGCTCACGGGACGTCTCGCATCGGCGATCCGTCATCGGTCAGCCACGCGTGGTCGACCCGAAACACGCCGAACTCGTCCGACGGATTCCGGACGCGGAACGGGCACCGGCGCTCCTGCACGTCGTAGATCAGGATGGCCGAACGATTGTCGATCGTCGCGACGTTCAGATAGTAGCCGCCGCCGAGCAGGGGCAGCTTCGGCACCTGCAACGCCGCGCGGAACGTGCCGTCGGCATGGCGTTCCATCGTCACTCCGTCCATCTCCGTCGAGACGCAATAGCAGACGAGGCCGTCGTTGCGCACGAAGGCGATACCCACGCCCGGCTCCATGTCGACACCGGCGCCGCGCTCGAGCACGACGCGCACCGTGAGGGGCATCCCGCTGAGCCAGGTCGCGCCGTCGTCGCCCGCACCGCCCTCGATCGTCACGTCGACCAGCCGGAGCACATTGGCGTCCCGGCCGGTCGCCACGGCCTGCGCCGGCGCCTCCTGGTCGCGCACGCGCGTGTGCTCGAGATACGCGTCGATCACCTCGTCGACCGGACCCAGCGCCGCGACGCGTCCCTGGCGCAGCCAGAGGGCGCGGTCACAGAGCTTCTTCACCTGGTACGTCGAGTGCGAGCAGAAGAGGATCGTCTTGCCGCGCTCGCGGAACTCGGTGATCCGATCGACGCACTTGGTCTGGAAATGCTGATCGCCGACGGCGAGCGCCTCGTCGATCACGAGCACCTCGGGATCGACGCTGACCGCGAGCGCGAAAGCGAGACGAACGTACATGCCCGAGGAGTAGGTGCGGACGGGCTGATCGATGAAGCCACCGAGCTCGGAGAACGTGATCGCCTCTTCGATTCGGCGGTCGGCTTCGGCACCCGTCAGGCCGAAGAGCGCCGCGTGCATGTGCGCATTGTGGCGGCCGCTGAACTCCGGGTGGAAACCGGCGCCGAGCTCGAGAATCGCCGCCAGTGCGCCTCGCACGCTGACGCGTCCCGTGGTCGGCCGCGTCGTCCCGGTCAAGAGCGCGAGCAGCGTCGACTTGCCTGCACCGTTCTCGCCGATGATGCCGACGGCCTCCCCCGCCGTCACCGCGAGATCGAGATCGCGGAGCGCCCAAAACTCCTGGTGCCGTGGTCGCTTCAAGACCCACTCGAGGGCGCGGTCGATCGGGCGGGCATACAGCCGATACGCTTTCCCGAGATTCTCGGCGCTGACCGTCCGCACGGTCATACGAGGTCCGCGAACTCGCCGCGGGCGCGCATGAACACCGAGGCCCCACCGGCGAACACCACGAGGCTCGCGACCGCGAGCCACACGACGCCGAGTCCGCTCGGCACGACGCCGTACAGGAGCACGTCGCGGTAGGCGACGACCAGCGGCGTCAGCGGATTCAACGCCAGTACCGGTTGCAGAAACGGCGGCACCAGATGCGACGGATAGATGATCGGCGTCAGGTAGAACCAGATCGGCAACAAGACCCCGAGCGCTTGCGCCGTATCGCGAAAGTACACGTGCAGCGCGGCGACGGCCCAGCCGATGCCAATCGCCAAGCCGAGCTCGGCGAGCAGGAGCACGGGCAGCACCACCAACGACGCCCGTGGCGGAAATCCGCAGACCGCCATCAATGCCAGCAACACCGCCGTCGCGATCAACTGGTGCACCACTGCCGAGCACGCGAGCTCGACCGGCAGCACCTCGACCGGAAACACGACCCGCTTCACCAGCGTCGGATTGTCGACCAGGCACGTGGCGCTCCGCGTGACCGCCTCCTGAATCGCGAGCCAGGGGAAGAGCCCGCAGGCCAGATACAGCACGAACGGGACATCGCCCCCACCGGGGTCGGTGACGCGGACTTTCATCACGGTCGCGAAGACGAACGTGTACGTCGCGAGCTGCAGCAACGGATGCGCCACCGACCAGAACGCCCCGAGGGCCGAGCCGACGTAGCGACCGCGGAGGTCGCGGGCGACCAACGCTTGAACGACCGGCCGCGCGCGCCACACCGCGCGGACCACCGCGAAAGGGGCCGCGAGCGGCGCCGGTTCACCTCCAGCCTCCGCGACGCGAATGTCGTTCGAGTCTGCCCTCGTCACCGTTGGCTACTTGCCCGGACGGCGCGGTCGCGTCCACTCCGCGCCTTGTCCGCCCGTTCGGGCGGCAGGACCTTCAGCGCCGCGTCGAAAAACTCGAGCGCACGATCGGGATTTCCGCGATCGAGCGCGATCCAACCCGCGAGCGTCAACGCGTCCCCGTCCTTGGGTTTCGCCTGCAGCACGACGTCGACCTTGGCTGCCGCGGGCTCGTGACGGCCGAGGCGATAGTCGAGCATCGCGAGGCCGCGTGTGGTTTCGACGTCGTTGGGTTCCAGTGCCGCCGCCGCGAGCCAGGCCTTCTCGGCGTCGGCGAGCCGTGTGCGTTCGAAGTACGCCTGGCCGAGGTTGTATTGGGCACGCGCACAGCGCGGTGCAACCGCCACCGTCGCCGACCACAGCGTGATGCGGTCACGCCAATCCTGATTGCGAACGATCGTTCGCCCCGCGAGCGCGCCCACGACCAGTACACTCGCCGCCGCGAGCCACGCCCGGCGCGTCGGCCAGCGCACCAGCGCCCCGTCGACGACGCCCGACACGATCACCGCCACCCCGATCAGCGGCAGATAGAGGTAGTGCTCCGCCAACAACTCGCGAAACGGGATGACGTGCGACACCGGGAGGAGCGTGATGGCGATCCACGCGAGGCCGAGGCCGAGGCGTCCGCCGCGTCGCCAGCTCATCCAGGCGACCGCGGCCAGACCCACGAGCACTGCCACGCTCACGAGCGCGCGGGGATCACCGATGCTCGTTGAAACCGGAAGGGCGTCGTAGCTGTAGTCGACGGAGAGCGTCGCCGGCCAGAGGATGAGCTGCAGGTACTTGAGCCACACCCGCGCCACGGTCGCGAAGTTGGCGCCGATGCTGCCGCCATGCCACGGACGCTGGGTCGCGATGCGGACCAAGTGGCGACCGTACGTGGCGGCAAGCGCCACGACGCCGATCGACGCGAGGCCGATCAGATACCCGAGCGAACGGCCGCTGAGGACGTGTCGCGGCCGACCCGTCCCCGGGTGGAACGGTGTCGCACGTACGAGCCAGCGGTCGAGCAGGATGCACACGACCGGCAACGTGATCGCCATCTCCTTGGCGAGGATCGCGAGCACGTACGCCACCGCCGCGAAGGCGATGTCGACGAGCCGTCCGTCGCGGCGATAACGCAGGAAGGCGACCACCCCGAGCGCGTAGAAGAGCCCGCAGAGCACGTCGCGCCGACCCGCCGCGTAGCTCACCGCGTCCGCCTGAACGGGATGCACGGCGAACGCCAGGGCACCGGCGAGCACCGCCGGTGGCGATGCGCCGATGGCGCCGAGCAACGTCGCCACCGTCAGCACCGCGGCCCCGTGGTAGAGGAGATTGCTCACGTGAAAGACGCGCGGGCTCATGCCGCCGAGCGCGTAGTCGAGGCGATACGACAACGTGCGAAGCGGCCGGTAATAGAGCCCTTTGAATCCCGCAGAGAGCGGCAAGCGGACACCCGGGTCGTCCACGATGACGAGTTGGTCGTCGTAGACGAAGCCGTTGTCGATGGCGTTGGCGAACGTCGCCGCGACGGCGACGAGGAGCACGCCGCCGACCAGCCACGCGCGACCTGGAAGGCCGGCGCGGCGGACCGGCGTGTTCCCGTCCGTCATGAGCGCATCGATTCGGTCAGGGCGCCGGGGTGGTCACGCGCTCGTCGTTCAGATCGGTCCTCGACGGCGTGCCACTGCCGTAATCGGGACGTCCCTGCTCGTAGCGATAGAGGTCGCGCTCCATGCCCTTCAGGCGGGACTTGAAGGCCTCGGTCGCGTTCCGCGACTCCTGGCGATCACGGACGACGTGCGGCGTCAGCAGCACGATGAGCTCCGTCCGGCGGACGTTGTCGCTCTCCACCCGAAATGCGCGGCCGATGACCGGAATGTCCATCAGGAACGGAATGCCCGTCCGGCTGCGGTCGACGGTGTCGTCGATGATGCCGCCGATCACGATGGTCTCGCCGCTCTGCACGACGACCGTCGTCTCCGATTCGCGCGTCGAGAACGTCGGCGACTGGATGCCGCCCGTCGTCGCGCTGGCGACCTGGCTGACCTCTTGGCGAATCTGCATGTTCACCAAGCCCTCCGAGTTGACCTGCGGAAGGACGGTCAGGATCACACCGGTGTCGCGGTATTGAATGTTCTGCAGGATGTTCGACGTACCGTTGGTTTGCACGGTGTTGGAGTTACTCTGGGTGGTGACGATCGGGACCTCGTTACCGACCAGGATGTGCGCCTCATGGTTGTCGGCGGTCATGATGTGCGGTGCCGACAAGACCTTCAGCTTGTTCTTGCCCGCGGCGGCGTTCATCACGACCGCGAAATTCCGATTGTCGCTGATGATGCCGAACATGCCGGCACCCGGCAGCGGTACGACGTCCGCCGAGCGGTTGCCGATCGCGGCCCCGAGGTCGAAGAGGCTCGTGTTGTTCGTCGTGGTCGTGCCGTCGGAACTGTTGCTGGTGCTGGTCGTGCTCTCACCCGTGATGCGACCGAGCGCGCCTTTGCGGCTGTCTTGCGCCGCCGCCCACTCGACCCCGAACCGCAGATCGTCGCCGAGCGTCACCTCCGCCACCAGCACCTCGATCAGCACCTGCCGCGGCACCACGTCGAGACGGCGTAACACCTCGCGGATGTCGGAATAGTCCTTCTTCGTCGCGAGCACGACGAGCGAGTTGGTCACCTCGTCGGCGACGATGCGGACCTCTTGGCGGAAGAGATCGCCGGGCTCACCGCCGGCCAGCACGTAACCGGTCGCACCCGCGGAGCTGTTGAGGCCGCCGCCGCTGCCGCTCCCGCCGCTGTTGTTGCCGAAACCGCCACGGCTCGAGCTGCTGCCGCCACCGATACCGCCACTGCGATTCCGATTGCGGCCCGAGTTCGACGAGCCGCTGCTGCTGTCGTCGAGTTGCTGCAGCGGTGCGTAATCGTCGAAGTCGTCGAACATCTGATTGACCCGTGGTGCCACGACCGGCGGAGCCGGCGCGGCTCCACCGCCGCGACCGCCGGCCGGTCCGGCACGGCCCGGGGGCTGAGCACCGCCGATGCCGCCGCGCTGGCGGGTGCCGAAGGGCGTGAATTGCTGCTGCTGCCCCTGCCGGGAATTGCCGCCCGCGCCGTAGAGCTCGCTCAGGATCTCGGCGAGATCCACCGCCTTGGCGTTCTCGACGGCATAGACGTGGACCGAGCGCCCGGCGCCCTCTTCGGGCGGCACGTCGAGCAGCTTCATCCACCGGTCGACCTCGGCGAAGATCGTCGGGTTGAACGCGACGATCACGAGCGAGTTGAGACGCACCAGCGGAATCACGTAGACGCCGCGCTCCTCCGCGGAGGCCGGCGTCACGCCGTAGGTGTCCATGATGGAGAGCAGCTCCTGGCCGATCTCTTCGATGTTGGCGTGCTCGATCTTGTAGACCTTGGCGCGCAGGTCGCGGAACGCGTCGCGATCGAAGGTGTTCACCAGGTCCTTGATGCGCGCGACGTTCGATTCGAGGTCGGTCACGATCAGCAAGTTCGCTCGCGCGTACGGAATCACGTCGCCGCCGGGCGTGACGAACGGCTGGACGACGTTCACCATCTCTTGCGCGGCCACGTGCTCGACCCGGATCACCTCGATCACGAAGGCATCCTGAGCGGCGGCCGTCCGGCGGTCACCAGGGGCGACCGGGATGATCGCCTTGGTCTTGGCCTCGGCGACCGGAATGATTTGGTAGATGTCGCCGACCTGCACCGCCGAAATGCCGTTCGAGCGCAGAATCCGATTGAAGATCGGGAAGAGGTCCTCCCTGGAGATCGGGCCGGTCGTCCGAATGGTGACCTGGCCCTGGATGCGAGGGTCGATCTGGTAGTTGATGCCGAGCGAATCGGCGAGGCTGTGGATCACTTCCCGGATGTCGGCCCCCTCGAAGTTGAGGACGACGGAATCGTCGGCCGCGGGGGTGCCTTTCGGGGCGGGGGTCGGCGCAGCACTGGCCTTCCCATTTACCGGCGATGTCTCGGGTGTCGGTGCCGGGGTGTCGGCGCCGGCGACCGTGGCCGCGGCGATCACCGCGAGCGCGGTGACGATCCTCAGGGCTGTGCGTACCATTGTGACCCTCCCTCCCACGACTACTGCGCTTCGGGCTGTCCGCGGCGCTTGCGTGCTTCCTGCCGAAGACGCTCGATTTTCTCTTTAATGTCGGCCGCTGGCGTCCGAGCCACTCCCGGCGACATGACCCCACGCGGTGTCCGGGTCGGCACCACACCTGGCGTTGGCGTGGGCTGAATACCGGCCGGACCCGTTGCCGGTGCCGGTTGCCCGCCCTTCGCCTTCTCCACGTTGATGAACAGCGTAACTTCTTCCCCCCCCGGTCCTACCATCACGATGGATATCGGGTCGATCCGCCCTAATTTGTAGTCACCCACCATCTCCCCCTGCCGAATCCACTGGGGCTTGGGTTGGGTCTGGTCGCGGACGAGGGCTTCCCGCTCGGCTCCGCCTCCCGAAACCCCGAGCAAAACCACGGTGAGGGGTCGGGCCGGCTCGGTGGACACCGTCGTCACGGAACCACTCGCCTTTTCGCCCTGCCGGGAGGCATCGAAGAGATCTTTGTCGGCAATCTGGCTCGCGAGGTTGGGCGCCGGGGGGCGCCGATCGACCTTGGGAATGTCGAGCTTCTGGGCCTTGGCTTCGCGTGGAGCGGCCACTTCGGCTTCGGGCTCGCCCAGCCACCAGACCGACACGATTTGCACGACGAGCACCGCCACGATCGCCAGCAGGAAGAGGTTGATGATGAGGACGCGACGCATCAGGCGGCACCCTCGGCCGGAGGGCTCGGGATCTGGCTCGGCTGAGCGGTCGGAACGACGGGCGCCGCTTTCGCGGGAGCGCCTTCGGCCGGTCCGCCGACCACCGGTGCCACCACCGCCGCAGCAGGAGACGCACCCGCAGCGGGGGCCGCTGGGGCCCCCGTAGCCCCGCCACCTGCCGCCGCAGCCGTTACCGGAGCTCCCTGCAAGAACGCCGTGACCTCGATCGTCGCCGACAACGCCCGCGCGGCCTTGCCCCTCAGCACCGCCCCACGCCGGCTGATCTCGATGAACGGGACGAGCACGCGGGTCTGACCGTGCTCCATTCCCGCCAGGAAATCCGCCACCTGTTTCAGCTCACCGGTCACGGTGATCCGGACCGCAATCCGCCGGAACTCGGCGACGGCGTCGTCACGCATGACCTGGGTGCTCTGGATCTCGACGCCCTTCTCTCCGGCAAGGCTGTGCAGCACGTTCTGGAGATTGGCGGCGGCGAGCGTCGGGGTGTCGCCCGGAACGAGCTGCGCGTGGACCTGCTGATAGAGCTTTTGCAGCTGCTCGCGCTGCTTCGTGATGTCCACGGTGCGCGCGAGGTACGACTGCGCGTTCTCGAGCTTCTCGCGGTGCGCGACGATCTCGTCCTGGAGATCCTGGCGATACGACAGGAAGGGCGAGATCACGAGCAAGTGCACCAAGAACAGCGCCGCCACGCCGCCGGCCGCCCCGATCAATCGACGCTCGCGCTCGCTGAACTGATTCCATCGCTCGCGCCAGTTCATCCTTCGACCTCGGCCACGATCGAAAAGCGCTCCTGCCCAGCCTGCCCCTGCGTGATCGGCGAGGTGAACTGCGCGTTCCGGAACATCGGGGAGCTCTCGAGGATTTGGATCAGCTCGGACGATTTGGTCGCGAACCCGTCCATCTCGACGCGGTTGTTCCGATAGCGGAGGGTCGTCAGATACGCGTCGGTTGGAATCTTGTCGGTGAGCTCCTTCAGGAACTGCACCGTCCGACGGTCTTGGTTCTCGGTGAGGGTCGCAATCTGGGCCTGGAACTTCCGGACATCCGCCTCTTGTTTCTTGATCGCGGCGACCTGGGGCTCGAGCTCCTCGACTTTGGCGGCGAGCGCGCGCCGGGTCATCTCGTCACGGACGATGACGCTGCCGCCGTACACGAGCGCGAGCACCACGATCGCCACCATCAGCAGCAACGGGACGAAGAGTCCCTCTTGCAGACCTGGCCGATGCTCGGCGGGCAGCAGATTGATGTCGACGACACCCTCGCGCACCGCACCCAGTGCCGCGCCGACGGCCGGAAGGAGCGTCGGCTCGGAAGCGTCGAAAAAGCTCGTGGGGGCCTCGAGCCTGCCGCTCGCCAACGCGAAGAGATCGAGAGTGCCATCCGGTACGGCCGGAACGCCGTTCGGTGAGGCCGCGACGAAGAGTTCGACCGGCGCCTCGACCACGTGGAAGACCTCGGCGAGGTCGCGCCGCACCATCGCGTTGATCTCGGTGGTGCTCGGCGTGACGCCGCGGAACGCGTGGCTGGCCACGAGCTGGCGCTCGACGAAGACGGCGAGCTCGCCTTCACGGCCGTCGCGGACGAGCAATGCCACCGGCTCGCCGAGCGTTCCCCGGCAAAACGCGGTGTAGTCGCCGAGCGCCGCCGCCGCGACGACGACGGCCTTGGCGCGCACACCGCCCTGCTCGACGGCATCGACGTACTGCTTCACCACGCGTCGGGGCACCGAGACGACCAAGACCGCCAGCCTTCCAGCCTCGCCCTGGCCGGACTCGCGCACTTGATAATCGTAGAAGATGTCGTCGCGCGGTATCGGGATCACGCGCTCGACCTCGTACTCGAGGACCTGGGAGAGGTTCTCGCGCGCCGCCATCGGGAGGATCAGGCGGTTCAGCAGCAGCTCCTGGCGCGCGAGACAGAGGTGCACCGCTCCCGGCTCGACCTTGGTTTCGCGCACGAAGGAGGCGACGGCCTCCGTCAGGCTCCGGACGCGCTCTTCGGGACTCGCGATCGGTGCCAGCGGATACGTGCGGCTCGCGATCAAGGAGACGGTGAACAGACGTTTGCGCACGAGCGCCAGCGCCACGTGCTCGGGACCCACGTAGATCCCGAGCCCATCGAGGAAATCGATGCGGCGTACGCGCTGTGAGAAGGTCGAGAGGTCCATTGCCGTCAGAATGCCGGGAGTCGGTCGTACCAGCGCTGAATGTGGAAACCGTCGGCGTCCTCGGGGACGTCGACGACCGCGCCCAAGCGCGCCTGGACACGGCCGTTCTGCATCGTGGCGCGTGCCTCGATCGCCACGACACTGGCGGTGCGATCGACCAGGCGCCGACCCAGCGTTTGATCCGCAACCTTGGCGCGAATCAAGCCCAGTACGCTGCCCGGATCGTCCTCGCGCGCGGTCAGCACTTCCTCCAACGCATCCTCATCCCCTCCCAGTACCACCCGCAGCACCGCGACCGGCGCCGTCCGCACGTTGATGTTAGCGCTCCGGTTGAAAACGGAAAAGACTTCTCGCAGGGGAATGACCGGCGTGTCACTCCCCCCGAACTTTTGATCTCGTGTCCCGTAAAAGAGCTCGCGCGTAATACCACGAACCTGCAGCAACTCGTCTACCGAATCGAAGGGACCATTTTTGGCGCGGTAGGATTCCGGCAGCTTCAGGTAATACTCGTCCTCGGCGCCGTGCAGACGGTGCATGTCGTCACTGTCCCGCCAATCCAGGATGGCATCGACGACCTCCTGCTGGGCATCGAGGTCGAGCCCGAGGGTCTCGAAGACCTTCCGGAGCAAGGCCTCGTCGGCGCGATTGAGCGAGATCTTGCCACCCTCGTCGATCAGCCGGACCCCGTACGTTCCGGCCCAGTACGGCTCCTCGTGCCAGGTACCGTCCGGCACCCAGGCGACGGGTTGGTCGATCGGGACGGAGTCCGGGTCGCTTTCCTCGGTCTGACTCTGCCGAGCATGCAGCATCCGGTAGAGGGCGCGGTTGATGCCGGCGAGCGCCACGCCCCGGGCCTGGACCTCTTCGGCGAGATTCTGGGTCGCCACCGCATCGTCGCGCATCGAACGCGAGAACTCGGCCGCGAGCACGCTGAGGACCATGAAGATCCAGATCACCATCAAGAGTGCGATCCCGCGCTCTCCGGGTTTTCGCTCCTGAGCGGGTGTCACTCGTCACCGTCGTCGTCGCCGTCGTCGGCGGCGCTACCATCATCGGTCGCACCCGAGCCGGTCGCGTCGTCCGCCTCGTCGTCGGTCTCGTCTTCCGGTGGCTCCTGGAAATCGTCGGTGCCCCAGCCGTACGCCATGGTGAGGAGGGGAATCTCACGGATCCAGGGCGCGCCGCCGAAGAACGGCAAGCCTTCGATCGTGACGCGCACCGCCGCCGGCAGCGTGTCCTCGTCGCGGGCATCCCACTTGTCGGACCAGCCGAGATCGACCTCTTCGCGCGGGAGATACTCGAGGCGGAACGACGAGAACCCCTGGAGCAGGACTGCTCGCTCGATGTGGGCGTCGGCCGGAGCCGCGTAAAGGTCGTCGGGCGTGAAACTGGTTCGCTCCTCGACGACCAGGCTGCCGTCGACGATACGATAGCTGACGACGGCGAGGCCAGTCCCACCGCGGCTTTGCGGCGCGCTCGTCACGAAGCTCATGCCGTCGGATTGGCCGAAGAAATAGGCGACGTCGTCCTCATCGTGCTTGGCGAAGTAGTAGACCGCCGACCGCACCTGGCGGCCCATCAGCTCCTCGGCGAGGCGCGTGCGCTGGTTGTCGTCGGCCGCCCGTTCGCCGCTCGTGACCGCGCGGTGACCGAAATAGAAGGCGCTGTACACGATGGCCGCGATCATCCCGAAGATGACCAGGGCCAGCACCATTTCGAGCAGCGTGAATCCGGCCGAAGCCGACCGATAGCGCTCAGCCCGCCAACGTTCGCTCATGTCTGGGGCGGCGGGGCGACCCGCAGGGTGCGCACGGTGTACACCCCCTCCCGATCGTCGCGCTGCGGCCAGAGGACCGACACCTCGATCTCGAAGATCGTGACCTCGCTCTTCACGTCGAGCTCACGCGAGTTGCCTTCCAGCATGTCCGTGGCTTCGCGAACCTTGCGCTCCCACCGGTAACCATCGCCGAAGTCCCCGCTCTCGTTCAGCGGAATCGGATCGGGCATCGTCATCGTGCGCTCGAGCAGGTCGCGGGCCCGCATGACCGCCCGCGCCCGGATGCCAGCGCCGTGCTCGGTGCGCAGCGCGGCGTTGAAGATCTCGAGCACGGTCACGACGCCGACACCGACGATCGCCATCGCGATCGCGACCTCGATCAGCGTGAAACCCCGGGCGCACGCGTGCGCCGCTCGCCGCAACGACGACCGGGTCACGTCGCGTCCTGGATGACGACGGAGCCGAGCATGGGGTCGACGCGAACGTTGAATTTCAAGCTGTCGCCGTCGGCCTGCGCAATGAGGAGCGAGACGCCGCTGGAGCCGCCGTTCGGATAGAACACCACGCGTACGCGACCGTCCTGATCACGCCAGCCACCGCGGATGCCCGAGATCGTCGCCCCTCCGGGCAGCGTCGTCTCTTTGCCGTCGGTCCAACTGAAGGTTTGGCCGTCGGCCTCGAGGATCATCTCCTGCTCCACGCCGCGGCGGACGGCCCGCTCCCGCAAGCCCCGCATGATCGCCGCGAGATTGCGCGTCCCGCTGCGCACCTCCCGCGCACGCCAGCCGCTCTTGATGCCGGGCGCTATGAGACCAGACGCGATCGCGACGATCATCAGCACGATGATCAACTCGAAAAGCGTGAACCCGCTTTGACGCGTACGGGCGCCGCTGGCGGGATGACGCCGCACGAACGTCAGCCAGCCCAACTCGCGAGATCGCGGGCGTCGCCCTCGCCGCCAGGAGCACCGTCGGCGCCATAGCTGAACAGGTCGTATTCCCCGTGCTCACCGGGGGCCACGTACAGGAACGGTCGTCCCCACGAATCTGCCGGGACGCCCTTCTTCAGGTACGGCCCATCCCACCCCGGGATGCCACGGCCCTCTTGCAGCGCGACCAGCCCCTCCTGCGAGGATGGATAACGCCCGACGTCGAGTCGGAAGGTGTCGAGCGCAGTGCCGAGCAGCTCGATCTGCGTGCGGGCCGCTTGCGAGCGCGCCTTCCGCTCGCGGCCGAGATACGCGGGAACCACCAAGGCAGCGAGCAGGCCCAAGATCACCATCACGACCAGAAGCTCGACGAGCGTGAAGCCGCGTTCGCCGCGGCGGGTGCGCGCGCTCAACCGGGTGAGGGTCATGTCCGTGTGCGTCTCATTCATTCGTCGTTCCTCCCAAGCATTTACATGTCGACGTCGTTGATGCTGAAGACCGCCATCAGCATTGAGATCACCAGGAAACCGACGACCAGACCCATGATGAGGAGCATGGCCGGCTCGAGCAGTCGCGTGAGACGCTTGACGTCGTTCCGAACTTCGCGGTCGAAAAAATCGGCGGTCGTGAGGAGCATCTCATCGAGCTTGCCCGTATCCTCGCCGACGGCGATCATCTGGAGAGCGAGCTCCGGAAACACCCCGGTCTTCCCGAGCGGACCCGAGACGCCGGCCCCTTCGCGCACGCCGACCTGCACCTCGTTCAGCGCCGTCGCGATCACCAGATTGTTCGAAATCGCGCGGACGATGTCGAGTGCCTGCAGCATCGGGACGCCGCTCCGCAAGAGCACGCCGAGGGTGCGCCCGAAGCGCGCGACCTCGGTGCGGAGCAACAGGTTGCCGACGAGGGGAATGCGCAGCTTGAAGGCGTCGAAGGCCATGCGCTTCTTGGTCGCGAAATAGCGGTAGGTCATGAACAAGGAGCCGGCGACCAGGGGCACGCCGATCAGCGACCAGGGACTCGTAGCGGCATCGCTGATCGCCAGCATCATGCGCGTGGAGAGCGGCAACGCCTGCCCAAGATCGGCGAACATGCTCGCGAACTTCGGCAGCACGAAAATCAGCAGGATCGCGACGGAGATGCCGCCGACGCCGACCAGGATCAGCGGATAGGTGAGCGCCGAGATCACTTCGTCGCGGAGCTCTTCCGCGCTGGCCAGATACTCGACCAAGCGCAACAAGACCTGATCGAGCACGCCGCCGATCTCGCCGGCCTTCACCATGTTGACGTAGATCGGAGGGAAGAC
>JBDSJB010000075.1:0-6094 GCA_039917665.1 Binatia bacterium
GCAAGATCATCGACGAGCAGCTGCGCGCGGCGGGTTGGACCGTTGATTCGGTCACGATCTCATTCGGAAAAGGCGCACGTCCGGAGCCATCACTTCGCTTCGATCATCGGAGCGATCCCGTGGGAGGAGATTGACGCATGCGTGCTTCCCGGAAACGTGGACCAGTGAAGCCGCCGACGTTCAGGTTCGGGCAGCGTGTACGATTCCAATACGTCACGCAACGGGTGTCTGGACGGATCATTGAAGATTGCGGCCCACTCGGAGTCGGCGGGGTTCAGCTTCACACCGTTCGGGCGAAGCTTGGTCGTGTAGTGCCGATCGAGATCGTGTTGGAGCTTCCCGCGGACAAGCTGCACGCGGCGTAGTAAGCGCGGGACCGTCGAAGGTCGCGTCAATCGGCGCCCACGCCTGTCGAAATCCTCCGCCCCCGAACGACACCCTCATGACTACACTCGGCCGATGGACGGCCGTCATGGAGGTGTCGCGTGAAGCTTTACGAATTCGGACCGACCCGGTCGCTGCGTGCGCGCTGGACGCTGCAGGAGATGGACGTCGATTTCCAACCCATCACCGTGAACTTGCTGAAGGGCGAGCACAAAGCCCCTGCCTTCTTGAAGGTGAATCCCGCCGGAAAGATCCCAGTCCTGGTCGACGGCAACCGGGTGATCAATGAATCGGTGGCGATCGTGCTCTATCTCGCCGACAAATTCCCCGACCGGAAGCTGATTCCGACTGATCTCGCAGAGCGCGGCGAGTTCTACCGCTGGCTGCTCTTCACGACTACCGAGCTCGAGCAGCCGCTCTGGCGGATCGCGCGCAATACCCGGCTCTATCCGGTGAGCGAGCAGCAGCCCTCCGACATCGCGATCGCGAGCCGTGAGTTCCGCGAGATGGCGGCCGTCTTGGAGCACCATATGGAGGGTCGCGAGTTCGTCGCGGGGACGCGGGTTTCGGTCGCGGATTTCGTGACGGCGTACACCCTCGATTGGGGGCACGAGGCCGGGTTGCTCGGCGGCTTTCCTAATCTCAACGCCTACCTGGAACGCATGTACGCGCGGCCCAAGGCGGTGACGCGCATCGCGGCCGCGTTCGCGGCGATCGAGGGCTTCACGCCGGCCGCAACCGGTACCTGATCGGCAGCCGCTTCGGTCCGCCGACGAACGTCGTCGTCGTGTACTCGGGCTCCCCTGCGAGCTCGATCGACTCGAGGCGCGGCAGTAGCTCCTGGAAGAACGCGATCAGCTCCATGCGGGCGAGATGCGCGCCGAGGCAGAAGTGGACGCCGATGCCGAAGGCGAGATGCTGCGACGCGTTCGTCCGGCGGATGTCGAAACGGAAAGGGTCCTCGAAGACGCGTTCGTCGCGGTTCGCGGAGAGATACGAGAGGAGGAGCCAATCGCCGGCGGTGAGCGGGACGCCGCCGAGGACGTAGTCGCCCTGCGCTTGGCGCATGAAGTGCCGCACCGGCGTGACGAAGCGGATGATCTCGTCGACGGCGTTCGGCAAGAGTGCCGGGTCGGCTTGGAGGGCGCGAAGCTGGACGGGATCGCGTGCCAGGGCCTCGAGGCCGCCGGCGAGCGAGCTCGACGTCGTGTCGTGCCCGGCGGTGGCGACGATGGTGTAGTAGCCGGCGCTCGAGAGGGGCGAGGAACTGGCTGAACTTGTCCTTGCCGTGCTTCTCGATGTTGCGGGCGAGGCCGGCGTAATACTCGTACCCCGGGATGTCGGCGAGCGTCACGTTGTCGAACTCGTAGTGGTCCATCGTCGACGCGCAGTAGCCGACGACGTAGCGCTCGAACATCTCCTTGGCTGCGGCGGCGCTCTCGTGGACGGCGGTGAAGCTCACGAGCAGCGGCTTCGGCGGCTCCTCGCCGTTCACGTCGCGATAGATGGCGCGATACTCCTCGAGGTCGGCGAGCGTCTTGTCCCACGGCTTCTGCGCGATGATGAGGATGCCGACGCCGAGCCGCGCCATGATGCGGGCCGACTCGGGCGACACCGACGACGCGTAGACGCGGCCGCGAAACGAGCGGAACGGGGCGGGCCGGATCGCCGCGCGTGGCTGTTGGTAGAGGGGGCCGTCGTGCTCGATGTAGCCGGTCTGGAGCGCGCCGAGGATCGCTTCGGCGTACTCGACGAAGCGGCCGCGCGACTCGCCCATCGGGGTGCGGAAGCCATTGAACTCGACGCGGGCCAGACCCCGCCCGATGCCGAGGATCGCGCGGCCCTTCGACATGTGGTCGAGGACGGTGAAGCTCTCGGCAACGCGAACCGGATCGTGCCACGGCAGGACCATCACCATGCTGCCGAGCTGGACCCGTGTCGTACGGCCCGCGAGCCAGGTGAGCAGTTGCGCGGGGTCGGGGCACATCGTGTACTCGGTGAAGTGGTGCTCGGCGCACCAGACCGAGTCGAAGCCGAGCGGCTCGGCGAGATCGGCCATCCCGAGCTCGTGCTCGTAGACCTCCGCATCGGATCGCTCGTTCCGGAGGTTCTGGAAGAAGGTGCCGCTGCCAACGTGCATGGGAGAGTCCTTTCAGCCGCCAGCGTGCCCGAGCACGCCGTGCAGCATGCGATGGAAGTGCGCGACGCCCGGCTCGTTCCGTCCGAGGATGAGGAACGGAATGGCGCGGGCGCGCAGATTGGCGTGGATGGCGGCGCAGGCGGCAAAGTCCTCCGACGTGGTGACGCCGTCGATCAGGTCGATGTTCTTCTTCCAGTAGGCGCGCTCGGCGTCGGTCGTCGGTGCGGCCGGGGCGTAGAGCGTGAGGCGGACCTCGGCGGTGTGCGGATCGGTGAGGTCGGGAAACGCCTGGTACAGCTCGACGTGATCTTGCTGGTAGATCAGGACGGCGTTCGGGAAGAGTTGGTAGAGCAGGGTGACGTGCGGCAGCAGCTCGGACGAGTCGGCCGCGAGCGTGTCGAAGGTCCGCCGCACGCCGACGATCCGAGAATGTCGCCCGAAGGCGTCGAACGCCGAGACGTTGCCATGGAAGATCGGGCGGAGCGTGTCCTTGTGGAGGAAGTGCAGGTGGTAGGCCTCCATGAAGGAGTCGACGGCGAGCTTCCAGTTGAGCGGCAAGCGGTGGGTGCGGCGCTCGACCTGCTGGTACGCGCCGAGCCCAAACGGGGCGAGCTCGGCGGCGGCGCCTTCGCAGGGGTCGCTCGGGTCGGCAGCATCGCCGCCGACGAAGACGAGGCCCGCTTGCTCGTGCACTCGGAGCGGCGTGAGCGCGATCTCCTCGCGCGCGAGGTCGCTGAAACCCTCGTCGCCGGGAATTGCGTTCAGGCGGCCGTCGGGCGTGTAGCTCCAGGAGTGATACGGGCAGACGATCATCCGCTCCGCGTGTCCGGCGCCCTCCGCGACCCGCATGCCGCGATGACGGCACGCATTCACGAAGGCGCGGAGCACCCCGTCGGGCGCCCGCCACACCAGCGCCGACCGGCCGCACGCTTCGAACGTGAACCAATCGCCGGGCCGGCGCGCGTCGCCGCTGAGCCCCGCAAGAAGCGGCCGCCGCGCGAACACCACGTCGAGCTCGGCGGCGAGGACGGTCGGACTCGTGTAGTCGTCAGCGGCGACCCGGTAGGTGCGCGCGGCGAGGTCCGTCGTCCCCGCCGCTCGGAGCGCGCGGATGCGGTCGGCGAGGCGGGTCTGAGTCGCGACGTCCACGGGTGCCGCTTCTAACGCACGTTAGAAACGTCAGTCAAGAGATACTCTCCGCCATTGACGAGGCCATTTGGCATCTAATATAGGTTAGAATCATGGAGCCAATGGGGAAAGTCTCGAAGTCCGACATGACGCGGCAACGGGTGCTCGATGCCGCGGCGTGGCTCTTCCGGCGGCGCGGCTACGCATCGGTCACGCTGAAAGACATCGCCGCCCGCGCCGCGATGAAGGCGGGGAGCCTCTACTACCACTTCGACACCAAGGAAGACCTCGTCGACGCGGTGTTGTCGGCCGGCGTCGACGGCGCCTTCGCCGCGACGCGCGAGGCCGTCGAGGGTCTCGGCGTCGGTGCCGATTCGGTGGCGCGCCTCCGCGCGGCGATCGGGGCGCACCTGCGGGTCGTGCTGTCCGAGCACGCGTACGCGTCGGCGAATCTCCGCATTCTCGGCCAGGTGCCGGACGCCGTGCGCGAGCGGCACCTCGAGCGCCAGCGCGAGTACGGCGACTACTGGCGGAGGCTCTTCGCCGCGGCGGCCGCGGCCGGTGCGATTCGCCCAGGCCTCGATCTGTCCGTGCTGCGCATGCTCACCCTCGGCGCGCTCAACTGGTCGGTGGAATGGTACCGCGAGGGTGGACGCTCGCCCGGCGAGATCGCGGCGCACGCGGCGACGATGCTGCTCGACGGTATCGTGCCGCGCCCGGCCGCACGTGCGGCGGTGAAAACGCCGCCGCGCCGCACCGTGCGATCGCGCCGCAAGGCCCGCGCCTAGCGATCGCCGTCCTCGCAGCGTTACGGCGCGACTTCCGAGGCCACGCCCCGCGCGGTGAGCGCGGCGCGTAGCGTGCGGTGGAAGTGTCCGATCGCGCCCTCGAATCGTCCGAACTCGAGAAACGCATTGGCCCCGCTCGCCAACCCCTCTTGAATGGCGATCGTCGCCGCGTTGTCCTCGAGCGCGGCCGTGGCAATGAGCGCCGCGCCTTCGGCCGAGGTCGTGCGCACGGGGCGTGCGATCGGCCCGACGTCGGTCTCCTCGCCGGCGGCCGTCACATACGTGTGAAAGCGCGTGCGATCGAGCGCGAGCGGCTCGATCGCGATCATGAAGACGAAGTGGGGAAACGTCGCCACCATGACGTTCGGGAAGAGGTGGTAGACGTACGTGAGCTTGCCCTCCACGTGCCATTCGGAGGGTGACAGCGCGCGGAGCTTCTGGATCGCGCGATACGGAAACGTCACGCGGCTGTGCGGGCCAAAGAGCTCGACGACGTTCAGGTTGTCGAATTGCACCGGGTAGAAGGTGTCCCGATGGGTCGAGCGGATGTGGTAGCCCTCGAGAAAGGACTCGACGAAGATTTTCCAGTTGACGGGGAGCTCTTGCTCGGTCGCCTGCACGAGGCGGCGTCCCGGGGACAGGAGCGGCGGTAACGCCTCGAGCGGCGTTTCACCTGGACGCGGCGGACCTTGGCTGAGGAAGATCAACCCGCGGGTTTCGACCGTCGTAAGCGGCACGAGCCCACGCGCCGCCGGGTCGAGGCCGGGAAATCCGTGCTCGTGCGGAACGTGGAGCAGCGCGCCGTCGAGCCCGTAGGTCCAGCCGTGGTACCGACACACGAACGCTTTCGCGCATCCCGAGCCGTCCGCCACACGCGAGCCGCGATGGCGACACGCGTTGCGGAACGCCCGCACGCGACCGTCGTTGCCGCGGACGGCGACGATGGGCGTGCCGGCGGCCGTGCGTGCCAGGAACGATCCAGGATCCGGCAGGGCGGCCGACGGACAGAACGCGGTCGCGCCGCTCAGCAGTACCTCCGTCTCAGCCGCGAATCGCTCGGGCGAACGATAGTGCGCGACCGGCTCCCGCCACACGCCCTCGCTCAGGTCCGTGCTGCCGTGATCGATGTGATCGAAGAGCCGCCGTACGACCGCCGCGTCGTCCAGCAAAACGGTCTCGTGGGCCATCGCCGTACTCCTCGCGCCCCGGCGGGGCCCAGTCAACGATGCGGCGTCGCGCTATAGCTCGAGCGACGGCACGCAGAGCTCATCCTCGCCGACCGTATCGAGCCGCTCGCGGGCGAGCTGCGTCGTCGTGTGCACGGTGCCGACGACGACCGTGTGCTTCGGCTCGCCGGCGGCGGCCTTCACCTTGAAGCACATGAGGTGGCCGTCGGGGCTCTGGACGGGATCGCCGTTGGCGAGCGCGGGGCTACAAAAGCGCGTCGGCTTCACGACGTCGAAACGTCTGTTGCTCGTGAACTGGTCGGCGAGCATCACCTGCCTACCCTTCGGAAACTTGCCGAGACACGGGCCGGCGGCGCCGCACGTCGCGCTCGTCTTACAGGCGACGGTGAGATCGCCGGCGCAGCGCTTGGTCACGAGCTTCGGCTTGGAGCACTGGTAGCGGTCGACGGTGTTGGCGCCGAGCGGCG
>JBDSJB010000076.1:0-4610 GCA_039917665.1 Binatia bacterium
AAAGTAAGGACGACCACTCGCATGCGTACGATGCTCCTGGCAGGGATTCTCACGCTCGCGCTCGCGTCCGCCTTCGGCGGGTGCGGGGACGGCGGCGGCTCCGATTTCGACAAGTGCGGCAACGGCGCCGTCGATTCCGGCGAAGAATGTGACGACGGGAATCTTTTGGATACGGATGCATGTTTGAGCACCTGCCGGGCCAACGTGTGTGGTGACGGCTTCGTCGACCGCGCGCACGAGGAGTGCGACGGGCTCAATCCGACCTGCGATACGCTCGGCTTGGGCCAAGGCTTCACGAACTGTCTCGCGTCCTGCACGCTGGATACGAGCGGATGTCGCGCCGTCGGCAACCCGACGCCAACCGGGGTGGTCGGAACGCCCACCCCGGCACCTACGCCCGTAGGATCGGTGTGCACTGGAACGGAGCAAATCGTCGTGACGGTGGCGCTCGACGCCGACGTCACCTCGGCAACGTTGAATCTGGCCTACGACACCTCGATCAACGTGCCCGGGTCCGGCACCGACTCGGCCGTGAAGGATCGGGTCGACTTCACCGGTACCGGCCTCACCGCCGTGAACGACTTCGACGGCAACGATGATCTCGTCGACGACACGCTGACCGTCACGCTCGTGGGCAGCGACGTCGTCCCGGCCGGCCCGTTCGCGACGGTGGCGTTCGATTGTGTCGTCGGCCAGCCCGTGCCGACGGCGGGAGACCTCACATGCACGGCGTCGGCGTCGCTGAACGAAACCCCCGTCGACGCAATCTGCTCGGTGAGCATCCAATGAAGACACAGACACGAAAAGCCCTCGCGGTCGTCACGGCCTTCGGCTTCGCTTTCGCGATCAGCGGCTGTGCCGCGGTTCGGAACGACCCCGTCAACTGCCGGCTCCTGACCGGCCTCGTCGGTGGCACCGTCGGCGGTGTCGCCACCAGTGTCGGCACGCACGAGATCGATCCAGGTTCGGGCGATCGCGGCATCGCGATCGGTGCCGCGATCGGCTGGGTCGTCGGCGGCATCATCGGGCTCGGAGTCGGGTACGCGATCTGCCCGAAGGACGCCCCCGCCGAGCCGCCGCCCCCACCTGCGGAGCCTGCAGCAGCGGCCCCCGCTCCCCAGCGCAAGCTCATCCTGCGGGGCGTGAATTTCGACTTCGACTCGGCGACGATTCGTCCCGATGCTGGCACCATTCTCGACGATGCAGCGCGCGCACTCCGTGAGGATGCGTCGGTCGCCATCACGATCGAGGGGCACACGGATGCCGTCGGCACCGACGCGTACAACCAAAAGCTCTCCGAGCGGCGCGCTCGTGCAGTGGCAGACGCCCTCATCCATCGCGACGTCGCCTCGAGTCGCATCACCGTCTCCGGGCAAGGAGAGTCGAAGCCGGTCGCATCCAACGACACCGCCGAGGGCCGTGCCCAGAATCGCCGCGTCGAGATCCACGCTCGGCAATAGTGTGGCGCGGAGCCGCGCGTGGAGGCTAGGGCTTCCGTCGCCGCCAGGGCCACGACGATCACGGTCTGCTCAGTGCAGAGCGTCAGAGCTTCGGCTGCACGTGTGATCCTCGGCACATCGTCGAGCGCGCCCCTCCCTCCCGCACGCGGCATCGGCGGTCGACTTGGGTGCGCTCGGTAAGCACCGTGCGAGACGCCCGTCCGAACGTCGCTCGAAGACGCCGATCGTTTCGCGCGATCCGCCTCGTTCGGCATTCCTGATCCAAATGTTCGCGGCGTCGGTTGGCATCGCCAAGTCGTCCTACGACTTCCCGCGGGAGGCCCCGAGCGAGATGGCCTGCCTGTAACACATGCTTTGTCAGGCACGTCGCAGGGTTAGGGAGGGTCGTTTGCTCACTCCCGATTCGGAGGCTAGCGCGGGGTCATGGACAAGAACACCCTCATCGAAGACAGCGAAACCCGTCTGGAGCAACTCGTGCATCACCCGGCCAACGTTGGGGCGGAGTCCGCCAACCTTGCGCTGATTCTCGGGGCGTTCGACCTCCTCCGTCGCCGGCGCGAGTCGCTGGTGCTCGAAGCCAGCACGCCCGCGCGTCACGCTTGACACAACCGCGACCCCTAGAGAGTCGCCTAGAACCGACAGCTCCCCACGTTCACACGCTCATCACGACAGCGCACGTCCTCTCGTCATCTCGGGCAGGTACTTTCTCCTCGACTGAACCAACGAGTCGTCGAAGGGAGAGCCCATGCGTTCACGTGCGATCGGACTCGCAGCAGTGGCAGTGTTGTCCATCATCGGATCCACGCCGGTCGTCTCGCACGCGGATCCGCTCACGTGCGAGCAAGCAATCCTGAAGGCCTCGTCCCAACTCTCTCAGGCGCGGATCAAAGCGCTCGCGAAGTGCGAAGAGTCCAAGCTGAAAAACA
Source organism: Binatia bacterium (assembly GCA_039917665.1). Taxonomy (GTDB): domain Bacteria; phylum Desulfobacterota; class Binatia; order UTPRO1; family UTPRO1; genus UTPRO1. The sequence goes on from JBDSJB010000076.1 coordinate 2,387, forward strand.
AGCTTGCGCCCGGGACGGACTGCGCCACGGAGCCCAAAACGGCGCCGATGCTCGCCAAAGCGAACGCCAAGCTGCGCGCGACCGTCGCGACCGCATGCGGAGGGCGGGACAAGTCCTGCGGCACGGCGGACGACGATGTGCCGGCGGCGATCGGCTGGCCGCTCGTCTGCCCCGACTTCGAAGGCGCGGGCTGCAGCAACGGGATCGCCGACTGTGACGACATTGCCGACTGTCTCGTCTGCACGCACACGCGCACCGTCGATCAGGGCGTCGCGCTTTACTACGAGGATCTCAACCCCGTGCCTCCAGGAACGGACGCTCAGCGTTGCGAGATCGCGATCGGCAAGGCGTCCATTGGCTTCTACGCGGCAAAGACCAAGGCGCTCACCAAATGCTGGGCCGCCCGTTACCAGGGCAAGCACACGGCCGTGTGCCCGGTTCCTGGCGACGGCAAAGCGCAGGCAGCCATCGCGAAGGCCAGCCTCAAGATGGAAGCGATCATTGCCAAGGCGTGCACGGGAGTCAGCCTCGCTACGGTAGGTTTCGTCCCCCACTGCCCGAGCGTCGTCGTCCCCGACGGCCCCGCCTGTGGGGGAGCTGTGACGAACATTTCCGACTTGATTGCGTGCGTCGGTTGCGTCACCAACTACAAAGTCGATTGCGAGGTTCCGCTCGCCGTCCCGACGTTCCAGCCCTACCCCGCGGAATGCGTTGCGAGGCCGGCAACCCCGACGGCGACTGCGACGTCGACCGGCACGGCGACCGCCACCCGAACAGCGACCCCGATGCTCACTCCGACCACGACCCCGACCAACACCGCCACGACGACGCCGTCCCCGACGGCGACCGGCGGGAGGACGCCGACACCGACCCGCACGGCGACGGCCACCCCGACCCGCACTCCGACGCCAACCCGGACTGGAACCTCCACCCCGACGCGCACGGCTACGGTCACACCTTCACCGACCGCGACGGCGACACCAACCTGCGGCAACGGCGTCACGGAGCTCGGCGAGAATTGCGACGACGGCAACATCCTCGACTGCGACGCGTGTCCGTCCACGTGCCGTACGGCGCCGGCGGATTGCACGGCGTCGGGAACGCGCGCGCCGCAGCTCGTTCAGCTCCGGCTTCCCGCGGGCGGGACGTTGACCTCAGCGCTCTTCTGTTTGCGCTATCCGACCGGAGTCGTCGGGTTGCCGGGCACCGGCAACGTACCGGCGCGCCTCAGCGGGTTCAGCGGCCAAACCACGCTGAGCGATTTCAACAACGCCGCGCGCGTCGCGCTCCTCGGCCAGAACATGCTCTCGCAAATCAACGTCACCGTCAGCTTCGACCTTTGCGCCGGTCAGACGGCACCGCCCCCGACCGCGTTCAATTGTGCAGTGGTGAGCGCGAGCAACGCGGGCACCTCCATTGCGGCCGACATGGTCGAGTGCACGCCGGCGACACCCTAACGGTATGGTGGCGACCATCTTCGAACGGTCACAAGAACCTCATACGGATGCCACGCGACTCTAAGCATATCGAGCCGTGGCGGGCAGCTCCCTCCCCCTCCGCATTGGCGTGCGCGACCCCTGCGGAGCTGCCTGCCACCCTCCTCAGCCGTCGGGGAATGTGCCCGCAGTGTGGCGTTCGACCGTACGGCCGAGCTCGATCCGGCGGAGTGTTGACAGCCCAAAGGCTGAGGCACGTACACGAGCATCTGAAGACCGCCGCAACCGATTGGGCCGTCCCAACGAACCCGCTCGCGCTCAGTCCCCGCGCTTCATGAATCCGAGCGTCGCCGTGCTCGGATGGGAGAGCAGCCACTCTTGGGAGGAGAACGGCGGCTCGTTCTTCGCCGGCAGGCGCCGGTGCGAGGCGCCGTCGGGCTGCATCACCCACGCGTTCACCGTGTCGTCGAGGTAGACGCGCAGAATGCCATCGTAGATGTGACGCACCAACGCGGGTCGCGTGACGGGCACGAGGGTTTCGATTCGCCGATCGAGGTTTCGGCCCATGAGGTCCGCGCTCCCGATCAGGGCCTCGGGCTCGCCGCCGTTCTCGAACCAAAAAATTCGGCTGTGCTCGAGAAAACGCCCGACGACCGAGGTGACGCGGATGTTCTCGCTGAGACCGACGACACCGGGGCGAAGGCAGCAGATGCCGCGCACCAATAGATCGATCGGGACACCGGCCGAGGCAACCTCGTAGAGCGCGTCGATGATCTCGGGATCGGTGA
>JBDSJB010000077.1:0-13863 GCA_039917665.1 Binatia bacterium
GAGCCGCCGGATCCGGACTTCGATCCGCGGAAGGCGCCGTGAAGATCTTCGCGAGCTCGAAGGCCGGCGTTTCCTCCAACTGGTCGTAGCGGCATTCCCGCGGCGACTTGTCGGGTCGCCAGCGCACGAAGTGCGTCGCGTGACGGAAGCGCGTCCCCTGCAGGTGATCGAACGCGACCTCGCACACGAGCTCGGGACGGACGGGCTCCCACGAGAGATCCTTACCGCGATTCCATCGGCTCGTCGCGCCGGGCTTGCGCTGCGCTCCGGTCTCTTCCTCTTCGCGCCACGCGCGCCACGGATGCGAGGCGAGCGCGTTCTCGCGATACGGGGCAAGCTCGCGCACCAGCTCGGCACGGCGCACGCGCGTGAAGCTCGCCGCGATGCCGAGGTGGTGCAGCACGCCGTCGGCGTCGAAGAGTCCGAGCAGCAACGACCCGACGAGCTCACCCGGTCCATCCTTGTGCCAGCGGAAACCCGCGATGACACAATCGGCCGTGCGCTGGTGCTTCACCTTCATCATGGCGCGCTTCCCGGGCTGGTACGGATCGTCGAGACGCTTGGCGACGACACCGTCGAGGCCCGCGCCTTCGAAACGCTGGAACCAATCGAGGGCGGTCGCACGGTCGTGGGTCGCGGGCGTCAGGTGCACGGACGGAGCCGGCTTCCGGAGCGCCCGTTCGAGCGCGGCGCGACGGGCCCTCAGCGGGACCGCACGGAGATCGTCATCGCCTTCCGCGAGAAGATCCCACGCGACGAAAGAGGCCGGACTCTCGGCGGCGAGTCGCGCGACGCGCGACGCCGCGGGATGAATGCGCTGGAGCAACGCCTCGAAGTCGAGCCCGTGCGCGCCGGCGATGACGATCTCACCGTCGACGACGGCACGCTCGGGCAGGCTGGCGAGGAGCGGCGCAGCGAGCTCGGGGAAATAGCGGTCGAGGGGCTTCAGCTCGCGGCTTTGAATGTAGAGCTCGTCACGGTCGCGGAAGACGATGGCGCGGAAGCCGTCCCACTTGGGCTCGTAGAGCCAGCCCGCGCCGTCGGGAACGTCGCTCGCGAGCTTCGCGAGCATGGGCGCGAGCGGCGGTTGGAACGGGAGCGGCACGCGCCGATCATCGACGCCCGGCAGAACGGGCGCAACACGGTGGGCGCAAGCGAGCAGGAGCCTAGTGCACCGCCGTCGAGATGTGATCAAGCATTCGTTGGCGTTTTTCCGACGGTGCAATGTTCCGCGGGGGCTGCGACGGCGGCGGTCGGGAAACGCGGACGGTGGCAGGGATCGTCGGCGGGTCTTACGGAGCCGGAGCGCGCGTACGGCGCATCGGCGGGCGACGGCGGCTCGTGATGCGATCGGCGCATCCGGGGCCCATGGCCCTCCTTGGGCGATCGGCGCGTCGCGCACGACTGGCGGGGTGGCGCTCCTGACCGAGATCAGACCCGCCGACGATCCCCGCCACCGTCCGCCTCCGGCCACGGAAATCGCAAGACGCCTGACGTGCACGCGGGCAGCGCGTCTTCCGAGTTCAGCCGATCAGGGCGTGCGGCGGAGGGGTCGCCCGCGGGGCTACCCTCCGGGTACACGGTGATCTCGGTGAGGAGCACTCCCCGCCAGCTCGTCCGTGCCGCGATGGTCACCCTGGAGTGCCCTGCGCTGCCGCGACGCGCCGTTCGATCGATGTGCGCCGGTCGCACGCGCCGCGCCGATCGCAGTGCTCCGGCTCCGCAGGACCCGCGGGCGACCCCTCCGCCGCACGCGTTTCCCGACGGCCGCCGTCGCAGAGGCGCCGGCGAATGCTTGATCGTATCTCCACGGCGGTGCACTAGTCCTCGGCCAAGCGCACGATGGCCTCGATCGCGTCGGCGACGAAGGTCCGGCCGGGGATCTGCACCAGCGCACCGTCGATCACGGTCGTGATGAGCCGAGCCCGGGCGACGAGCATGGCATGCGACGCGCGCGGACGGATCTCCCGCAGCACCGGCACCAAGCCGTCGTAGAACGCGGTGTAGATCTCGCGATGGAGCGCCCGAAAGGTCGGTTGGTGCAGCGCCAGGAACGACATCACGGCGTACACGCGGCCGCCGTCGTGGGCCCAGACCTCGATGAGATGGCGCGCGATCGCGGCGAGCCGCACCCGCGGCGCACCGGGGCCGGCGGCGATCGCCGCGACCTCCTCTTGGTTCCGTCCGAACTCGGCCCGCACCAAGGCGACGAGGAGCTCGTCGCGGGACGCGTAGTAGTACTGAAGGTTGCCGAGCGTCATCCCCACCCGCTCCGCGATCGTCCGGAGCACGAAGCGGTCGTAGCCGTCGCGCACCAGGAGCGCCCGCGCGACGGTCAGAATCTCCCTCCGCCGGCGGTCGCCTTTCCCGGCGCCCACGGCCGGCTCGGCTTTCCTCATCGTCGCGACGAATAGGTCATTGACTGACTTCGGTCAATGACCTATTCCACCGCGCCATGCATGCCTCCTCCGACATCGAGCTCACCGCCGGGACGCCCGATCAGGCCGCTCGCATCGCCGAGCTCGTGTGGTCGACCGGACCGGCTTCCTACTCCTACATCTTCGGTGCCCGCGAACGCTTCGATCGTTTCGTCGGCCGCGCCTGGCAGACCGCCGAGTCGTACTTCGGTCACACCGAGGCGACGGTCGCGCTTCGCGGCGGCGAGGTCGTCGGGGTCGAGATCGGCTTCGACGGTGCCCGCAACTATCGCACCCGCGCCAATATGACCCCCGTCGGCGCGGGCCTGATCGCCGACGGCACCGTCAGCACCGAGGACCTCATCGGCGTGCTGGAGCGCGCCGAAAAGGCGAGCTACCTGAATCCTTACGTACCCGACTCGGCGTACTACGTGCTGGCGCTCGCGGTCATGCCGGATCTCCGCGGCAGCGGGCTCGGTGCGCGTCTCCTGCGGAATGCGTTCGAGCGCGGCCGGCGGGGCGGCTGCGCGGTGCTTCACCTCGACGTGCTCTCCGACAATCCCGCCGTCGGCTTCTACCGCGCGCACGGCCTCGTCACGGTCGCCGAGACGGTCGCCCCGGAGCCGTGTCGCGAACACGGCGTCCCGATGGAAATGCGAATGGTCGCGTCACTCTCAGGAGGACACTCGTGAAGCTCACCGATCTGCCGTTCCAAGCCATGGGCCCGCAACCCGCATTCGAACCCGCGGCGCTCGAGCGTTTCGTCGCCGCGCCGCGCATCGGCGTGCTCTCGTACGTAAAGCGCGACGGTACGCCGTCGCAGGCGCCGATCTGGTACCAATACCGCGACGGCCGCTTCCACGTCGTGACGGCGAAGACCTCACCCAAGGCGAAAGCGATCGCGCGCACCCAGCGTGCGTGTCTGCTGATCCAGGACGAGGTGCCGCCGTATCGTGCCGTGATCGTCGACGCCGAGGCGTCGCTCAGCGACGTCGCCGTCGAGGGCGGCATCAACAGTTGGCTCGCCATGCACTACCTCGGCCGCATCGGCGGCCGCGAGTTCGAGAAGATGACCGCCGAGGAGAATCACAAGACGGGCCTCAGCATGATCACCCTCGAGCCCGTGCGCGTCCGCGGCTTCGACAACACGCGGATGATCGCTTTCCCGCTCCGACTCTACATGCGCCTCCGCGAGAATCTGCCCCTGCCCCGCAGCTGGTTCTGACGCTCGCGACCGTCCGAGCGCCGTGCTACTCCCGCGGCGCGAGGAGACGACGCCATGGCCAAGGTGCATTTCGGAGTCACGCTTCCCCAGATCAAACGCCCCTGGTCCGACACGCAGGGGACGGCGCTCGAGCTCGATCGGCTCGGCTTCCACTCGGTCTGGTTCAACGACCATCTGTACGGCGTCCCGATGCCGAATCTGCCGATCCTCGAAGCGTGGACGGCGCTCACCGCGGTCGGCGTGCTCACGAAGAGCGTCGAACTCGGCACGCTCGTGACGCCGGTCGGCTTCCGCAATCCCGCGCTCCTCGCGAAGATGGCCGCGACACTCGACGTGATTACCGGCGGACGTGTGATCGTCGGCCTCGGCTCGGGGTGGTTCGAGTCCGAGTTCACGGGCTACGGTATGCCGTTCCCGGGGTTGAAGGCGCGCCTCGAGCAGCTCGACGAGACGGCGACGATCTTGAAGCTGCTCTGGACCGAGTCGCAGCCGAGCTTCGAGGGCAAGCACTACCGGCTGGACTCGACGTACTGCGAGCCGAAGCCGGCGCGTCGGCCGCCGATCTTGATCGGCGGCGGCGGCGAGAAAGTCCTGCTCCGTCTGGCCGCGCGCCACGCCGACATCTGGAACAACCTCGCGGTGCACCAGCAGGATCTCGGCACCAAGATCGCGAAGCTGCGTGAGCACTGCGCCGCCGTCGGCCGTGATCCCGCCGAGATCCGCGTGTCGCAGCAGTGCTTGGTCGTCCTCGGCGAGAACGAGGCCGACGCGCGCGCCAAGGCCGACAAAGCAGCGCAGATCTACGGCGGGCACATGGGCGCGGGCGGTCCGCTCAGCATCGCCGGCACCGCCGAGCAGTGCATCGAGAAGATCCACGCCCACGTGGCGCTCGGCTGCACGATGTTCGTGATGGAGTTCTTCGGCCGTGATCCACGCGAGCCGGCGCGCCTGTTTGCCGAGCGCGTGCTGCCAGCGTTTGCCTGAACGCGCCGGCGCTCAGGCGTCGACGCGATAGAACGGGCTCGTCTTGTAGAAGCGGCTCATGAGCGCGCTGGAGATGGCCGGGCTGATGCGATGGAGCACCCACATCAGCCGCACTTCGGGCGTGAACGGGATCACGCCGCGATTGCGACCCACCCCGCGCAGCACGGCGCGCGCGAGGCGATCGGACGAATAGAGACGCAGGCGCGAGTCGCCGAGGACGGTCTCGCGCGTCGGGCCGACGATCTTCGCGGCCTGCACGATCGGCGTCTGGATGAGCCCGGGACAGATGACGCTCACGCGGACGCCGTAGAGCCGAGCCTCGGCGCGGAGCGTGAGTGAGAGCCCGACGACGGCGTGCTTGGTCGCGGCGTACGCAACCGTCGCGGGCGACGGGATGAGGCCCGCCGCCGACGCGGTGTTCACGATGTGGCCGTAGCCTTGGCGGCGCATCACCGGATAGCCGGCGACGACGCCGTGCACGACGCCGCGCAGATTCACGTCGATCTGGCGGTTCCAGTCGTCGAGCGAGGTGTCGCGCGCGTCGGCGAAGACGGCGATGCCGGCGTTGTTGAAGAGCAGATCGAGGCGGCCCTCGCGGGAGACGGTGCCGTCGATCAGACGCTGCACGCCGACGGAGTCGGTGACGTCGACGCGCTCGGCCCGCGCCCGGTCGCCGAGCTCGGTTACCACCGTGGCCGCGAGGTCGGCATTGGAGTCCGCGATGACGACGCGCGCGCCGGCGGCGTGGAGCGCCCTCGCGATCGAGCGCCCGATGCCTGACGCGCCGCCGGTGATGACGGCCACCTTGTCCTGAAACTTGCTCATGGCTCCCCCATCAATCGTTCGGCGGCTTCGACCGTCGTGATGCCCGGCCGGCCGCCGAGCTTGGTGCATTTGAGTGCTGCGCTCGCATTGGCGAAGCGGAGCGTCCGCTCGAGCGGCCAGGCTCGCAGCAAGCCGTGGATGAATCCAGCGCGGAAGACGTCGCCGGCGCCGGTCGTGTCGATTGGCGTCACGACGTATCCGGGGACCCGGAACGTGCCCGCGTTGGTGCGGGCGACGGCACCCTCGGCGCCGAGCGTGATCGCGACCAATGGCGCGCGCGTCATCGTGACGAGAGCCGTGAGCGCCGCGTCGACGTCCGTCGTACCGGTGAGCCCGCACGCGAACTCGCGTCCGAGGATGACCGCGTCGGTCATCGCGAGCAGGCGCTCGACGCCGTCGACGCCGGTATCGACGTCGACCACGACCGGTATTCCAGCCGCACGCGCCCACGACGCCGCCGTCAACGTGGCCTCGGCATCGTACCCGTCGACGTGCAGCACGCGCGCCGACGTGACGAGCGCGCGGTCGAGCTCGTCGACCCGGAGGGCGAGCGCCGCCGGACGGTGCATGAGAATGGTGCGCTCACCGGACGCGGCGTCGACGAGGATCACCGCGGTTTGATTGGCGACGCCGGAACGAGTCGGCGCGGGCGTGACATCGATTCCCTCGTCGGCGAGCGACCGCCGCGACAACTCACCGAGAGGGCCGTCGCCGAAGGTCCCGACGTAGACGGTGCGGTTCCCCCACCGTTGCAGCGCGACGAGCGCGGTCGCGACTTGCCCGCCCGGCTGCACATCGTAGGCGGCGAGCGTCTGCTTCGAGTCGAACGTCGGGAACGTCGCGACCGTGCAGAGGTGATCGATGGCGTTCACGCCGACGCCGACGACGTCGTACGCCCCGGCGGTCGGGGCGACGATCCCGAGCGCGGTCACGCGGGCGGCGCGGGCGCGGCGTCGGTCGTGGCGCCGACGACCGGAATGGTGAGGATGGGATCGCTGCCCGAAGCCCCGTAGAGACGAATTGCAGCCGGGCTGGCGGCTCCGGGCGTCCCGCGCCCGCGGAGCACCAACCGAAGCTGCCGCCCTGGCGTGACGGCACGAACCTCGCCACTGATCCCAGGTGGATAGTCGACGCGAGCGATCGCGAGCGGCGTGGCATCGACACCGACCAACGCGACGGCCGGTAGACCGCTGGCGCCGCTCGTCTCCGGCAACACGACCTCCGCCGGGAAGGCCATTACCCGATCGTAGCCGACCGCGGTGACCGGCAACGTACCGACGGCTCCGAGCGCGAGCACCGCGCGCACGATCCCGGAAGCGCGGGGTGTGAAGCGGACGCGGATCACGTGCGTCCCGTCGGTACGAGCGGGCAAGATTTCGACGGCGAGCTCCGGGAGCGGGGACACGAAGCTCTCCGCCGTGACGGCGACCGGCAGCACGACGTCGCGTGTCACCGACTCTCCGACTTGTACGTAGCCGAAGTAGAGCGCGGCGGGCGCGGGTCCGGGAGACGGTCTGTTCAACGCCACACGCAGCGTCGTCTCGGGATGAAGCGGGTCGGTCGTGCGCAGACGAAGCTCGCGGATGGTCTCGCCAGCACCCCCCGGCGCGCGACATTCGACGTCGAGGAACGTACTGGCGCCCGGCGCGAGGCTCTCGGGCAGACGCGAGTCCGGTCGACACCCGCATGCCGGCGCGATCCCATCGATGCCGAGCGGGCGTCCGCCAACGTTCCGCAGCTGATAGCGCACCCGTACCGCATCCGCGCGCGCGCTCGGCGGCGGCGCGGCACCGTCCGTCAAGGCGCTCACCTTGAGATGCGCCGGATCGCTCCGGCCACAGGCGATCGCGATCACGGCGAGCGCCGCGATCACCACGCGCTCAGTGTAATGGACGCGACGCCTGCCCATGCTCTTCGAGCCAATTCGTGTGCACGGCACCGCGGTCGAGCTCCGGGTCGGCGAGCACGCGCCGATGCAGCGCCTGGTTGGTGGGGACGCCGTCGATCACGAGCTCGGCGAGCGCCGCGCGGAGCCGTCCGAGCGCCTCCGGGCGCGTGGCTCCGTGAGCGAGCACCTTGGCGAGCAACGGCTCCTCGTCGATCGCGATCACGTCGCCGACCTCGAGCGCCGACTCGACTCGGATGCCGAGTCCACCCGGCGCGTGGAACGCCTGCACCGTTCGCCGCGCGGGAGTCGCAGCGCCGCTCGGCTCGGCGTGGATCCGGCACTCGACGGCGTGGCCGCGTACGACGACGTCCTTCTGCTCGACGTCGAGCGGAAGACCGGCGGCCGCGCGGATGCCCTGCCGCACGAGGTCGATGCCGGTCAGCACCTCCGAGACCGCGTGCTCGACCTGCACACGGGTGTTCATCTCGATGAAGTAGAACGCCCCGTCGGCGCCGACGAGAAACTCGACGCTCCCGACGTTGGTGTAGCCGACCGCGGTCGCCGCCTCGATCGCCGCTGCGGCGAGCTTGGCGCGCAGGCCACGCGGGAGATCGATCGCCGGCCCCTCGGCGATGAGCTTCTGACGGTGACGTTGGATGGAACAGTCACGCTCGCCGAGCTGGATGATCCGGCGATCGCGGTCGGCGATGATCTGCACCTCGACGTGACGCGCGCGCTCGAGGTAGCGCTCGACGTAGACGAGATTGTTGCCGAAGGCGCGCTCGCCTTCGCTCCGCGCGACCGCGTATGCCGCCGCGAGCGCTTCCGCGTCGCGAGCGACGCCGAGGCCGCGCCCACCACCGCCGGCAGCCGCTTTCACGAGGATGGGATAGCCGATCTCCTCGACGACGGCGCGCGCGTCGGCAAGGTCCGCGAGCGGCTCCGGGCTGCCGGGGAGCACGTGCACACCGGCCTTCTCGACGATGCGGCGCGCCCGCGGTTTGTCGCCCATGAGACGGAGGTGACGCACACGCGGCCCGATGAACGCGAGCCCTGACCGCTCACATGCTTCGGCAAAATCGCCGTTCTCCGCGAGCAGGCCATAGCCGGGATGCACGGCGTCGGCACCCCGCGACAGCGCTGCCGACAGCATCGCGGGCACGTTCAGATAGCTGTCCGCGGGCGCATCCGGACCGACGCAGACGCGCTCGTCGGCGAGCCGCGCGTGGAGGGCGTCGCGATCAGCCGTGGAGCAGACCGCGACGGTCGCGACGCCGAGCTCGCGACACGCGCGGATCACGCGAAGCGCGATCTCGCCGCGATTCGCGATCAGGATCTTCTTGAACACGGCAGGACGGACCTATACCGGCTCGATCATGAAGAGCGGCTCGCCGTATTCCACCGGCCGGCCGTTCTCGATCAGGATCTGCGCGACGCGGCCCCGAAACTCGGCTTCGATCTCGTTCATCATCTTCATCGCCTCGATCACGCAGAGCGCCTGGCCGCGCTCGACGACGTCGCCGACCTCGACGAACGCGGCGGCATCGAGCGCCGGCCCGCGATGAAACGTGCCGACCATCGGCGACGTGATCGCACGCGGGCCGTTTTCGGTCTCGGCCTCGCGGCGCGCCGCGCGCGTCGCCGGCAGGCTCGCTCCGACGGCGGCAGAGGATTCCGCGAGGCGACCGCGTACGAGCCGTACCTTCTCGCCGCCGCTCTCGATCTCGAGCTCGACGAGACCGCTCTCCTCCATCAAGACCGTCAGCTTCTTCAGCTCACGCGGATCGAGTAATCCGCGCACCGGCGCCGACGTTGCCGCCGGGCGCGGAGAAGCGCGGCGCCGCGCCGTCACGCCGGGCGGCGCGCCTTCTGGGGTCGACGCGTCTTCAAGGAACGCCGCCGCGCATCGGCGATGACGCGCACCGCGGCGCGCAGCCCGAGAAGGTAACTGTCGACCCCGAAGCCGGAGATCTGCCCGACGGCGACGTCGCTGATGAGCGACCGATGTCGGAACTCTTCCCGGGCGTGGATGTTCGAGAGATGCACCTCCACCACCGGGACGCCGACGGCGAGGATCGCATCGCGAATGGCGACGCTCGTGTGCGTGTAGGCGGCCGGGTTGATGACGATCGCGTGTGCGCTACCGGCCGCTTCTTGAATGCGATCGACGAGCTCGCCTTCGGCGTTCGACTGCACGATCTCGACGGTGACCCCGAGCTCGTCGGCGAGCGCACGCAATCGGTCGTTGATCTGCTCGAGCGTGAGGGCGCCATAGACCTCGGGCTCGCGGCGACCGAGCAGGTTCAAGTTCGGGCCGTGCAGCACCAGCACGGTTTTCCCGCGCGCGCGTCCATCCTCGATTGACCTCGCGCTCACCTTCCCGACCTCACGCGGGCGCAAGTCTAAGTCTATAGACATGTACCGGTCAAGTTATGCCGCGCGTATAGCATTGGAATATGTCAAGATTGGTCGCATGGAGTCCGCGATCATCGTCGCCGGTCTCCGCAAGCGATACGGCACACGCACGGCGCTCGCGGACGTCGCCCTGACGGTCGACGCCGGCGAGATCGTCGGGCTCCTCGGACCGAACGGCGCTGGCAAGTCGACCGCGCTCTCGATTCTCGCGACGCTGCTCGCGCCCGACGAAGGCAGCGTGCGTATCGCCGGCCACGTGTTGCCGGGCGCCGCGCGCGCGGCGCGTCAGGTACTCGGGCTCGTCCCGCAAGAGATCGCGCTCTATCCGACGCTGACCGGACGCGAGAATCTGCACTTCTTCGGACGCATGCTGGGGCAACGTCGCGCCGACATTCCTGCGGCCGCCGCGCACGCGCTCGACCTCGTCGGTCTCGGCGAGCGCGCCGACGATCTCGTCGAGCACTACTCGGGCGGCATGCGACGGCGCTTGAACCTCGCTGTCGGCATTCTGCACCGCCCCCGCGTGCTGTTGCTCGACGAGCCGACCGCCGGCGTCGATCCGCAGTCGCGGGAGCGGATCCACGTCGCGATCGAGCAGCTCGCCCGCGCCGGGGCCGGGGTGCTGCTGAGCACCCACGACATGGAAGAGGCCGACCGCCTGTGCGGCCGCATCGTCTTGCTCGATACGGGCCGCGTCGTCGCGAGCGGGACGACGAGCGATCTGGTCAGCTCGTGTGGGATCGCCGCGAGCTTGGTGCTCCGGACGTCGCGTCCACCGCCGGCCGACTGGCTCGACGGGCTCTCGAGCGTGCGGGTGCTGTCCGCGAATGGGACACGCGCGACGCTCGCCGTCGACGATCCGATGGCCATGCCGATCCTCCTCGCCCGCGCCGCGCGCGCGGGTGGTGACGTGGTCGAGCTGCGCTTCGATCGGCCGACCCTCGCCGACGCGTTTTTCAAGCTGACCGGTCGGGCGCTGCGCGACGACAACGGCGCGGGACCTGGAGCGTCATGATGCTGGCTGCGCTGCGGGCCGCCCTCGGCAAGGACCTCCGCTTGCTCCTGCGCGACCGGGTGGGATTGATCTTCCTGACGGTCGCGCCGCTCATCGTCATCACCGTCGCAGGGTTCTCGCTCGCGAGCCTGTACGGCGCCAGCGCGCGCGGCGAAACGGCGTACGTACTGCCGGTCGCCGACGAGGACGGCGGACGGGTCGGACGCGCCATTCGCGAGCGTCTGGCGACGGAAGAGCTGGTCCAGCTGTTACCGGTCGCCAACCGTGAGGAAGCGTCGGCGATCGTCCGCCGTAAGGAAGCCGGGGTCGCGTTGGTCATCCCAGCCGGGACCTCGCACGCCCTCGCCGCCGGACGCGCCATGGAGCTGCAGCTGCTCACCGACCCCGTCAAGTATCTCGAGGTCGCGAACGTGCGCGCGCTCGTGCAGGAGCTGCGCCACGGCATCGAGCGCAAGGCCCATGAGCGCGCCGCGCGTCGGCTCGAACGGCTCCGGGCGCGCATGTTGGCTACGCGGGCGGACTTCCAACGCGCCGCCGACTCGGTCGCCCGCGAGCTCGACGCGCTGCCAGCACGACTCGCCGAGGCCCAGACCGAGGTCGCCGACCGTGCCCGAGCCGCCGAAGCCGGGGCAGCCCGCGAGGTCCGCGCCGCGGTTAAGGAGGCGAGCGAGCTTCGCCTCGCCGTCGTCAGCACGCGGCTCGCATCCGAGCTCGTGCCCCTCCGGCGCTTCGTCGGCGAGATCGAATCGACGGAAGCAGCGTTCCGCAGCTGGATGCGCTCGCTCCGGCGCCAGGCCGGCCGTTACGCCGACCGCATCCCACCGCCCCCGGAGCTGCCGACGATTCCGTTTGCGGTGTCCGAGCTCATGCAGCTCGACTCCGACGCCCTGATCGCACGGCTCATGGGCAAGGACGCGATGCCCGCGCCGCGCTTCACCTTGCCGCGCATCCCGACCGTGTCGGCGCCGCCCCTCCCCACCCTGACACTGCCGAGTTTGCCGGAGCTCCCGAACGTGCGGCTTCCCGGCGCGCTCGACCTCGTCGAGACCAGCGTCACCGGCGCCCCGACACGCCTCAACACGTTCGATCAGAACGTGCCGGGATTCAGCGTCACCTTTCTCTTGCTCGGCATGCTGCTCGGCGTATCGCTCGGGCTGCTCGACGAGCGTGACTGGGGAACGCTCGCGCGGCTCCGAACGATGCCGACGCCGTTCGCCGTCACGCTGATCGCAAAGCTGCTCGCGCGCTTCATCGTCGGCGTCGTGCAGATGGTCGTCTTGCTCGCCGCGGGATGGATGCTGTTCGGCATCTCGCTCGGCCCCGAGCCGTGGGCGCTCCTCCTACCGACGGCCGGCATCGTGTTCGCGGGAACCGCGTTTGGATTGGTCGTGGCCGGGCTCGCCAATTCACGCGAAGCGGTGCTGCCGCTCGGCTCGATCGCGATCGTCACGATGGCGGCCGTCGGCGGGTGCTGGTGGCCGATCGACCTCGAGCCCCGGTGGATGCAGCGCGTGGCGCTCGCGTTCCCGACCACGTGGGCCATGGCCGCCTACAACGATCTGATGATTCGCCGTGAAGGCATCGCGGCGGCGTGGCGACCGACGGCGGTGCTGCTCGCGTACGGGCTCGGGTATCTCATGCTCGGTCTCGCGCTCTTTCGGCGCCGCGCTCTCCGCGCTCGATAAGACGCGCGCGTCCGAGCGCGATGAGGATCGCGTGACGACACCCGCCATGCGAGGTCGCATGACGGGTTTTGGTTGACGGTCCACGCCCGCTGTCCTAGCTCTCGACGTGGATCGACGCGCACGGAAGCGCGGCATTTGGCAGGGGCGATCGCGGATCGTCCGGAGGGTGCAACATGAGCACACTGGGTGGACTGGGGATGAAGGCTCGGTTGGTTGGGTTGGTCGCGGCGTGGCTTTTCGCCGTCGCTGTGCCGGGAGTCGCGCACGCCGCGACACGTCTCGTGAACAACAGCGGCACCTGCGTCGACGTGACGCCCTGCACGGTCGTACCGTGCTGCACCATTCAGTTCGCGATTGGCGTATCGATCAACAACGACGTGATCAACGTCGCCGCCGGCACGTACGGCGAGAACGTGACCCTCAACAAGAACGTGTTCCTGCGCGGAGCGCAGTTCAACATTCCAGCGTGTGATCGTGTCGACACCGAGACGATCATCGCGCCGACGAGCGGCGTCGGGCTCACGCTCGTAACGGGTTCGGCCAGCGCCACGATCGACGGCTTCACGTTCTCGGGCGGCACGCGCGGAATCGGAGCGGTCGATTCATTGAGTCGTCTGAAGATCCAGAACAACCGCTTCGTCGGTTTTACCGATAGTGGCGCCTTCTTCGCTGCGGGCGCGCCGGCGATGGATTTCTTTGCAAACTCGATCGACGGCAGCAGCGCCAGCGGCGTCACCGGCCTCTTCCACCTCGACGGCAACAACGACTACGACGCGCTCGAGTTTCGCGACTCTTGCGTCTTCAACGGCACCGGAACCTGTGGCTTCTTCGTCGACGGCGACCACAACGTGGGGAACAGCGTCGACGGCGGAAATCCCGCCATCGAGGACAGCCGCTTCGAGAACAACAGCATCGGCGCGTGCTTCGGCAGCCAATCGGTCGACCAGATGTCGATCGCCCGCAACACGTTCTCCGACAACGCGATCGACGGCCTCCAGGGCGGCATGCAGAACTCCTCGATCGACGGCAACACGATGTCCGGTAACGGCCGCTATGGCCTGCTGTTGACGAGCTTCGGCAACAGCAACCCGGCGACCGGCGCCCAGGACAACGACATCACCAATAACTGCATCTCAGGGAACGGTTTGGCGGACAGCGGCGCCGGCATCTTCTACAGCGATGCTCAGGCCGCCGGGACGATCGCGACCAACGTCGCGAGCGGCAACAACATCTACGGAAACTTTGCGGGCGCCGTGTACGACGGCGGCGAGACGATCGACGCCCAAGGGAACTGGTGGGGCTGCGCGACCGGCGCCAACACGGCGACGTGCGACACCGCCTCGGCGACCATCGATACGAGCTCGTTCCTCACCGATCCCTCGGTCGATGCGCCGTGTGATCCGCTCGCG
>JBDSJB010000078.1:0-4559 GCA_039917665.1 Binatia bacterium
CGCGCTTCTATGACGCCGGGCTCGAGCGCCTCGATCACACGTGGGCCGGGAAGGGCATCGGCGGCGAACGGTTCTTCGATCCGATCCATCCCTACGCCGCGGACCTCGATCTCTTCGGCCGCGGGTCCTTGTTCGAGCTGCTCTGTACGGCGCGGACACAGGCCGGCGAGGAGACGCTCGCGGGCTGGTTGCTCGCGCCCGCGTCGCCCGACGTGGTGCGTGCGCGCCACGTCGCGATCGCCGAGCTCCGGCCGCGACTCGACCTTCGTGAGACAATGGCGCTCCTCGGCGACGACGTGCGGAGCGCGCTCGACCCCGCGGCGCTCGTCGCGTGGTCGAACGATCCGCCCTGGCACGTGACGGCGATCGAGCGCGTGCTCGCGATCGTGCTCCCCGTGCTCACCGTCCCGACGTTCGCCGCGTGGTACTGGGGCGTGCTGGCGCCGTGGCCGATGCTCGTCGCGGGCGCCGCGCAGATGGCGTTTGCGCTCCGCTTGCGACCGCGTGTGCTGCCCGCGCTTCGCCGCGCCACATTGCCGGCCGTGCACCTCGCGCTCTTGTCGGACTTGTTGTCGCGGCTCGAAGGCGAACGGTTCGAGGCGCCGGCGCTGGTCGCGTTGCAAGCGGCCGTGCAGAGCGGGGGCGAGCCGCCGTCGGGGCGCATCGCGCGACTCCAGCGGCTGATCAATCTGCTCGACGCCTACCGGAATCAGGTGTTCTCGGTGCTGTCGTTCGGGCTCCTCTGGCGCACCAACTTCGCGCTCGCGATCGAGTCGTGGCGCGCGGTCTCGGGTCCGGCGGTGCCGCGCTGGTTGTCGGCGATCGGCGAGCTCGAAGCCTTGCTGGCGCTTGCGAGCCACGCGTTCGAGCACCCGGACGACGCATTTCCGGAGATCGTGGAAGGTCCGCGGCTCGTCGACGGCGGACAGCTCGGTCACCCGTTGCTCCCGAACGAGCGCTGCGTGCGGAACGACGTCCGCCTCGACGCCGAGCGCCGCGTGCTGATCGTGAGCGGCTCCAACATGTCGGGGAAGAGCACGCTGCTCCGCAGCGTCGGGGTCAACGTCGTCCTGGCGCTCGCCGGTGCCCCGGTGCGCGCCGCACGACTGCGGGTCACGCCGCTCGCCGTCGGGGCCGCGATCCGCATCGTCGACTCGCTGCAGGACGGCACTTCGCGCTTCTACGCCGAGGTGAAGCGGCTCAGTCAGATCGTCGCGATCACGCACGGCCCGGTACCGCTGTTGTTCCTGCTCGACGAGATCCTGAGCGGCACCAACTCGCACGACCGCGCCATCGGCGCCGAGGCCATCGTGAAGACGCTCGCGGCGAGCGGAGCCCTAGGGTTCGTCACCACGCACGACCTGGCGCTGGCGCGGATCGTCGACACGCTCGGTAACGCCGCGTCGAACGTGCACTTCGAGGACCACCTCGAGGACGGCCGCATGTGCTTCGATTACACGATGCGTCCCGGCGTGGTGACGAAGAGCAACGCGCTTGCGCTGATGCGCGCGGTCGGGCTCGAGGTGTGACGCTCCACCCCGCGCGAAGGATGTGAACCGGGGGTGTGAAGCCGCGGTCGCTCGGCTAGAAAGGCCGCCATGCCCACGAGCCCGCTCGCCGGTACCCCTGCCGATCCTTCGACCCTCGTCGACCTCCCGAAGCTGCTGACCGCGTATTACACCGAACGGCCCGATCCGGCGGTCGCGGCGGAACGTGTCGCGTTTGGAACCTCGGGGCACCGCGGGTCATCGTTCGACCGCTCGTTCAACGAGACGCACATCCTGGCCATCACCCAGGCCATCTACCTCTACCGGAAGACGCAGGGCACCGACGGGCCGCTCTTCATCGGCATCGATACGCACGCGCTCTCGGAGCCGGCCTTCGCGAGCGCGCTCGAGGTGCTGGCGGCCAACGGTGTCACGGTGATGGTCGACGCGGGCGGCGGCTACGTGCCGACGCCGGTCATCTCGCACGCCATTCTCGGCTACAACCGCGGGAGAAAGACCGGGCTCGCCGACGGCATCGTCGTCACGCCGTCGCACAATCCGCCGCCCGCCGGGGGCTTCAAGTACAACCCGCCGCACGGTGGTCCCGCGGATTCGGCCGCGACGACCTGGATCGAGAATCAGGCCAACGCGTTCATCGCCGACGAGCTGCGTGGCGTCGTGCGCGTGTCGTTCGCAAGGGCGCGCTCCGCAGCGACCACGCACCGGCACGACTATCTCGGGACCTACGTCGATGATCTGCCGGCGGTCGTGGATCTCGCCGCCATTCGCGATGCCAAGGTGCACGTCGGCATCGATCCGCTCGGCGGCGCGAGCCGTGCCTACTGGCACGCCATCGCGGAGCGCTACGGCTTGAATCTCGAGGTCGTGAACGACGCCGTCGACGCGACGTTCCGCTTCATGTCGCTCGACTGGGACGGACAGATTCGCATGGACCCATCGTCGCCCTACGTCATGACGCGGATGGTCGGCTTGAAGGATCGCTTCGACGTCGCCTGTGCGTGCGACGCCGACGCCGACCGCCACGGCATCGTGACCCGGAGCGCGGGCCTGCTCGAGCCGAATCACTATCTCGCCGTCGCAATCGACTATCTGTTCCGTAACCGCGCCGCGTGGCCGGCGACGGCGGCGATCGGCAAGACCGTCGTCAGCAGCAGCTTGATCGACCGCGTCGCGGCACGGCTCGGCCGGCAACTCGTCGAGGTGCCCGTCGGCTTCAAGTGGTTCGTCGACGGGCTGATCGGCGGCACGATCGGGTTCGGCGGGGAGGAAAGCGCCGGTGCCTCGTTCCTCCGCCGTGACGGCGGCGTGTGGACGACCGACAAAGACGGCCTCGTGCCGAGCTTGCTCGCAGCCGAAATCACCGCCCGCACCGGCCGCGACCCCGGCGAGCACTTCCGAGCCCTCACCGCCGAGCTCGGCACGCCGTACTCGACACGCATCGACGCCCCCGCAACGCCGGCCGCGAAGGCAAAGCTCGCCAAGCTCACACCCGACGCGGTGGCCGCGACGACGCTCGCTGGCGAGCCCATCACCGCCAAGCTGACGAACGCGCCCGGCAACGGTGCACCGATCGGCGGCCTCAAGGTCGTCGCCGCCAACGCCTGGTTCGCGGCGCGTCCGTCAGGCACCGAAGCCATCTACAAAATCTACGCCGAGAGCTTCCGAGATGAGCAGCACCTCGCGAGCGTCGTTTCCGAAGCCCAGAAGATCGTCGACGCTGCGCTCGGCTGATTTCCTTTTTTGCGGTGCTGAGGCGCCGCCCGTGGAGGTGGGGGGTATTGTTCAGTGCCGGGGTCGCAGCTGCCCAGCGCCTAAAACCCGCCGCTGCCCCTCGCGCGTTGGGCACACGCGAGCTGCTCGGCACTTCACAACACCCCCCACCCCCACGGGCTTCCACCCGGAAAAGCAGACGGCGCCGAGCGGTTCAACTTACGACGTGCTGGTCCTCGGACCTCGGTCCCGTTGGGCGCTGCAGACCGCTGCAACGCGATCGGCTTTGTCTCTGTTTGAACGGAGAGCCGCGGAGGCGCGTCGCGCTCTTTCGATGGGCCGGTTCGCCGGGCGGGTGGGGCGCGTTGTGAAGCGCCGAGCAGCTCGCGTGTGCCCAGGTCGGAAGTAGCAGCGGCGGGTTTTCAGCGCTGGGCAGCAGCGACCCCGGCGCGGAACAACGCCCCCCGCCCGCCCGCCGCCGAACGCGACCCGGCACCAAAAAATTAACGACTACGCGCAAACAGCAGCGACAGCGCCATGGCGGCGCCAATCACGACGACAGCGCGCCGCATGAACGTCCGCCCCAGGTGCCGCGCGACACGAGCACCGCCGTAGCCCCCGACGATCTGCCCCACG
Organism: Binatia bacterium; assembly: GCA_039917665.1. Lineage (GTDB taxonomy): Bacteria > Desulfobacterota > Binatia > UTPRO1 > UTPRO1 > UTPRO1. Next base: position 3,855 of record JBDSJB010000078.1, read on the forward strand.
ATCATCACCATCGCGTCGGGCCACACGACCGCGTGCTGCGACACGAAGTAGACCGAGGCGATGCCGTTGATGCAGAGGGCGGCGAAGTTCCGGAGGCCCACCATATGGTGGATGTCGGTGAAGCCGACGAGGCCGAGCGCGGCGAGCGTCATGATGCCGATGCCGGCACCGAAGTAGCCACCGTAGATCGCGACGAAGAATTCGAACGCGACGACGTACGGCCAGGCTTCGGGTCGCGGACCGTGTGCGTGGGTTTGCTCGATGGTCTGGCGGCGGAGGCGCCGGATGCCGGCGGTGATCGGTCCCTGCGCGGCGAAGAGCACGGTCGCGAAGAGGATCAGCCACGGCACCAGCGCGGCGAAGATGCGCTCTGGCGTCCGCAAGAGGAGGAGCGCGCCGATCAAGCCGCCCGCGAGTGACGGTGGAATCAACAACAGCATCCAGCGCCGGATCGGGACGAGGTCGCTGCGGAACGCGACCATGGCCGCGATCGCGCCGTGACAGAGTGCCAGCGTGTTGGTGGCGTTGGCGATGATGGGATCGCGGCCGAGCCAGAGCAGCGCCGGAAACGACACCAGCGTGCCGCCACCGGCGAGCGAGTTGATGGCGCCAGCGGCCGCGCCGGCTCCCAGTAGGACGACGATCTCGAGGGCGTTCAGCGGCGCGGCCTCGGGTGCAATCGGAGAGCGGGTGCCGGGCGCATCG
>JBDSJB010000079.1:0-15288 GCA_039917665.1 Binatia bacterium
CCAAAGAGCGCGGCGACGTGCGTGGTGGCGGCAAGAAGCCCTGGAAGCAGAAGGGTACGGGCCGTGCGCGCGCGGGTAGCACGCGTTCGCCGATTTGGCCGGGCGGCGCCATCATTTTTGGACCGCATCCGCGGGACTACTCGTACGAGATGCCCAAGCGCGCGCGACGTACCGCACTCCGTTCGGTTCTCGCCCAGAAGCTTCGCGAAGAGCGTCTCCTCATTGTCGATCGGATCGAGTTCGCCGAGACCAAGACCAAGCATTTCATCGCGATGCTCGGGGCACTCGGGATCGACGACAGCGTGCTGGTGGTGATCGACGACGCGGATGCCGCGGTCGAGCTCGCGGGCCGCAATGTTCCGAACGCGAAGGTGCTCCGCGTCGCCGGGCTGAACGTCTACGACCTTCTGCGCTACCACCAACTTGTCGTGACCAAGGCGGCTCTCGAGCGCATCAAGGAACGAGTGGCCGCATGAGGCCCGAATACCGCATCATCGAGGCCCCGCTCATCACCGAGAAGGGCACTTACGTCAACGAGATCGGCAACCAGGTCGTGTTTCAGGTGCGTACGGATGCCAACAAGATCGAAATCAAGCGCGCCGTCGAGAAGCTCTTCAAGGTGAAGGTCGTCAAGGTCCGCACCGCGAATGTACTCGGCAAGACGCGCCGGGTCGGCCGTTCTCTCGGGAGCCGATCAGACTGGAAGAAGGCCTACGTGACCCTCGGTGAGGGTCAGCGCATCGACTTCTTCGAACAGGTGTAGGCGAGCCATGCCGACGATTCTCTATAAACCGACATCTCCCGGTAAGCGTTTCCGAACCGGTCACGATTTCTCCGAGATCACGCGGGATACGCCAGAGCCGACTCTGCTCGCGCCGCTCCACAAATCCGGGGGGCGCAACAACAACGGACGGATCACCACCCGGCATCGCGGCGGCGGCCACAAGCGCCGGTACCGGATCGTCGACTTCCGTCGCAACAAGGAAAACGTGGCGGCCAAGGTCGCTTCGGTCGAGTACGATCCCAACCGCTCGGCCCGTCTCGCCTTGCTGCACTACCTCGACGGTGAGAAGGCCTACATCCTCGCTCCCGTCGGGCTGCGTGTCGGTGACAAAGTCATGGCGGGCGTCGAAGCCGACATTCGTCCCGGCAATTGCTTGCCGCTCAAGAACATCCCGCTCGGCACGATGGTGCACAACATCGAGCTCCGCGTCGGTAAGGGCGGACAGATGGTGCGGAGCGCCGGCGCCGCCGCGCAGCTCATGGCGAAGGAGGGCGAGCATGCCCTCCTCAAGCTGCCGTCCGGCGAGCAGCGTCTCGTCCGCATTGAGTGTCGCGCGACCGTGGGTCAGGTCGGGAACCTCGACCACGAGAACATCTCGATCGGCAAAGCCGGTCGAACGCGGTGGAAGGGTAAGCGCTCGGCCGTCCGCGGCATCGCGATGAATCCCGTCGACCACCCGCACGGTGGTGGCGAAGGCCGCTCGAAGGGTAACCATCCGCAGTCGCCGTGGGGCCAACCGACCCGCGGTTACAAAACCCGCCACAACAAGCGAACCAACCGGTTCATCGTCATGCGCCGGAAGAAGTAGGCGCGGGGGCATACGTGGCACGTTCGATCAAAAAAGGTCCGTTCATCGATCAGCACCTCCTGAAGAAGGTGGAGGTGATGAATTCGTCGGGCGAGCGCAAGGTGACCAAGACCTGGTCCCGCCGTTCGACCGTCATCCCCGACATGGTGGGTCACACCTTCGCCGTCCACAACGGCCGGAAGTTCATTCCGGTTTTCGTGAGCGAGAACATGGTGGGCCACAAGCTCGGTGAGTTCTCTCCGACCCGCACGTTCCACGCCCATTCCGGAGCGCGGAAAGCCGACGTCAAACCGGGCGCCAAGCCCGGGCCGAAGTAGAGTCGAAAGGCACCTGATGGAATCCCGAGCCAGCACACGACACGTGGGGGTCTCCCCGCAGAAGACCCGCTTGGTCGTCGACTTGATCCGCGGCAAGCGCGTCGAGGAGGCGATCGGCGTCCTCGAGTTCAACGCGAAACGCGTGTCCAAGATCGTTGCCAAGACGCTGAAATCGGCCATCGCGAACGCGGAAACCGTGCACAACGTCGACGTCGATACGCTCTATGTGAAGGCGGCTTGGGTCGACGGTGCGCAGACGCAAAAGCGCTTTCTGCCCCGCGCCCATGGTCGGGCCACGCGGATCATCAAGCGCTCGAGCCACATCACGATCGTCGTCGACGAGCGGAAGAAGGACTAGGGGGCCAAGGGCCGATGGGACAGAAAGTACATCCGAGAGGTTTTCGGCTCGGCGTCATCGAGGGCTGGGATTCCAAGTGGTATTCCGGTCGCGATTACGCCGTCCTCCTCCACGAGGACATTCGCATCCGACAGTTCATCAAGCGCCGGCTTTACCACGCGGGCATCGCGAAGGTGGAGATCGAGCGCGCCGCGAACAAGGCGAAGGTGAACGTTCACACCGCGCGTCCCGGTATCGTGATCGGCAAGAAGGGCGCCGAGATCGAGAAGCTCAAGTCCGAGCTCAACAAGCTGACCGGCCGCGATTGCTTCATCAACATTCATGAAGTGCGTCGTCCGGACATCGACGCGCAGCTCGTCGCCGAGAACGTCGGCTTGCAGCTCGAACGTCGTGTCGCATTTCGGCGGGCGATGAAAGAAGCTGTCGCCCGCGCGATGCGCATGGGTGCGCTCGGTATCCGTATCCAATCTTCAGGTCGACTCGGCGGCGCCGAGATCGCACGTCGTGAGTGGTATCGCGAAGGCCGCGTGCCTCTGCACACGCTTCGAGCCGAGATCGGCTATGGTCTCGCGCAGGCGTACACCACCTACGGCGTGATCGGCGTGAAGGTCTGGATCTTCCGCGGCGAAGTAATCACGCGACAAGAAGAAGAGCAGCGCACAGCAGTCGGCGCTTCCTAGGCAACCAATGCTCGCACCGAGAAAAGTCAAACACCGTAAGATGATGAAGGGGCGTCGCCCCGGGCTGGCCTGGCGTGGTTCTGGCCTCGCATTCGGCGATTTCGGCTTGCAGGCGATCAGCCGCGGCTGGTTGTCGGCGCGCGAGATCGAGGCAGCTCGTGTCGCGCTCACGCGTCACATCAAGCGTGGCGGCCGTGTCTGGGTTCGCATCTTCCCCGATAAGCCTCTCACGAAGAAGCCGGCCGAAACCCGCATGGGTAAGGGCAAGGGCGCTCCCGAAATGTGGGTCGCCGTCATCAAGCCCGGCCGCATGCTGTTCGAGATGGAAGGTGTCTCGCCCGAGGTTGGCCGCGAGGCGCTCCGCCTGGCATCGCACAAGCTTTCCATTGCGACACAAGTCAAAGAGCGGGGAGGGGCGCACGGTGCAAGCTAGTCAAGTCCGCGATCTGTCCGAGGTCGAGCTCGGGACGCGCTTGCGTGAGCTCGAAGAGGAGCTCTTCGGCTTGCAGCTTCGTCGCGCGACCAGTCAGCTCGAGAACCCCATGAAGATGCGTCAGGTGCGCCGGGACATCGCGCGCCTCAAGACCGTTCAGCGCGAACGCCTCAAGGTAGGGTAAGAATGCACGCTCAGCGCAAGACCCGAACGGGTATCGTCGTCAGCAACGCGATGCACAACACCGCGGTCGTCACCGTGGCGCGTCGCATCCAGCATCCGAAGTACCGGAAGTTTCTGACGCGCCGAACGCGTTACCAGGCCCACGACGAAAAGAACGAATGCGAGGTCGGAGATACGGTGTTGATCACCGAGTGCCGACCCCTCAGCCGACACAAGCGCTGGCGAGTCTCCAAGATCGTGGAGCGAGCGGTCAAGCTCTAGGAGCAAGCGATGGTGCAGGCGGAAAGTGTACTGGACGTTGCCGACAACTCAGGGGCCCGCAAGGTCCTCTGTATCAAGGTGTTGGGCGGCTCCAAGCGGCGGTATGCGTCGCTCGGGGACATCATCGTCGTTTCCGTCAAGGAAGCGATTCCCAACGGCAAGGTGAAGAAGGGCGACGTGATGAAGGCGGTCATCGTGCGTACGGCCAAGGAAGTGGGCCGCACCGACGGATCCTACATTCGTTTCGACAACAATTCGGCGGTGCTCATCGACAATCAGCGCGAGCCGATCGGCACTCGTATCTTCGGACCGGTTGCCCGTGAGCTGCGCGCGAAACGCTTCATGAAGATCATCTCGCTCGCGCCGGAGGTGCTCTGATGCGTGCAGGAGCTTCGCGCACCGCGCGTCCGCAGACGAGCCGGATCCGCAAGAACGACACGGTGATGGTCATCACCGGTCGTGAGAAGGGCAAGACCGGCAAGGTGCTTCGCGTGGTCCGCGAAGACAATCGTGTGGTCATCGAGCGCCTCCACATGGTGAAGCGTCACCAGAAGCCCCGCGGACAGCAGGGGCAGGGCGGCGGCATCATCGAGAAGGAGGCTTCGATCGATCTCTCGAACGTGATGATCATGTGCGATCGCTGCAATGCGCCCGCCCGACTCGGCGCCAAGCGTCTCGACGACGGCTCCGCTGTCCGCATGTGCCGCCGTTGCGGGGAGGCGATCGACAAGTGAGCGAAAAAGTCCAAGTCCGGCTCCGCGGCCGCTTCACCGAGGTCCTGCCTGCTCTCCAGAAGGAGATCGGGTGTGGAAACGTCTTCGAGGTTCCGCGGCTCGAGAAGATCGTCCTCAACATGGGTCTCGGCGAGGCGATCCAGAACGTCAAGCTGCTCGATTCCGCCGTCGAAGAGATGGCAACGATCGCCGGTCAGAAGCCAGTCGTTACCCGCTCGCGGAAGGCGATCGCAAACTTCAAGCTGCGCGAGAACATTCCGATCGGCTGCATGGTCACCCTGCGTGGCGATCGCATGTACGAGTTCTTCGACCGTCTCGTGAACGTCGCGCTGCCGCGTGTGCGCGACTTCAAGGGTCTCTCCGACCGATCGTTCGACGGCCGCGGCAACTACTCGCTCGGAATCCGTGAACAGATCATTTTCCCCGAGATCGACCTCGACAAGATCGACAAGGTAAAGGGGCTCACGATTTCCATCTGTACGACGGCGCGAACCGACAACGACGCAAAGCTGCTGCTGCGCGCGCTCGGATTCCCGTTCCGCAACTGAGGAGTCACGGTGGCAAAGACTTGTCTACGAGTGAAGGCAACACGGCGTCAGAAGTTCGGCGTGCGACAGTACAATCGCTGCCCGCTGTGTGGCCGGTCGAGGGCGTTCTACCGAAAATTCCGGATGTGCCGACTCTGCCTGCGCGATCTCGCGCGCAAAGGACAGATCCCCGGTCTCATCAAGGCGAGTTGGTGACCCGATGTCGATGACTGATCCGATCGCCGATCTTCTGACCCGCATTCGCAACGGCAACCAAGCTCGGAAGGACCGCGTCGACGTGCCCTGGTCGCGGCTGAAGGATGCCGTCACCCGCGTGCTGATCGCCGAGGGTTTCCTCCGCGACGCAACCGTCGTTGGCGAGGGTGTCGCGAAGCAGCTCCGCGTCGCGCTCAAGTACGATGGGCAACGGAAGCCCGTGATCACCGGCATTCAACGTGTCAGCCGCCCGAGTCTCCGGGTGTACGTCGGTAAGGAAGACATTCCGCTCGTCCGAGGCGGGCTCGGCATCAACGTGCTGTCCACCCCAGTGGGGATTCTCGTCGACCGCGAAGCCAAGAAGCGTGGCATCGGCGGCGAGATCCTCTGCTCGGTGTGGTGAGGTAGGAAATGTCTCGCATCGGTAAACAGCCCATCGCCGTCCCTTCGGGTGTGACCATCACGGTCGATCCGAGTGGCGTAAAAATCAAAGGCCCGAAGGGCACGCTCGCCGCGGCCGTGAGTCCGCTCATCGACCTCAAGGTCGAGGGTGCCGTGCTCAATCTCGCGCGGCGCGAAGACACGCGCGAAGCCCGCAGCGTGCACGGTCTCACTCGCAAGCTCGTGGCCAACATGGTGACGGGTGTCAGCGAAGGATTTCGTCGCGTGCTCGAGATCAACGGCGTCGGCTATCGTGCCGAGGCTAAAGGCAACGCCCTGCACCTCGCTCTCGGCTACTCGCACCCGATCCTGTTTCCATTGCCGCAAGGCGTCCAGGTGAAGGTCGATAAGCAGACGGTGGTCACGCTGGAAGGCGCAGATCGTCAGGTGCTCGGCGAGACGGCGGCGGCCATTCGGAAGCTGCGTCCGCCCGAACCGTACAAGGGCAAGGGCATCAAGTACGCGGAGGAAAAGATTCGTCGGAAGGCCGGTAAGGCCGCCGGCGCGTCTTCTTAAGGAAAAACTCATGGGTATGTTCACTGATCAACGCGTCAAGGCGCGGAAGCTTCGCCAAGCGCGCGTGCGTAAGGCCATCCGTGGTACCGCCGAGCGGCCGCGGCTCTCGGTATTCCGCAGCGACAAGCACATCTACGTGCAGGTGATCTCCGACGAGACGGGCGAAACGCTCCTCACGACGTCGACCCTGACGCCCGAAGTGCGCGGCCGTCTGCAGAAGACTGCCGACATCGCGGCGGCCAAGGTCGTCGGCGAGATCATCGGAAAATCGTGCCTCGACAAAGGCATTACCGCAGCCGTCTTCGACCGAAACGGCTTCCTCTACCACGGACGTGTTCGTGCAGTCGCCGAAGGCGCGCGCGAAGCGGGCCTGAAGATCTGACGGGAGCATTATGGCGCGAGGAACGGTACGCCGCATCGAAGCCAACGGGCTCGAGCTGAAAGAAAAAGTCGTCCACATCAACCGTGTCGCCAAGGTCGTGAAGGGCGGACGGCGCTTCAGCTTCAGCGCTCTCGTCGTCGTCGGCGACAACGCGGGTCACGTGGGCTACGGGCTCGGGAAGGCCAACGAGGTCCCCGAGGCCATTCGTAAGGGCATCGAGAAAGCCAAGAAGACGTTGATGACGGTTCCGATCGCCAACGGCACGATTCCCTTTCAGGTCACGGGGATTTTCGGTGCCGGCGCGGTGCTGCTCCGGCCCGCTTCCGATGGAACGGGCGTGATCGCGGGCGGCGGCGTGCGCGCGGTGGTCGAGCTCGCCGGCATCCAGAACGTGCTCACTAAATGTCTCGGCTCCAACAATCCCCACAACATGGTCAAAGCCACGATCCAGGCTCTCACCGAGCTGCGCGAGCCCGAGCAGGTCGCGGCGCTTCGCGGGAAGTCGTTGGCCGAGATTCGCTGAGGTTCCGATGGCCACGAATACGATCAAGATCAAACAAGTGAGGAGCCAAATCGGGGGCACGCGCCGTCAGCGCGAGAGCCTCCGTGGGCTCGGTCTCCGTGGTATCGGCTGGTCCGCGACGGTTCCCGACAATCCGGCAACCCGCGGTCTCATTGGCAAAGTCGCGCATCTCGTGCAGGTCGGGGAGTAACGTGGAAAAGATCGACCTCTCGAATCTCCATCCTGCTCCGGGCTCGCGGAAAAACCGCAAGCGCCTCGGCCGCGGTATCGGCTCTGGCACCGGCAAGACCTCCGGACGCGGTCACAAGGGCCGCGGCGCCCGCTCGGGCGGTAACACGCCTCCGGGCTACGAAGGCGGTCAGATGCCCCTTCAACGCCGTCTGCCGAAGTTCGGCTTCACCAGCCCGAATCGCGTCACCTACGAGATCATCAAGCTGAGCCAGCTCGACCGCTTCGCGGCTGGCAGCGTGATCGACGCGGGAGCGCTGGTTGCTGCAGGGTTGGTCCGTGCCGGTCGGCCAGTGAAGTTGCTCGCCAACGGCAGCGTGACTAAGAAGGTGACCGTCAAGGTCGACAAGGCCAGTGAGGCGGCGCAGAAGGCGGTGGCGGCGGCGGGCGGTTCCGTCGAGATGCCCGCCCCGGCGGCACAGGAAGGCTGAACGTGCTCGAGGGGTTCCAAAATGCGTCGCGAGTACCCGAGCTCCGGAAGCGGCTGCTCTTCACGTTCGGGATGCTCGCGGTGTGTCGCGTCGGTGTCGCGATCCCCACGCCGGGAATCGACAGCGCCGCGCTTCGGATGTTCTTCCAGGATGCCGCCAACAACTTCTTCGGCCTGGTGAATCTGTTCTCCGGCGGAGCGCTCGAGCGATTCTCCATCTTCGCGCTCGGCATCATGCCGTACATCAGCTCGTCCATCATTCTGCAGCTTCTGACAGTCGTCGTTCCGTATCTCGAGCGCTTGTCGAAAGAGGGCGAGGCCGGTCGGCGGAAGATCACGCAGTACACCCGCTACGGTACCGTCGTCCTTTCATTGGTGCAGAGCCTCTTCATCAGCATGGGGCTCGAGCAGATCCAGTCGCCGACTGGAGCTTCCGTCGTGCTCGACCCAGGCTGGAGCTTCCGCCTGATGACGATGGTGACGCTCAGCTCCGGCACCGCGTTCCTGATGTGGCTCGGCGAGCAGATCACCGAGCGCGGCATTGGTAACGGCATCTCGCTCATCATCTTCGCCGGCATCGTGGCCGGTCTCTCCAGCGCGGTGGGGACCACGGTGCAGTTCATGAACGAGGGTGAAATCAGCCTCTTCGTCGTGATCGGCCTCCTGTTCTTCATGGTCGCGGTCGTCGCGGCGATCATCTTCATGGAGCGTGGCCAGCGTCGGATTCCGGTGCAGTACGCGAAACGCGTCGTGGGCCGAAAGATGTACGGCGGACAGAGCTCGCACCTGCCGCTCAAGATCAACACTTCAGGCGTCATCCCGCCGATCTTCGCGTCGTCGATCCTGATCTTCCCGGGCACGATCGCAAGCTTCTTCCCGGATAGCCCTATTGCGCTACGCGCGGCCGAGCTGCTGCAGCCAGCGTCTCTGGTCTACAACTTGTTGTACATCGGACTCATCATTTTCTTCTGCTATTTCTACACCGCCGTCTCGTTCAATCCGGTCGACGTCGCCGACAACATGAAGAAGTTCGGCGGCTACATCCCGGGTATTCGTCCGGGTAAGAAGACCGCGGAATACATCGACCGCATTCTGACACGGATCACGCTCGGCGGAGCACTCTACATCGCTGCGGTTTGCATCCTGCCGACCATCCTCATCTCGCGCTTCAACGTGACGTTCTTCTTCGGCGGAACGTCGCTCTTGATCGTCGTGGGTGTGGCGCTCGATACGATGGCGCAGATGGAAACCCATCTCCTGACGCGCAATTACGAAGGGTTCATGAAGCGTGGTCGGCTCCGTGGGCGGCGGGGCTGAGCGCTGTCCGAGCGGAGCCACTGATGAACCTGATCATCATGGGCCCACCGGGTGCCGGCAAGGGGACGCAGTCCCGCCGGCTCGGCGAGCACCTTACCGTGCCCGTCATTTCTACGGGCGAAATGTTGCGCGACGAGATCAAACGGAAGACGACACTAGGGGCGCAAGCCAAACGGCACATGGACAAAGGTGAGCTCATTCCCGATTCGTTGATGATCGGCGTGATCGAAGAGCGCTTGAGGCGCTCCGATTGTGCGCGCGGGTTCATCCTCGACGGGTTCCCGCGCACGGTGGCGCAGGCCGACGCCCTGCATCAAATGCTCGGGCAGAACGGCAGCTCACTGGAGCACGCGGTGAGTCTCGCGGTACCGAACGACGAGCTGTTGAAGCGCCTCTCGGGCCGGAGGACCTGCCGTGATTGCGGCGCGATGTACCACATCATTTTCGATCCTCCGACCAACGCCGGGCTCTGCAACAAGTGTAATGGCGAGCTCTATCAGCGTGACGACGACTACGAAGACATCATCACCTCGCGCCTGGAAGTGTACGAATCCCAGACCTCGCCGCTGCTCGACTACTACCGGGGCCATCGCCAGCTGATCGAGGTCGACGGCATCGGCGGTCGTGACGACGTCCTTGCGCGGATCCTGAAGCGCCTAGGGATTTCCCAGTCATGATCCAGGTGAAGACATCGGAAGAGATCGAGATCATGCGCGCGGCCAGCATGATCGTCGCCGAGGTTCTCGCCGAGCTGAAGTCGATGATCCGCCCCGGCATCACGACCGAGGACTTGGATCGGGTCGCCGAGGATCTGACGCGGAAGAAGGGTGCGATCCCGGCCTTCAAAGGCTACGAGGTCGCCAACCGAGTCTTCCCGGCTTCGCTCTGTGCCTCGATCAACGACGAGGTCGTTCACGGGATTCCTTCCACCAGCCGAGTGCTGCGCGAAGGCGACATCATCGGACTCGATTTCGGGGTGCGCTACAAGGGGTTCTACGGCGACGCGGCGGTGACGGTACCCGTCGGCAGCGTCACTCCCGAAGCGACCGAGCTCATGCGAACCACGCGTGAGGCGCTCGAGGCCGGAATCGAAGAGGCACGCCCTGGCCGTCGCATCGGCGACGTGTCGGCTGCGATTCAAGCGCGCGCCGAGCGCGGCAATTTCGCGATCGTCCGGGATTTCGTCGGCCACGGTATCGGCCGGCGTCTCCACGAAGATCCGCAGGTTCCCAATTTCGGCCAGGCCGACCGCGGGATTCGCCTCCGCGAAGGCATGGTCCTGGCGATCGAGCCGATGCTGAACATGGGAAGCGCGGACGTACACGTCAAAGACGACGGCTGGACGGCAGTGACCTCGGACGGCAGCCTCTCGGCTCATTTCGAGCACTCGGTGGCGATCGTCGAGGGCGGTCCCTACGTGCTGAGTCGGCTATGAGCATGCCGATGCCGAGAAGCGATGAAACGATGCGGAGAGCCCAAGCGATCTCCGCGAGCGGAACCGTCCAAGAGTCGCTACCCAACGCGACGTTTCGCGTCGCACTCGACAACGGACATAAAGTCCTGGCGCACGCATCTGGTGCGCTCAGAATGCACTACATAAAGATCATTCCCGGGGACAAAGTGATGGTGGAGCTTTCACCGCTCGACCTGAGCCGCGGTCAAATCACCACCCGGACCAAGTGAGCAACGGAGCGGGACGATGAAAGTGCGCGCGTCGGTCAAACAGATTTGCAAGAAGTGCAAGGTCATTCGACGCGCAGGCGTCGTTCGAGTCCTCTGCACCAACCCGCGCCACAAACAGCGGCAGGGCTAAAGGCACAACATCATGGCACGTATTGCAGGCGTCGATCTCCCGAAGGCGAAGCGCATGGAAGTGGCGCTCACCTACATCTACGGCATCGGTCGGAGCACCTCGCTGAGGATCCTGAGCGAGGCGCACGTCGACATCAACCTCAAGACCGACAGCCTTACCGAGGACGATCTCGTGCGGCTCCGTCGGATCATCGACAACGTGAAGGTCGAAGGTGATCTTCGTCGCGAGGTGGCGCTCAACATCAAGCGCTACGTCGATCTCGGCGCTTATCGCGGGTTGCGGCACCGGAAGAACTTGCCGGTGCGCGGGCAACGTTCCCACACCAACGCCCGCACCCGGAAGGGGCCTCGAAAGGCCATCGCCGGCAAGAAGCAAGCGCCGACCAAGTAGAGAGAAACGGAGACACGCATGGCACGACCCGAAGCACCGACCAAGCCGACTGCTGGCGACCGCAATGCGGCGCGCCGCAAGAAGGCCAAGCGCGCCGTTCCCGAGGGTGTGGCGCACATCCACGCGACGTTCAACAACACGATCATCACCATCACCGATCCAACCGGGAACGTCGTGTCGTGGGCGAGCGCCGGCAACGTCGGATTCAAGGGCTCCCGCAAGGGGACCCCGTTCGCGGCCCAGCTCGCGGCCGAAGCCGCAGCCAAGCGCGCCATCGACGCGGGCATGCGGAGCGTGCAAGTCTTCGTCAAAGGTCCGGGTGCCGGCCGTGAGTCGGCACTTCGCTCGCTGCAGGCGGCGGGTTTCTCGATCAGCCTGATCAAGGACGTCACCCCGATTCCGCACAACGGGTGCCGGCCGCCCAAGCGTCGCCGAGTCTGAATTCGTCCATCGTTCAACACCGTCCTTCATGGACGGGCAAATCGTGAAGCGGGCCGGTCAACCGGCCCAGGAGGTTCCGCAGCGTGGCTCGTTACCGAGCGTCAGTTTGCCGGCTTTGCCGGCGTGAAGGCTTGAAGCTCTTCCTCAAGGGAGAGCGATGCTACACCGACAAGTGCGCCATCGAGCGTCGGAACTATCCACCTGGCCAGCACGGTCAGGGACGAGTGAAGTTCTCCGAGTACAGCCTGCAGCTGCGCGAAAAGCAGAAGCTGAAGCGCATGTATCGGCTGCTCGAAGGACAGTTCCGAAAGCTCTTCGTCGAAGCCGATCGCACCAAAGGCATCACGGGCGAAACGCTCTTGGTGCTGCTCGAGCGTCGGTTCGACAACATGATCTACCGGCTCGGCTTCGCGAACTCGCGTGCCGAAGCGCGGCAGCTCGTTCGTCACGGTCACTTCCTCGTGAACGATCGCAAGATCGACATTCCGTCGGCGCTGCTGAAGATCGGTGACGTCGTCACGGTTCGTGAGCGCAGCCACAAGGTCGTTCGCATTCAGGAGGCGCTGGAGCTGTCGCAGCGGCGCGGAGTGCCCGAGTGGTTGGAGGTCGATCGACCGAACTTCACCGGGCGCATCAAGGCGTTGCCGGCCCGGACCGATCTGACGATGCCGATCAACGAGAAGTTGGTCGTCGAGCTCTACTCGAAGTAAGGCGGCGGGAGGTCCTAATGAACAAAAACTGGCGTGACATGATCAAGCCGAAGCGGCTCGAGGCGGACGAAAAGTCCCTGACTCCGACGTATGGGAAGTTCGTCGGGGAACCTTTCGAGCGCGGCTACGGCACCACCATTGGCAATTCTCTGCGACGCATCCTGTTGTCGTCGCTCTACGGCGCCGCCATCACGGCGGTGCGTATTCGCGGCATCCTGCACGAGTTCTCGACGTTGCCCGGGGTGACGGAAGACGTCACGGACATCGTCCTCAACCTGAAGGAAGTCCGGGTCAAGCTGCTCGACGTTCCTCTCGACACCATTCGCCTGTCGGTGAAGGGCGAGCGCAACGTGACGGCCGCCGACATCGTGACCGGTCCGCGCGTCGAGATCCTGAATCCCGAGCAGCACATCGCGACGCTGTCCAAAGACGGTCAGCTCGAGATGGAGATGGTCGTCAAGCGTGGCCGCGGCTACGTCTCGGCGGAGCACAACAAGGAAGAGGGCGATCCGGTCGGTACGGTGCCGCTCGACGCGATTTTCTCTCCTGTGCTCAAGGTCAACTTCAACGTCACCAACGCCCGCGTCGGTCAGCGCACCGACTACGATCGTCTCGTGATGGAGATCTGGACCGACGGCAGCGTGAAGCCGGAAGACGCCCTCGCGTTTGCTGCCCGCATCCTGCAGGACCAGCTCACGATCTTCATCAATTTCGAGGAAGAGACCGAGATCGCCGAGCCCCTCGAAGAAACGATCGAAGGCAAGGTCAACGAGAATCTCTTCCGTCCTGTCGACGAGCTCGAGCTTTCCGTGCGATCGGCCAACTGTCTGCAGAACGCCGACATCAAGTTCATCGGCGAGCTCGTGCAGCGTTCCGAGCAGGAAATGCTCAAGACCAAGAATTTTGGTCGTAAGAGCCTGAACGAGATCCGCGAGATCCTGCACGAGATGGGTCTCGGGTTCGGCATGCGGCTCGACGCGTTCCCCAATCGTGAGGAGCTCGAGCGGCGCCGCTTGCAGAAGGAGAAGGAGAGCGCCTGATGCGTCACCTGAACGCCGGACGCAAACTCAACAGGTCCGCGTCGCACCGACGCGCCCTGTTCCGCAACCTGGTGACGGCTCTGCTCGAGCACGAGCGGATCAAGACCACCGATGCGAAGGCTAAGGAAACTCGCCGTCTCACCGAGCGTATGATCACGCTCGGCAAGGACGGATCGCTCGCCGCTCGCCGGCGCGCGCTGACCTTCGTCCAAAAGCGCTCGGTCGTGAAGAAGTTGTTCGACGACATCGCGCCTCGCTTCAAGGAGCGGGCTGGCGGCTACACGCGCATCATCAAGATCGGCATCCGTCACGGTGACGCGGCGCCCGTTTCGGTGATCGAGCTCGTGACCCGCGCGGCCGACCTCGAAGCCGCTGCCGAGGGTGACAAGAAGAAGCGTCGAGGTGCTCCGCGGGCCGGCAAGGCCGCGGCGAAGGGTGGCAAGGAAGCTGCCGCCAAGGCCCCGAAGAAGCGAGCAGCCGCAGGCTGAAGCCGGCGGTCACCTCCGGTAGATGAACTTGAGAGCCGCGCGAGGTATGCCTCACGCGGCTCTCGTATTTTCGGCGACCGAGGGTCGGGTGAGCGTTTCAGGCAGCCGACGGCGTCGTGGCGCGGGCGCCATGGATGACCAAGCATGTGCTTGCCCGCCCGAGCCGATCGACGGTGAGGAGCGTCCCGACATGGTGGCCGACGCAGTGACGAGCTTCCTCGCCGCCTAACGCCTTTGCGCGACCCGCATGGTGCGCCTCCGCCGCTCGGAATCTTGACTGCTCCCCTGAAAGCACGTATCCACGCTGAAGATTTGAAGTTTTTCCGATGCGTACCCTTCGACATCGACCAGTGTTGCGCGTGTGGTGGTGGCGCCGATCCGGCGCGACCCCCGCCCTTGGGGGGGCATGAAGAAGCCTCTCGAAGACGTGCTGCGCGACGCCTGTGAGCGGGCGATCAAGGGGGGAGAGCTGGTGACGACAACTCTCCCCTCTCTGTTTCTGAGCGTCCCCAAAGAGGCCGAGCACGGCGATCTGGCTACCAGCGTGGCCATGATCCTCGCTCGCGGCGAGAAGAAGGCGCCGCGCGCGGTGGCGGAGACGATCGTCCGGAACATCCAGGATCCCGACAAGATCCTGGCGGAAGTCACGATCGCCGGCCCCGGATTCATCAATTTCCGGTTCGCACCGTCCTATTGGTGGGCGATGCTGCGCAGCTGCGAGAGCGCCGGCGAGCAGTACGGCCAGTCGACGGGCGGGCAAGGAAAGCGCGTGCAGGTCGAGTTCGTGAGCGCCAACCCGACGGGGCCGTTGCACGTCGGTCACGCCCGCGGTGCCGTGACGGGCGACGCGCTCGCGCGGCTGCTGGCGGCGACGGGGCACGCCGTCGAGCGCGAGTACTACGTGAACGACGCGGGCAATCAGATGGAGATGCTCGGCCAGTCCACGTACGCGCGTTACGCGGAGCTCTGCGGGCGCGAGGTCCCGTTCCCGGAGGACGGCTACCACGGCGATTACGTCAGGGAGGTAGCCGCGGCGATCCGGGCTCGCGACGGTGATCGCTGGGCGACGGTCGATCCCGTCGAAGCCCGTGCCTACCTGCGCGACCAGGCCGGGGCGTTGCTCCTCGATGCCATCCGCGCCGATCTCGCGATGTTGGCGATCGAGTTCGATGCCTACGTCAGCGAGAAGAAGCTCCGCACCGACGGTGTCGTGGATGCGACCCTGACGGCGCTTGCCGAGCGCGGCGTGGTCTACGACAACGACGGCG
>JBDSJB010000080.1:0-4794 GCA_039917665.1 Binatia bacterium
AGGAAAGTTCAACCACTTGATGGCGTTCGGTGGGACGACCGCATGCGACGGAACCGCGTCAGCCGCATTGGCCTCGGCGACGGCCACGCCGCTCGCCTTCACCCCACCCGGACTGGAGTCGATCCTCTTCGCACCTGCCACACATCCCGAGAGACCCCCTGCCACCACCGCCACCACGAGCGATCGAAACCAGAGCTGCGCCATGCCCCCTCCTTGGAAAGGGAGGATGCATAGCCCAGCCGGTTTGGGGCTTCCAGGGCCGTCAATTGCCGTCACGGGGTCGGCGCTACACCAGGATCTTTTGCGCCGTCTTCACCAGATCCTGCTCGTTGACGGCCGCGGTGGGCGTTTCCGGGATCGCGCGGCCACGTTGCACCGCCTCGCGCCCGCCGACGGCGGCGAGCCACCGCTGCAAATGCTCGAGCCCGTCGATCGAAATGCCGGGCCAGGGATAGATGTGGACCCAGCTCCAATTGGCGATGTCCGCAATCGAATACTCGCCGGCGAGATACTCGGCCTGCGCGAGCCGCGCGTCGAGCACTTCGAAGAGCCGGCGGCATTCACGCTGGTAGCGGTCGATCGCGTACGGAATCTTCTCGGGCGCGTAGCGGAAGAAGACGTTCGCCTGGCCCATCATCGGGCCGATCCCGCCCATCTGGAACATCAGCCACTGCACGACGAGCGAGCGCCCTTTCGAGTCGGTCGGCAGGAGTTTCCCGGTCTTCTCGGCGAGGTACATGAGGATCGCGCCGGACTCGAAGACCGCGAAGTCGCCGTTGTCGTGATCGACGATCGTCGGGATGCGCCCGTTCGGGTTGAGCGCGACGTACCAGTCTTCCTTCTGCTCGTTCTTGTCGAGCGCGATCGGCGTGACCGTGTAGGGCAGCGCCAGCTCCTCCAGAGCGATGGATGCCTTCCAACCGTTCGGCGTGGGGGACGTGAAGAGCTCGATCATGGCGTGATCTCCTTGGGGGCAGCGACGATCGCGCGACCCTACCGAGACGCCGGACCTGACGCGAGTAGCGGACGCACGGCCGCCGTGATCGCGGCACCGAGCACCTGGTGCTGATCGGCGTCGAGGTGGATGCCGTCGACGCGGCTCGCGGGCGTGACGCTGCCGGCATCGAAGAACGCGCAGTCGAGCTCGCGTGCGACGGTCAAGAATGCGGCAGCGAGGCCGGCGCTCTTGGCGGCCGCGCCGGCAAACTTCGCCCCGAGCGGGCCGCGCGGATCGTCGAACGGCGGCGGCGCCACGATCAATACCGGCGGCACCGGCATGCCGGGCTCGATCGGCGCGCGCCGGATCGCCTGCACGATCGCCGCAATGCCCTGCGCCGAGTGCCACGCGTCGTGCGGGTGCATCGACTGGAAGTCGTTGGTGCCGAGCATCAGGATCACGAGCGTCAGCGGCGAGTGGGCCTCGATGCGCTCGGCGATGCCGGCGAGCCCGTTGCGTCCGGCCTTGAAGGGATCGTCCCAGGCGGTGCGGCGGCCGTTCACGCAATCTTCAATGACGCGGACGTTCTCGCCCGCAGCGGCCAACGCGTTCTCCATGATGCCCGGCCAGCGGTCGGCAAAGGTGAGCCTCTGCCGCGTGGTCGGAACGATGCCCCACGAGAGCGAGTCGGCGTAGACGAGAATCTGCTGCACGGGCGGAGCTATGGCAGATTCAGCGCGACGGCACGAGCAACGGGTGCGGATCGAGCGGCGTGCCGTGCCACCAACGCGCCTCTGGCTCGAGCTTGAAGATCGCGAAGTGGAGGTGCGGCGCGTCGGGGGCGGCGTTGCCGGTGCTGCCGACGTACCCGATCACTTGGCCGCGCGCGACGCGTTGTCCTTCGGCGAGCTCGGCCGCGTAGGCGTCGAGGTGCGCGTAGTAGTACGCGTACCGTCGGCGCTCGTCGACGAGATAGATCGTGAGACCACCCGGCACACTGCGAAAGAGCTTCGTAACGACGCCGGAGTCGACGGCCACCACCGGCGCGCCGCGCGGCGCGGAGATGTCGAGCGCCTCGTGCGCGTGGCCGGCGCGGCGATCGTGGTACGTGTCGCGAACGGTGTCGGGCGAGATCTGCGGCACGGGGAAGACGAGTGCGCGTTCCCGCAGCTCCTGCCGATCCACGTCGGACACGACGGGCGTCGGCGCGGGCGCGGGCGACGCGGCGGGCGTGATGGCCGCCGTGCTCGTCGCCGCGACGGCCGCGAGCACGAGCCCGCCGAAACCACCGAGCCTCACTCCCGCAGCACGGCCGGGGTCCCGGGCTTCACTTGTTCGGCGAGCGTCGCCGCGTCCCAGTTCGTCAGGCGAATGCAGCCGTGCGACTCCGAGCGCGAGATCCGCGACGGCTCGGGCGTGCCGTGAATGCCGTAGTGCTCCTTCGAGAGGTCGATCCAGACGACCCCGACGGGGTTGTTGGGACCGGGAGGAATCGTCGCCTCCGTGTCGGCGCGGTCGGCGTCCCAGAAGAGATCCGGGTCGTAGTGAAACTTGGGATTTCGCGCGACGCCTTTGATGGTCCAGCGTCCGACCGGCAGCGGATCGTGGACGCTTCCGACGCTCGCCGGATAGCGCGCGATCACCTTCTCCTGCTCGTCGAGCACCTGCACCGACAGATCGCTCCCGTCGACGACGATGCTCTTCCCCGGCGCCGGCGCCGTGCCGCCGACGTTCGGCAGCTTGACCTCGGTCCCAGCGGCGTCGAACGCCTTCCCCGGATTCAGAGCGCGGAGCAGCGCGGGGCTCGCGTGCGCGCGCTCGGCGAGCATTTCGAGTGGGGACGCAAATCCCGCCGCCGGCAGCTTCGCCTTCGCCATCATGTCCTTCGGGATCGCGACGAACGGTCCCGCGACGTCGTCCGCCGTGATCGTGTACGCGACGAGCGCCGGCACCTCGGGTTCGAGCGCCGCCGCCGTCGCGTCGTCGACCGTCCCGCTCGGCGCGAGGTCACGGGCGCGCTGGAAGGCGCGGATGGCGCGCTCGGTGTTCGCGCCCCAGCGGCCGTCGATCTCGCCGACCGGGAACGCGGCACGATCGAGCTGGACCTGCACGCCGAGAATCGCCTCGCGATTACTGCCCTTGCCGACGGAGGAACCCGAGGCCGACGACGTCGCGACGATCGCCACCGTCAGGAGCACCACCACCACACCAATCGAGTCGAGAATCTTCATGCCGACCGTTAGAGCAAGGGGGCCGGTCGTAGGCTACCGGCCGGCTCCTACGGGTCCGACTGCTGCTCGAGACGCTGGCGAAACTCTTCTCGCCACACTTCGGCAAGCCCGGGCGTCGCGACGGCGCGACGCAGCACGTCCGTTTCGATGTGGGACGCGACGGAGAGCCGCACGAGATCCGTGACCGTCATGCTGGTCGGCTCCTCGTGCACCTGCTCGATCACGTCGCCGGCGCCGATCTCGCCCGCGCGCACCACCGCGAAGTAGAACCCGCTGCGCTCCGAGCGCAGGAACTCCTTCACGAGCTGCGGTCGATCGAATTTCAAGCCGAGCTTGAATCACGGCATGCGCGGTTGCGTGACCATGAGCTCGGCGGTTCCGATGCGAAAACGGTCACCGATGCGCACGTGCGTTTCGCTGAGACCTTCGACGCTCAGGTTTTCGCCAAAGGCGCCCCACGGGAGCTCGATGCCCGGCAGCTGGGTGCGCCACCACGGATAGTGCTCGGTCGGATAGCCGTAGACGGCTTTGTCGCGGCCGCCGTGCACGGTGAGATCGGCCTGGCGATCGCCGACCAGATTGTCGCCGCGGATCGCGGCGCGCCCGGCAATCGGCTGCTTCCAGATTCCCGTTTCTACGGGCTTCCCGCGCCACGTGACCGTCCGCGGCAGTCCGACGTTCAGCGAGACGACGCGCATGCCGCTTTGTACCGGCGACGCGGCTGCGTCACCAGCCGGCATTTCGGATCGCTATCGTACTCGACGATCGCGACCGGCGACGTGACCGACCCCGACGCGTTGGCGGCACGATCCTCGACCGCCACGACGACGCCCGTCGTACGCGCGGCGTCGTACGAGAAGACGCGATAGCCCTCGACGAACGCGTAGGTGAACGCGAGCGACACCAGGCCGGGAATGATCATGCCCACGCCCATCCCCGCCACGAACGTCGAGAGCTTGGCGACGAGGAACCCTATGATCCCGCCGATCGCCGAGCGAGCCAAAGAAGGACAGCCACCACCGCGTGGCGAGGTCCATCTCTATGGTGGCGATCAGCTCGCGAGCAGTCTCTGCAACGCGTCGAAATCGACCGGCTTCACGAGGTGGGCATCGATGCCGGCCGCGCGCGACTTGTGGCGGTCCTCGTCCTGCCCCCACCCCGTCAGCGCGACCAGCTTGATCGTCTCGCCCCAGGGCTGTGCGCGGATCGCCCGCGCCACTTCGTAGCCGTTCAGGCCGGGAAGACCGATGTCGAGCAGCATGACGTCGGGTCGGAAATCGGCGGCGAGCTCGACGGCGACCAGACCGTCGAAGGCGGTCGCGGTCACGTTGCCGGCCATCTCGAGCAGCATGGCGAGGCTCTCGGCCGCGTCGCGATTGTCGTCGATGACCAGAATGCGGAGCGACGACGGCTGAGTCAGTGGGGTCGGAGCGCTCCTTGCGGCGCCCTCCGGCGCCGCAAGGAGCACCGGCAGCCGGACGACGAATTCGCTGCCCTTCCCGAGTCCCGCGCTGGCCACCGTGATCGAGCCCGCGTGCAACTCGACGATCCGTTTGACGAGCGTCAAGCCGATGCCGAGACCGCCCTGCGCGCGCTCCAACGAGCGATCGACCTGACTGAACATGT
>JBDSJB010000081.1:0-9338 GCA_039917665.1 Binatia bacterium
GGTCAGCGGGATCGGGTCCGGCGACGACGTCGAGGAAGAGCGCGGCGTCGCGCACGGTCCGCGTGAGCGGCCCCCAACACACCGTATCGATCCACGAGAGCATCGGGCGTTCGGCGATCAGGGGACCAACCGGCACGCGCCCGAACGTCGGCTTCAGCCCGTAGGCGCCGACGTAGCAGGCTGGGATGCGAATCGAGCCACCTCCGTCCGAGGCCGTCACGAGCGGGACGAGGCCGGCGGCGATCGCCGCGGAAGACCCACCGCTCGACCCTCCCGGCGTCCGCTCGAGATTCCACGGGTTCCGGGTCACGCCGAAGACGAGATTCTTCGTGAGACCCGTGTACCCAAACTCCGGTGTATTGGTCTTCCCGAGGATGATGGCGCCCGCAGCCTTCAGCCGCGCGACCTGCACCGAGTCTTCGGTCGGCCGGTAATCACGAAACGGCAGCGAGCCATACGTCGTCGGCAGCCCCGCGACGTCCTCGAGGTCCTTCACCCCGACGGGCAAGCCTGCAAGAGGCCCGATGCGCTTGCCGGCGACGATCAGCTTCTGGAGCGCTGCGGCCTCCGCTAATGCCTCATCGCGTCGTAAGGCGACAAAGGCGTTTAGCGACGGATTCACTGCGTCGATGCGATTCAGGCACGACTGCACGAGCGACACCGGGGAAAGCTCCCCGTTGCGAATCGCGTCGGCCAGTTGCCACGCTGCTCGGAATGCCGTGTCGGTCATGTGCGAAAAAGCTTGCTCGAGAAGGCGAGAAGTGTAGATACAGGTCGCATGGAAGGCCTGTTTGTCGCGCTCGGGATCGCGGCCGGCGCCATGATCGTCGCCGTCGCCTATCTCGTCATCAAGTAACCGCTTCGAGCGCTCCCTTACTCCACCCGCTCCGCCACAGGAACGTAGTCGCGTTCGTCAGGTCCGAGATAGATCTGCCGCGGCCGTGCGATCTTCTGCTCGTCATCGAGCAGCATCTCGATCCACTGGGCCAGCCACCCCGACGTCCGCGGGATCGCGAACAGCACCGGGAACATGTCCATCGGGAAGCCCATCGCCTGGTAGATGATCCCCGAATAGAAGTCGACGTTCGGGTAGAGTTTTTTGGAGATGAAGTAGTCGTCGGCGAGCGCGATGCGCTCGAGCTCGAGCGCAATCTCGAGCAGCGGATTCGGTCCCGTGACCTCGAAGACCTCGTTGGCGACCTCACGGACGATCTTCGCGCGCGGGTCGTAGTTCTTGTAGATACGGTGGCCGAAGCCCATGAGGCGGATCTCGCCGGCCTTCACGCGCTTGATGTAAGCCGGCACATTGTCCTTCGAGCCGATCTCCATGAGCATGCGGATGACGGCTTCGTTGGCGCCGCCGTGGAGCGGTCCGTAGAGCGCCGCGGTCGCGGCCGCGATCGCCGAATAGGGGTCGACCTGCGAGCTGCCGACGCTTCGCATCGCGCTCGTCGAACAATTCTGCTCGTGGTCGGCGTGCAAGATGAAGAGCACGTCGATCGCGCGCTCGAGCTTGGGATTCGGCTTGTATTTGAGCTCGGTCATCTTGAGCAGCATGTTCAAGAAGTTGCCGGTGTAGCTGAGGTCGTTGTCGGGATACGCGTACGGCATGCCGATCGAGTGCCGGTACGCGAACGCCGCGATCGTCGGCATCTTCGCGATCAGCCGGTGCGTCTGGATGCGACGCGACTCGGGATCGAAGATGCGCTTCGCGTCCGGATAGAAGGTCGACAGCGCGCCAACGGTCCCGACGAGAATCCCCATCGGGTGGGCGTCGTAGTGGAAGCCGTCGATGAACTTCTTGATGTTCTCGTGGATGATCGTGTGATGACGAATGTTCTGGTCGAACGCCGTCAGGTGGGAGGGCTTCGGGAGCTCGCCCTTCACCAGCAGGTAGGCGGTCTCGAGATAGGTGCTTTTCTCGGCGAGCTGCTCGATCGGGTACCCGCGGTAGCGCAAAATGCCTTTGTCGCCGTCGATGAAGGTAATCCGGCTGCGACACGACGCGGTGTTCGTGTACGCCGGATCGTACGCCATGAGCCCGAAATCGTCGGGATCAGTCTTGATCTTCCGCAGATCGAGGGCGCGGATCGTGTTGTCCTCGATCGGTACGTCGTAGCTCTTGCCGGTGCGATTATCGGTGATCGTCAGCGAGTCCCGTCCCATGGCGTCGGTTCCTTTCGCGCGCGGATTCTAGCTGACCATTCGAATGCCGCAATGCGACGAAGATCCGGTGGGGCGGACTCGCCGAGACGATCCCGCCGAGGCTCAGTGCGGGACCTGGTGGATGTAGTCGTGCAGATACCGGACCTCTTCGGTCAGGCGGGCCATGTCGACGCGCATCAGATCGCGGATCGACAGCATCGAGATCATGCGATCGCCTGCGAGGACCGGCAGGTGCCGGATGTTGGCGTAATCCATTTTCCGCATCGCCGCCTGATAGTCGTCGTCCGGCGTCGCGACGATCACGTTCGTCGTCATCACGTCGCCGACGGCGGTCCGCAGCGGGTCGCGACCGTGGTTCAGCACCCGGCGCACGACGTCACGCTCGGAGAGCACCCCCACCAAGCGTTCACCCTGGAGGACCGCCACGATACCGATGTTGTGGGTCTCCATCATCTGGGCGGCTTCAGCGACCGACGCGTTTTGTTGCAGCGAGAAAATGAAGCCCTCACGCATGACTTCCCGTAGAGTCTTCATGGGACGATCCTCCCGCCCTTGGTATGGCAAAAGACCTCGTTCGGGGGCAAGCGACTTCTGCGGGTCAGGCGACGGTAAAGGCGCACGCGGACGGCCGGGGCAGACGGCTGAGAATCGCCTCCGCCTCGGTCATGATGTCGCGCACGATGTCGCGGCACGGCTTCACGCCAGCGATGCCGCCCGCGCTCTGGCCGGTCGGCATGCAGTCGCGGTCGGCGTCGAAGCCTGCTTCAGGGCCCGAGCCTATGTGCCAAACGCCATCCTGCGTGGCGCGTGCCGCCTGCATCGGGAACGCCATCAGCTCGTTTTTGCGCGCTTCCCACTCGTCCGTGTAACGCGTCCGGATGGCCCGCATCGTCTTGCCGCTGTAGCAGCGCGTGACGACGGTCCCGGTCTCGTCGATCGCGACGATCTTCTCCTTGAAGTCGCGATGCGCCCGCGCCTCCGTCGAGGCGATGAAGCGAGTGCCCAGCCAAATGCCTTGCGCTCCGAGCGCCAACGCCGCGACGAGTCCCCGGCCGTCGAAGATGCCGCCGGCCGCGACGACCGGCACCTTCACCGCGTCGACGATGCGCGGGACGAGCGGCAGCGTCGCGATCGACCCCGTGTGGCCACCCGCTTCGGTGCCTTGCGCCACCACGATGTCGCAGCCCGCGTCGACCGCACGGACGGCGTGACTCACCTTTCCGCACATGTTCACGACGAGGAGCCCGTAGCGGTGGCAGAGGTCGACGACTTGCGCCGGCACCCCGAGCCCGGCGACGAACGCCCGCGCGCCCGATTCGCAGATGGTCTCGACCATCGCCACCAGATCGCGCGGGCTCGCGGTCAGCAGATCGACGCCGAACGGCTTGGTCGTCGTCGCGCGGACGGCGGCGATCTCCCGCTTCATCTCGGCGTGATCCATGATGGCGGCGCCGAGACAGCCGAAGCCACCAGCCTCGGACACCGCGGCCGTGACGGCGGAGTACGAGACCCCGCCCATGCCGGCGAGCATGATCGGGTGTTCGACGCCGAGAAGATCGCAGAGCGGAGTACGGATCATGCGTGGGCCCTCTCAGGCGGGCTGTAGCACGCCGTCGAACAGCGAATCGACGGCGCGCTCACCGCTGTGAATGCAGTCGGGAATGCCGACACCGCGATAGGCATTGCCCGCGAGCGCGAGACCGCCCAGACGGCCGACGGCCGCCTCGATCGCGTCGACACGTTCAAGGTGTCCGAGGTCGTACTGCGGCATCGCGCGCGGATGCCGCGCGATCCGGATGAGGGCAGGCTCGCCCGTGACGCCGAGCAGGGCACCGAGGTCCGACCGCGCCACGCCGACGAGCGCGTCATCGGGAAGCAGTGCCATGTGCTCGGCCAAGGCCCCGCCCATGAAGACGCGCAAGAGCGCATGCTCGGCCGGAGCACGGCCGGCGTATTTCACGCTCGAAAACGTCCCCGCGATGATGCGGCGCCCCTCGACGGCCGGCACGACGAAGCCGAACCCGTCGAGCGGGTGCGGCACCTGCGTCCGCGCATAGCCGAGCGTCACGATCGCCGATGAGGCATGACGAATGCTCGCGAGCCGATCCGCGAGCGTCGGATCGAGCGGCCGGACGAGCTCCGCGCTGACGAACGCCGGCGTCGCGAGCACGATCTGCGACGCCTCGAGCGCCTCGTCGTGCGCGAGCGCGATGCGCCACCCGCCCGTCGCCGTTCGCTCCACCCCCGTGACGCGCGTCCCGAGCCGCACGGCGCCTTCCGGCAAGCGGCGGGCGAGCGCGTCGACGAGCGTCTGCATGCCGTCGGCGAAGCTCGCGAAGAGGCTCCAGCGCGCACCGCTGTCACTCCGCGCCGCCGCCTTCGCCTGGCGACGCATCGCGAGAATGATGCTGCGCTGCTGCCGTTCCATCTCGATGAAGCGCGGCATCGTCGCCGCCAGACTGAGTCGCGTCGGGTCGGCCGTGTAGATGCCGCCGACGAGCGGCTGCGCCGCGCGCTCCAACGCCTCACGCCCGAGGCGCCGCCGCACGAATGCGTCGAGGCTCTCGTCGTCGCGCGCGGATCGTCGTGGCAACACGAGATCGAGCGCCATCCGGAGTTTGCCCGCCGGACTGAAGAGGCGCGAGCTCAGGAGCGGCGCCAGCTTGGTCGGCGCCATCATGAGAAATCCGTCCGGCAACGGGTGCAGCGCGCCGGCGTGGACGATGAACGTCCGGCGCTGCTCGTCGCGTGTCCGGATCAAGCGATCCTCGAGTCCGAGCCGGCGCGCGAGACCCATCGCCCACCGCTTCTCCGTCAGGAACGAATCCGCGCCGCCCTCGACCACGAATCCCGGGACGCGATCCGTCCAGACCGCGCCGCCGAGCCGATCGCCCGCCTCGAGCACGGTGACGCGCGCGCCCGCGTCACGCTCGCGCACGCGGTGCGCCGCCGCGAGACCGGCGATCCCACCTCCGATGACCACGACGTCGCGAACGGCGACCGACATCGGCGGGCTCAGCCTGGGCGCGAGCTGGTTCCCGCGTGTCGGAGCACGACGTCGGCCAGCATGCGGGCGAACGTGGGGTGATCGTTGGCGGTTTCGGCGCGGACGAGCCGAATGCCGAGCTCGTCGGCGATGCCCTTCAGCTCGATGTCGAGATCGTAGCGAACCTCGACGTGGTCGCAGACGAAGCCGATCGGCACGACGACGACCGCGTTCGTCCCGCGCGCTGCGAGCTCGCGAACGACGTCGTTCACGTCGGGCTCGAGCCAAGGATCGCGCGGGCTCCCGCTCCGACTCTGGTAGGCGAGCGTGAAGTCGTCCCGACCGACGGCGGCCGTCACGAGACGCGCCGACACCTGGAGCTCGCGGACGTACGGCGAGTCCCCCGCCATCGCGACCGGGATGCTGTGGGCCGTGAACACGAGCGGCGCATCTGGCGCCTCGGCCAGGGCCGCGCGCGTGCGGCTCACCATCGTCTCGATGAAGAGCGGGTGGTCGAACCACGACCCGACGTAGGAGATGGCCGGCGCGCCTGCCCCGAGTGCCGCGCACCCGGCCGCGACGGCGCCGGTGTAACGCTCCCAGCTCGCCTCGGTGCGATGCGGCGCCAAGATCAGGCCGAGCGCGTGTCGCACGCCATCGCGCTGCATCACGGCGAGCGTATCGGCGATGTACGGCGACCAATTGCGCATGCCGACGTAGATCGGCAGCGCCGAACCGGCCGCCACCAGCGCCCCGCGGAGGCCGTCAGCTTGCGCAAAGGTGAGCGCGTTCAGCGGCGAGCGTCCGCCGATCAGCTCGTAGTGGTGCACGACGTCCTCGTAGCGCTCGCGCGGCACCGGCCGGCCGCGGAGCACGTTGTCGAGGAACGGTCGCACGTCCTCCATGCGCTCGGGGCCGCCGAACGCGATCAGCAGCACGGCGTCGATCGGATCACTCGCGGCCATGCGGTCCGTCACCGCGCCGAGAGCTCGTGCACGGCGTCGATCAACGTCGCCACGTGCTCGATCGGCGTTTCAGGGAGCACGCCGTGCCCGAGATTGAAGATGTGCCCGGGCCGGCCGGCGGCGCGTTCGAGAATCCGCGCCACGCGGCGGCGGATCTCCTCTGGGGCCGCGAAAAGCACGAGCGGATCGAGATTGCCCTGGACGGCGACGTCGTGCCCGACGCGATCCCAGGCCTCACCGAGGTCGACGTGCCAATCGATTCCGATCACGTCGCCCCCGCCCTCGCGCATCATCTCGAGCAACGCGGCAGTGCCCGTCCCGAAATGGATCACCGGCACGCCTGCGCCCGCGAGTGCCGAGAACGTCGCGCGCATGTGGGGCAACACGTACGTCCGGTAGTCGTCCGGGCCGAGGCACCCGACCCAGCTGTCGAACAGCTGCACCGCTTGCGCGCCCGCCGCGATTTGCTCTCGGAGATAGTCGACGATGGTTTCCGAGAGCCGCTCCATCAAGCGGTGCCATGCGGTCGGATCGCCGTACATGAGCGTCTTGGTGTGACGGTACTGACGCGACCCGCCGCCCTCGATGACGTACGACGCGAGCGTGAACGGCGCGCCCGCGAAGCCGATCAACGGAACGCGACCGGCGAGGCGGCGGCGGACCTCGCGCACCGTCTCGAACACGTAGCCGAGCGACTGCGCCGCGGGGATCCGCGCTAGACCGTCGACGTCGGCCCGCGTCCGGACCGGCCGATGGATCACCGGGCCGTCGCCCTGCGCGAACTCGAGACCGACGCCCATAGGCTCGAGCACCAGGAGAATGTCTGCGAACAGGATCGCCGCGTCGACCGGAAAGCGCTCGATCGGCATCACCGTTACTGCGGCCGCGAGCGCGGGCGTCTTGCAGAGCTCGAGGAAGCCGTGTTGCGCGCGGAGCGCCCGATACTCCGGGAGATAGCGGCCGGCCTGGCGCATGATCCAGATCGGGGTGCAGTCCGTCGGCTCGCGACGACAGGCACGGAGGAATCGCGTAGCGACGGACACTTGCGGCGACAATGCCAGTCTCGCCTGGCGGCGTCGAGCGGGTCAGCCGCGCTTGGCCGGGAGGATCGCCGGGGCCGCGCGCAGCGTTTCGCTCACGAGCCGTCCCATCTTCGGGTGCGTCGGCTCATAGTCGACCGGAAGGCCGGCGGCGCGGAGCGCGTCCGAGCACACGGGTCCGATCGAGCCGACGACGGCCTGCGCCAAACCCGACGCCAGCCCGTCACGCGCCGCGCGCTCGTCCGCGATGCGCAAGACGTGCGTTACTTGCGTCGCGCTGGTGAAAAGCACGACGTCGACGCGCAGGCTCGCGATCCGATCGATGGCCTCGTGGAGCGGCCCGAGATCGTCGGGCAACGCCCAGCGATAGACCGGCACCGGCATCACGTTCGCCCCGCGTGCCTCGAGTCCGGCCACGAGCTCGGGATTGGCGATGCCGTACTCTTGGATCGCGACGTGCTTCCCCGTCAGCGCGACCCCGTCGAGCGCCGCGAGCAGCTCGCGCCACGTGTTCGGCTCGGGCACGGTAACGGCCGGCGCAACGCCGAGCTCGCGAAGGGCCGCGACCGGCTTCGGTCCACGCGCAACGATCGTCGTCCGCGCGAGCCGTTCCGCGAACGCCGCCCGCGGCAACACCGGCTCGACGGCGTCCGCCAGGGCACGGGTGCCGACGCCGGTCAGACAGACGACGACGTCGATCGTGCCCGCGACGAGCGCCCGCGCGAAGGCGAGCGCAGCCGGCTGCTCCGCGAGCGGCACCTCGCGCATCGAGGGAGCGACGAACGGGTCACCCCCCTGCTTCCGGATGAGCGCCGCCATCTCGACGGCGCGGCGGCTCTCGAACGCCAGGACGCGCAGCGAAGCCACGGGCCCAGTCCCGCTCAGCGGATTTCGAGGAGCTCGACCTCGAACGTCAGCGTCGCGTTCGGGGGAATGACGCCGCCCGCGCCGGCAGCACCGTAGGCGAGAGCCGGCGGGATCAGTAGCTTCCGGGTGCCGCCAACTTTCATGGTGGCCACACCTTCGTCCCATCCCTTGATGACCTGGCCGCGGCCGACGGCGAATTGGAACGGCTGGCCGCGATCCTTCGAGCTGTCGAACTTCTTCCCGTCGACGAGCCAACCCGTGTAGTGCACGACTGCCGTCTGCCCAGTCTTCGGCGAGGCGCCGGTGCCCACCTTCACGTCGGTGTATTGCAACCCACTCGGGGTGGTTTCCATGTTTTCGGCCATTGGGCTCGCCTTCTTCTCTCCGGCCGAGCCGGGGTCTGAGCTGGCCGTCGTCTCGGGCGACCGCGAGCATCCGATCGCGAGCGCCGCCGCCACGGTCAACATCATTGCAGTTCGTCGTAGGTGCATGGCGCGGCGCACGCTACCGACGCCATCGGTGAGGGTCAACTAGAGGTGCGGAAGCGGATCGGAAGCCGCTCGGGCCCGTTGATGCCGAGCGGTGGCCGCCACACGCTGCCCTCCGCGATGGTCGGACATTCGAGGCGCGCCACCAGTGCCGTCAGACCTTCCTGCAGCTCGGCGCGCGCGAGCGCCGCGCCGAGGCAATGATGCGCGCCGTGGCCGAAGGCGATGTGCGGCGCGACCGCGCCCTGCGCCGGATCGAGGTGCTCGGCCGCGGGGAAGATCGTTTCGTCGTGATTCGCGCTCCAGACGGAGAGAAACACCGAGTCGCCGGGCACCAGCTCCGTCCCGCCGACGATGACGGGCTCGGACGGCGTGCGACCGACGCCCGTTACGGCAGAGCGATAGCGCAGCACTTCCTCGACGACGTCGGCCGCGCTGATGCGCTCGGTGGCGGCGTCGCTCCAGAGCGTGGGGTGCTCGGACAGCACCTGCACCATCCAGCCGAGCTGATTCTTCGTCGTCTCGTGGCCGGCGAAGACGAGGCCGGCGATGAAGCCCTGAATCTCGAAATCCGACCAATCGTCCTCGCGCGCCGCCTGCGCGATCCGGCTGACGAGATCGTCGCTGGGCGCGGCGCGCCGCGTCTCGGCCAGCGCACCGGTGTAGGCGAGCAATTGCGTCAGCGCGTCGTCGACGGCCGCGATGTGCATCGACACGAGGGGGCTGAAGCCGAGGCCGATCGTGTTGGCCCAGCCCCGAAACCGCGTCCGATCTTCGGTCGGTACCCCGATCAGCTCGCAGAGCCCGAGCGACGGGTACGGATCGG
>JBDSJB010000082.1:0-4913 GCA_039917665.1 Binatia bacterium
GTCGCTAGATGCCGAGACTCGCCAGCGCGTTGCTGATCGCGTTTGCGATCTCCACCAGACGCGGATGCGATTGTTCAAATTCCTCGACTGAGGACGAAAGGCCCGCCAGCGACAATTCCAGCAGGCGCGGGTTCCGCTGTGTGCGGGTCGCTTCGCGCGTTGAGGCTTCGGCGAAGCTTGCGATGCTCTCGGCATGCTCGCCATGGGTCTTTGCCAGCTCTGCGACCTCGAAGTGTAGGGTGCTGAGCAGTTGAAGCAGCTCGACCTTGGGATCTCCCGCGAGCGTGTCCGCAGCTTGAACCCTCGCCTCAATCTTCTTGAGCGTGTCCTCGATCATGTGCGTTTACCTCCAGCAGCCCCCATGTCGTCCGCGACCACTCTGCATCCCCCTCTCCCGACGCGCTAGGCAGCCAAGGTCATGTGCCGCCTCCATTTAGCTCCGTCGCAGGGCAGGGCGCTTCGCGCTGCTTCCTTCACGGTCAGAACTACACGAACCGGCTGCCGTAGTAAGGGCCAAATCCAGTCGGGGATTTGTACCCGTGTTGCGGATCGTTTCGATTCGCGGATCTTCGTTTCGAAACATACCGACACGCCAACTGTCACGGGCCCCGCGTAGCTAGGTCCTCTTCGACCTCTCGCGATTCGTACCGGTATGTGCCGAAATCCAGCGAATCGACTTGGCGACCGTCTTGTCGGTGACCCCGAGCGATCGGGCGATCGAGCTGTTAGGCATGCCCAGCCGACGAAGTTGCTGAGCTCTCTCAGCGAGGACCTGGTACGGAAAAGGCTGGCTCGTCTCAAGCATCGAAAAGTGAAGCGGAATCTGTGCGGCGGTTCGAATTGGTTTCGATCGCGTCCACTTTCCATCTCGCTGATTCTCTAAGTACTTTTGCTTCGCCGGGGTCTGGCGCCCGGAAAAAACGTGCCGGAAACGTGCCGGATCGGGGGCAGTTTCGAGCGCCGCGTGCGTCTCGGACGCCCCCGAGGCGGCCGCAGCGGCCGCCGTCTGGGGCACCACCTCGGGGCGCGCCATGAGCGCCGCGGCGAGCTTCGCCACGGCCGAAGCCTTGTGCGCCGGGGCGAGGTGGCTGTAGCGCATCGTCATCTCGAGCGACTGGTGGCCGAGGAGGTCCTTCACCGTCGCGAGATCCACGCCCGCCATCACGCAGTGGCTCGCGAACGTGTGCCGGAGATCGTGCCAGTGGCAGTCGACGATCCCGGCGGTGGTGCAGGCGCGGCGGAAGGCCGCGTAGAGCGTCGTCGCTTTCACGGGCTCGCCCCAGGGCCAGGCGAGGATCGTCTCGCCGTCCCGGGGTAGCCCCGCGAGCGCGGCCTCGACGGTGGCGTTCAGGGGGACGTAGCGCGGCTTGTTGCTCTTGGTCTGCTCGATGGCGGCGAGGTGTTGCTCGGGCCGGAGATCGCGCCAGCGGAGGCGGAGGAACTCGCCTTGGCGGATCCCCAAGTTCACGGCGAGGACGATCGCGGGGGCGAGCCACGCGGCGACGTCGACGTCGGCTGCCTCAAGAAGCGCCGTGAGCTCCGCGATAGTCAGGTAGCGGAGGCGCTGGTTCGAGACGGGCAGGGGTTTCACGGCGGCTGCGGGATTGACGTCCAGTAGCTTCCACTCGACGGCTTTGGTGAGCATCGCTTTCAGGACGGTGAGCTCGCGGTTCACGGTCGCGGGGGCGACGTCTTTTCGTCGGTTTGCCTTCCAGCGCTCGAGTCGGAAGCTCGAAAGGGCGGCGAGTGCGGTCGCGCCAAACTCGTGCTCGAGCTGAGCGAGGACGTACTTGGACCGCGCGTAGCCGCGATGGTTCGCTTCGGACAGTACGCGGTAGCGGGCGACGAGTATCCGGAACGCCACCGACCGTCGCGCTCCCGACGTCCCCTCTGAAGCCGCGCCGCGCTAAGGCGCGCGCTCTCGAAAAGTCGGCGGTAGATCGTGAGGACGGCGCGATCCCATCGCCGGTACGCGTTCTGCGGCGGACAGAGTCCTGGGCGCTGATGAGTCGGTGATCGCTTCAGTGCCCCGGCGCTTTGGCTTCTACTGACTGACGATTTGCTGATCCGAAGCCGACTGGCGCACTGAGCCTCGCCGCGACGGCGCGAATTTGGTGCGTGCCGTCGCGGCAATGGAACGAGGTCAGCGGGCGAGCGCGCTCTGGATGTCTTTCAGAACCCGCAAGTTCTTGGTGAGCCCGTCGACCTGGTCCTGCATGTTGTCGATGGTCCGTCCGAGCTTGACCGCCGAGTCGTCGGCGCCGGCTTGCGTCTTCGCGGCTCCCTTCAGCGCGCCTTCTCCCATCTCCTTCAGCTGAGCGTCGGCGTCGCGCTGCGTAACCGAGCCCGACAGGTACCCTGCTGCAAAGACCGTCGCGAGAACTACGATTTGGAGCGTCTTCTTCATTTTACGCACGATCGTTACCTCCTTGCGATGCGATGTCGCGTTAGTGGTCCGCGGCTCCCCCTCCTACACGGCCAATCCAACCGGCAACAGGTTGATAGTAAGCTCTAGCCGCGTGTTTGCCAACGGTTCGCCTCACCGGGTGGCGACATAAAAGCCAACGTTGGACGTTCGCCTGTAGGCCCACGCGTCCGACAGATGACCTAGACGCGGATTGCTGCTGCGCCGCCCGCCGCGCGCTTTCCGACGAGGAAGGTGGGGGCGCTCCGCAACCACGCCCAAGCGCGCAATTTGCGTCGCGCCATCGCCGACCGGTTTCAGATCACGTGTCCTTCGCCAGAACCCGATCTGACCGTACAACCGAGACGCTCGGCACCTGGAAACGCGATCCCGTGAGAGCGATCCGTCTCCGTGCACCACGAATCGGTGTGAGGCGCGTCCCGCTTGCTTGGCGGTGACCGCCGACGGTGGCCGGGCATCTCCCTTGCGTCGCAAAGGAGACGCCCATCAGGGGAATGGATCGTGGGGACGCTGTCGGACTACGCCGCGGCGCGCCACTCGTAGCGGTGGTGCAAGCCGCCGACGCGGGGCAGCGCAACGACTCTGGCATCTCCCTCGGGGCGTCGGGTCACCGGGCGCTCTGCTGCCGTGCCCTTCTCCAGCCCGAGATGGGTGCGATCCTCGTGGTAGTAGGCGACGTAATCCCGCAGGAGCCGACGAAGATGGCGTTCGTTGCAGACGACGACCTGGCCAATCAGTTCTCGTCGCACGCTCCCAATCCATCGCTCCGCGATGCCGTTCTGCCACGGGGATCGGAAGCGCGTTCTCGTCGGCTCGATCCCGAACGACTGCACCGCTGCGACCACCCGAGCCGAGAAGATCGTGTCGCGATCGAAGATCAGGTACCGCCGCGCCGTCTCGAAGGGAAACGTCTCCCGCAGTTGCTGGACCACCCACGCTGCTCCGGGACGATCGGTGACGTCGAAGTGGAGAATGCGGCGGCGCCCATGCTCGATCGCGAACCACACGTAGAGGACGCGGAAGCTCACCGTCGGGACGACGAAGAAGTCCATGGCGGCGATCGCATCCTTGTGGTTGCGCAAGAAGGTCGCCCAGCGCTGGAAGGCATCGGGCGGGGACGGGCGACGCGGCAGGTAGCGCGAGACGGTGCGCTCGGAGCCGGCGAAGCCGAGCAGGCGCAGCTCGCTGTGGATCCGCGGGGCGCCCCAGGTCGGGTTCTCCTTCGCCATCCTGCGGATCAACGCACGAACCTCGCCGTCGACGGGCGGCCGCCCTCGACGCCGCCGGTGAGAGCGCCAGGTCCAGTAGCGACGAAACCCGGCGCGGTGCCACCGAATTACCGTCTCCGGTTGCACGAAGATCAGGACGTCGGACCACCGCGACCACAGCCGCCGCAAGACGATCCAGAGCCAGCGGTCGGCGGTGGCGATACGGGGACGCCGTCCGCTCTGGACGAACACGGCGAGCTGCTGCCGCAGGGCAAGGTTCTCGAACAGGAGGTCGGTGCGGCTGCGGCAGCCCGATCGCAGCGTGCCGAGGAGGAGAGCGATGGCGCGAAGCATGATGAGGTGATGGTTTGCGAGAGCACCGACAACGTCAATAGTTCTCACAGGAGAGAGTTCCGGCGAGGTCCAGTGGAATGGCCGAGCCGCTGGGGTTCACGCTCGAGCAACTCCTGGAGCTCCCTCGGGCTCGGAATGCGCGCGGATCAGGCCACTGGCAGCTTTGGTTCATGATCTCGGCTATAGTGGCCGGGTGCGGCGGCGGAAGCGGGCGGCGGTCATCAAAGCAGCGACGGGAGACGATGTCATCGTCGGGGAAGCCGAGCTCAAGCACGCCATGCGTCACTTCACGCTCCCACGCGATCTCGTATTGGCATTGATCGAGCGGATTCTGGCCCATCCGACGACGGTGTTGGTCGACGATACCTTGCATCCCCACGAGTACCGGCTGTTCTATCGATTGGACGACGGGCGCTACTTGCTTGCCGTCGTGAAGGTGACGGAAGTCGGAGCGTTTTTTGCGAGCATGTACCCGACAGGGAGGAAGATCCGGTCATCCCATCGGCGTTTTCGGAGGATCCTGCCATGAAGAAACCGCGAATCGTGTTTCGTCATTTCTCGGGATCAGGGCCGCTCTCAGCGTACTGGCACGACGGCCCGTACGGCGATGCGGTTGAAGCGACCAACGGACACGGCGTGGCTTGGCTCGCACCCAATGGTGAGTTGCTCGGTGTCGAGTTCGATGATGTCGCGTGGGAACGTGACGCGCAGACTCTCGATCTCCCCAGCGGTGAGGTCGTCGGCCTACGTGTCGTGCGTGGCAAGGTCGTGGTGCACCTCAAGCACGTCCGAAGAAGGACCCGAGCGGCATGAGTCCTTCCGTGCATGAACTGGTTTCGCGGTGGTAAGTGTAAGGGACCGGGCTACAAGACCGCACTGAGTTCACCGGAATTGACAGGTAAGCCCTTGGCAGTATCGGGGGCGGG
>JBDSJB010000083.1:0-5615 GCA_039917665.1 Binatia bacterium
CTTCTTCGGGGGCGGGCTTGTCGTCGTCGTTGGTCGGGTCGCTCATGATGGTTGGAAGCGCGGGATTATAACGATCCGGGTTCGTTTGGCGAACGCTCGCGAGCTCGGGGTTGCCCCTGCCTTTTCCGGATTCAAGGGGCGCCGTCGATGATCGAGCGGAACCCGGATGGGGCGTGTGGGCCGATCACGAGCTGCTCGAGGACGCCGATGCCCTCGCGTCCGTCCATGCGGGCGCGACAGAGTTGCTGCACGTGGAGGTTGCGCGGCTCGAGCGGATCGAGGTCGGCGAGCGTCCACACCTCGCCGCCGACGGCCTCGTCGCCCTTCCACACGCCATGGCCCCATTCGGGATCGAAGTAGCCGAGGCCGCGCATCTGAAAGGTGAGGATCGGCTCGAGGGCGATCGAAAGGGGCGCCTTGCCGTGCGGCGTGAGCCCGATCGTGGCGCGGTCCGCCCGCCGAGTGCCGGAGCGCCAATGGATGCGGTGCTCGACGGCGGTCACGTACTCGATCGCGTCCTCGCCGAACGCGCCCACTTTGGCGAGGTTGCCGTTGGCGTGCCAGCGCCGGCCGACGCCGTCCTCGTTGACGTCGAAGTGCACGCACACGTCGTCGAAGTGGATCGGCGCCCAGAGCCAGAAGAACTGCGGGAACATGCCGGGCGCGCCGCCCTCGGGCTCGCCGACGATGCGGATGCCCCAGGAGCGGTCACGCGAGCCGAGCATCGTCGCGGGGTCGGCGGTGATCGTCTCGCCGTCCACGGTCAGCGAGCCGTCCCAGGCGCCGAACTGCGTGAGGCGCGTCGAGTCCATGACGAGCCGCCCGTGCACGCGGTGGGTGAAGCGCGGCTCTTCGATCGGCGCCGTGCGCGCGCGGAAGGTCAGATCCGCCTTCAGGCCGTGATCGTTGTCGACGACGCGCAGCCGCAATGTCCGGAGCGGCTCGACGACCTCGACCGTGATTGGTCCGACGGTCGTCTCGGTGCGCTCGAGCGGCGCCAGGCGCGAGGCGCGAACGACCCATTGCCGGCCGCCGCGCACGACGGTGAATGAGGCGTCCATGACGCGCCGGTTCGGATAGACGCCGAGTGCGGCCGCGAAGAACACGTCGCCACTCTTGCTGTAGCCGTTGAAGAAGTAGCGATCGTAGAAATTGCGGTCGCCGGTCGACGGCTGCGCGATCGGCTCGGCCGTCTGATGGAGCGGATAGTCGTCGTATTTGGTGAGCATGGGTGGCTCAGCCGCGCGAGATTTCGGCGAGCATCGACGGTTTCAGTACCGCGATGTCGCGCATGGTCTGGTTGCCGAGGTGCTCGGCGATCGGCGTGCGCGCGGGACGCGCCGTCTCTTCCGGCAGCGTCGCGATCGCGGTCAACGCCTCGACGAGCGCGGCGCGGAGGGCGGCGTTTCGAACCGCGGGCGGCGCGGATGGTGCCGCGGCGAGCGCCGCGTCGATCTGAGCCCCCAGTGGTGACGCGCCGCCGAGCGCGGCGCCGGCGCGGGCGAGTGCCGCTGCGGCCGAGTCACTCTCGGCCTCGGCGAGGTCGGCACGCGGCTCGACGCGATCGCGCAGGTTCCGCAGCACGTCGACGGCGGCGTAGAGCTGGCCGCGCGCGAAGGAGTTCCCGAGGTCGGGAAGCACGGCCTCGAGCAGCGTCTGCACGACGCCGTCGATCAGGCGCTCCACGGTCGTTTTCATGCGGCACCTCCGCCGAAGAAGTCGAGGGTCATCGCCAGCACCAGGAGAAGGAAGGGCAGCTGATGATCGAAGATCGCCATCCGGAGATCGCTCGTCCGGCCGTCGTTGAAGGCGCGGATGCCGGTCTGCATGATCGCGATCATCTTCACGAGCGTGAGCACCTCGTAGAACCGCATGCGGTCGGGATCGACCGTACGTCCCGAGGCCGCCGCGTAGGCGGCCGTCAGCTCGTCGGGCGGCAGCAGCGCCGACGCGTACTCGGTGCCGGCACGCCAGAGCGGCGAGGCGCACCACGCGAGATCTTCCAGCGGATCGCCGAGGTGGACCATCTCCCAGTCGAGCACGCCGGTCAGCGTCGCGCGCGCGCCGTCGCGGTCGACGAGAAAGTTGCCGAGGCGATAATCGCCGTGCACGAGCGTCGTCTCGTCGCAGCTCGGGATGTGCGCGCGGAGCCAGAGAACGGCGGCGGTGATGGCGGGATCGGCGGGGAGACCGCTCTGTTCGAGCCGCGTCTCCCAACGCGCGAGCTCGCGCGTCGCGGCGGCGCGTCCCGGGCCGGGTGCGCCGAGGAAATCGAGCCCGGCGCGGCGCCAGTCGACGGCGTGGAGATCGGCGAGCGCGCGGACGATGGCCGGGCCGAGCGTCGCGCGCTCGCCGTCGGTGAACGGACCGCTGCCGTCGGCCGACGGCGCGGGGATCGGAACCTCGCCGACCAGGCGCTGCATCACGTAGAACGGTCGGTCGAGCACCGCGGGATCGCGCGTGAACCAGGGCGTCGGCGGCGACGGGAACGGATGATCCGACAACGCGTGCAGCACGCGGAACTCCGGCTCGAGATCGTACGGCTCGAGCAGGCCGGCGACCGGCTCGCGCTTCGCGACGTAACCGTGCGTCGTCGACGTCGCGCCGTGCGTGACCTCGACGTCGAAGCTGAACGTCTCCTGCGAGAACCCCTCGGTCGAGCGCGACAGCGTGACGATCCGCACGTGGTCGGCACGGAGCTGCGTGGCCAGGAAGCGTTCGAGTCGTTGCTGAAAGGCGGGATCGTCGGTCGGCATCGGGCGCGCGGCAGGATGGCACCCGGAGCGTTCCCACTCAAGGATTTGCACCGGCAGATTGCAGACTTTGCACGTGCCGACACCTTGGCGGTGCGGTGGCGCGCGCCCTGTCGTGGTCCCGCTCTTGCTGATGACGACTTCGGAGGAAGCGCGCATGGCGAGAATCGCGATACCGGTCGCGGAGGACTTCGAGGACAGTGAGTTCCAGGAGCCCTACGATCGGCTGCTGAAGGCCGGACACTCGGTCGTCGTGATCGGGCTCGAGCCTGGCGCGACGATCCGCGGCAAGAAGGGCAAAGCGACGGCGACCATCGAGCTGACGGCCGCCGATCTCGATCCTGCCGATTTCGACGCGCTCGTCATCCCGGGCGGCTATTCGCCCGATCGCCTCCGTACGGACGAAGACATGGTGGATTTCGTGCGACGGTTCTTCGAGAGCGGCAAACCGGTAGCCGCGATCTGTCATGGTCCGCAGCTTCTGATCGAGGCCGACGTCGTCGAGGGCCGCGAGCTGACCTCGTGGGCGTCGATTCGCACCGATCTCCTGAATGCCGGCGCGACGTGGATCGACGAGGAGGTCGTCGAGGACGACAACCTGATAACTTCGCGGAGCCCGGAAGACCTGGATCCGTTCTGCGAGGCGATTCTCGACCGCCTGCCGCTCAAGATCGGCAAGCCGCACAGCGAGACGATCGGCTGATGCCGCGCGAGATTCCAGACACGCAGCCGCCGATCGAGGAGCCGCCACTCCAACCGCCGACCGTGCCACCGAACGAGCCGAATCCGCACCCCGAGCCGATTCGCGAGCCACCGGCGCCGCCGAGCCCGGGCGATCCACCGGGCGAGCGACCGCCGATCGGGGATCCACCGACGTCACCGCGCCCGCCCGAACGCGCCTGAGGCGCGCGCTGCCAGGAGGCGATCGGTGCGGGCTTCCGTGACTTGGCTCGCGTGCCACGGCGCGCTAGTCGAACCCCGTGGGTGTCCGGAAGCCGTCACGTCGTCTGGCGCAGCGTCAACACGTTCGCGACCTCGAACGTTTGGCCGAGCTCGCGCCCGGCGGTGATCCGTCTCATCCGATCGAGATCGAGACGCCGCCGCTCGTCGAGGTCATGGTCGCGGCGATGCGGTGCCCGCTGTGCGACGGCACACTGCGGCTCGACGAGCACGCTGCCGAGGTCATCGACGGCGAGCGCCTTCGGATCGCGCACCTCATGTGCACGAGCTGCGGGATCCCGCGTGAGATCTATTTCCGCTTGAACGCGCCGCTGCTCAACTGAGCCACGCCGCGATCGTCCGCGCGGTCGTGAAGCTCGCCCACGCCGTGGCGCCGACGAGTGTCGCGTCGTCGGCGTGCTCGCCGCGGAAGTCGGCGATGACGCCATCGTCGACGCGTTCCGGCGCGAAGGCGGTGAGGAGCGCGAGGCGAGCCACGGGGCGTTCCGCGCTGTCGAGCGGGGCGGTCGCGTCCTCGAGCCAGCGGCGATCGAGTGGCGGGGCTTCCCCGCGCCAGTCGGCGAGTCGCGTACGCACGAGCGCGCGAACGGAGGCGGGGAGCGCCGCCGCGCCGGCCGCATCGAACGCGGCGGCGGCGCGCGTGAGTGCCGCTGCGAGTGTGGTGTGGGCCGCGCTCCACGCGAGGTCCGGCGGTAGCGACGCATCGGGGAGGAACGCGAGCGAGTCTCCTGGTGCGAGGGCCCGCTGCAGCTGCGGACCCACGATCGGTCCGAGCATCCGTCGGGTCCAGCTCTTCAGCCGCGGGCTCGCGAACGGCATCGGCGATGCCGTCAGGAAGATCGTCACCATGCGGTTGATGTAGTGAAAGCCGAGCACGATGCCGACGATCTCGGGCATCTCCGCTGCGGTGAAGGGCGGCGTGCCGAGCCGGGGATCGTCGGCTGACCGTGTCGCCGCCGCCCAAGCGAGCAGGGGAGCCAACGCGGCGTCGGGGGCTCCGACACCGGTCAACGCGTCGGCCGTCGCGCTGTCACCGAGCGCGTGCAGGGCGACGGTGTGCGCATCGACGCAATAGGTGCACGCGTTCGCGCGCGATACGGCCGAGGCGACGGCCTCTTTGCGGATGCGGTCGACGTGCCTCGGCACGAGGGACTCGCGGAGCATCATCCAACTCGCGGCGAGGAGTGCCGGGGCCGGCGCGTGCAGGGCGAACGGCGGAACGAACGCGCCGAAATCACGCTCGATCTGGGCGATGACGCGCTGACTCGCGGGGTCGGCGGCGCTGCGGGCGACCGGTCGGACGTGGCGCACCTGCTTCGCCATCGTCGCTTCGATCCGCGCCCACATGGCGGAAACGGGGGCCGTTACTCGGCGGCCGGGAGGAGCTCGTCGGGCAACATGCCCGCGTCACCGTCGTCGTTCGTCGCCGGTAAGGACAGGCGCGAGCTCGCTTCGACGAGGGCCAAGGCGAATGCTTCGACGGAGGTCAACGGTTGTTTGCCGTGCACGCGGTCACTAGTGGGGTCGGCGCACGGCCAAGTCAACGGGCTGTGCGTGCTTCGCTGACGGCAGAAGGCTGCTAGAGAGGCGACGGGAGGACGCATCCATGGTCGTGCTGCGGTGGGTCATGC
This sequence comes from Binatia bacterium, assembly GCA_039917665.1. Taxonomy (GTDB): domain Bacteria; phylum Desulfobacterota; class Binatia; order UTPRO1; family UTPRO1; genus UTPRO1. The sequence continues at coordinate 5,345 of JBDSJB010000083.1, forward strand.
GTATCGTCGGTGGGTTGGTCGTGCTGATCGCGCTCGGGTTCTTCGGCGCCCGCTTCCACGACGGCCCCCTCGGACCGATTCCCGGTGGCCCGCTCGTCGGCGGTGACGCGATCGCCGGACCGGTCACGGACTGGGCATTCGCGGCCGATGTGCAGGAGATCGAGCTGCAGCTCCTGTCGCAATCACGCTCGCGCACGACGTGGATCATCGTGAAAGATGGCAAAGCGTACATTCCCGCCGCGACCGAGTTCCCGCCCGGGAAGACCTGGCA
>JBDSJB010000084.1:0-5876 GCA_039917665.1 Binatia bacterium
AGGCCGTCGCGCGCGTCGACAGCCCGATCGAGATCGACTACCTCCGCCACGGCGGCATTCTGCAGATGGTTTTACGCAACCTCACGCAAAGTTAGCGATTTTCGCCCGCGCAGCAGGTCGTAGACACTCGGGGCGCCAGCGAAGAACCAGACCGCGATGAGCGCGTCGGTGATCGCGCAGCCAGCGGACGACGTGGCCTGAAAGGACACGATCGGGTTGCCCCAGAAGTGATGGGCGACGTCCCACATCGTGTGCCAGAGCCAGGCCATCCCGATGAAGCGGTACTCGTCGAGCCCGCGGTAGGCGAGCCACGTCGCGACGACGGTGAACGGGAACTCCCAGACACCGAAGCCGCCATTCAGATACGCCGCGCCGGCGCCGGCGACGAAGATCGCGTTGAAACGCTGGCGGCTCGGCTCGCGGAGCAGCGACGCGAGCAGGACGAACACGACCGCGATCACGACCGGCATGATCCAGTCGAGCGGGGCCATCGTTGGGACTACGTGGGGGACTACGTGGGGGACCACGTGGGGGACTACGCCGGGCGCCATCGTCACCTCCATCACGACGCGGAGCATACCCGCCGAGGCTGGACATGCCAGTGGCGGAAACGACAAGATGCGATGACTTCGTGCCAACCGAAACCCACACCCACGCGGCACATGTCGTCGCAGTCGTCGCGCTCGATGGCGTCAATCCGTTCGATCTGGCGATTCCGTGCGAGGTGTTTGGTCGGGTGCGACTCGCCGACGGCAGCGCGCCGTATCGCGTCCACGTCTGCGGGCTCACGCGCACCATCGACGCCGGCGCGTATCGCGTACAGACTCCCGCCGGGCTGCGCGTCGTGCCGCTGGCCGACACCGTCGTCGTGCCCGGCATCGAAGACCTGTCGCGACCGATCCCCAACGGGGTCCTTCGCGCGGTCCGCGCCGCGGCGGCGAACGGCGCGCGGATCGCCTCGATCTGCAGCGGCGCGTTCGTGCTCGCCGCCGCCGGCCTCCTCGACGGCCTGCGCGCGACGACGCACTGGCTCGCCGCCGCCGAGCTCGCCCGCCGCTACCCGAGGATCGAGGTCGACCCGAACGTGCTCTACGTCGACAACGGCCGCATCCTGACGTCGGCCGGAGCCGCAGCCGGCATGGATCTCTGCCTCCACATGGTGCGACGCGACCACGGGGCGGCGATCGCCGCCAAGGCCGCCCGCCTGGCGGTGATGCCGCTCGAGCGCGCTGGAGGCCAGGCCCAGTTCATCGTGCACGAAACCCCGACGGCCGACGGCGCCTCGCTCGAGTCGTTGCTCCGGTGGCTCGAGGAGCATCATCACGAGGACCTCTCGATCGGTCGGATCGCGCGCCACGCGGCGATGAGCACGCGCAGCCTGAGCCGGCACTTTCGCGACCAGACCGGCACGACCCCGGCCCAGTGGATCCTCCGCCTCCGTATCCGCCGGGCGCAGCATCTATTGGAAACGAGCACGATCGGAATCGAGCGCATCGCGGGCGAGGTCGGGTTCGGCGCGAGCGCCACCTTCCGCCAGCGGTTTCAGCGCGTCGTCGGGACGAGCCCGCAGGCGTATCGGCAGAGCTTCCGCCGCTGAGTATGGAGGAGAAGCTCGACCGAGCATCGCTGACGGCGGCGGATGACGACACCGACGAGGACGACTCGCTCGTCGGCTGGCTCGTCGCAGCCGGTTGGCTTCCCGATTGGATGCTCCGACTCGGCATCCGACGCGTGCTCGCCGCACGCCTGGCCGACGAGAGCCGTGGTGGCGCGGACGCGCAGCGCGCCCGCTTGCTGGCCTGGATCGAGGAATGCCGGCGCGGTCCGATCGCAATCGCGACCGCCCAAGCCAACGCGCAGCACTACGAGGTTCCGGCGGATTTCTTCATGCGTGTGCTCGGAAAGCGCCTCAAGTATTCGAGCGCCTACTGGCCGCCCGGCGTCGACTCGCTCGACGCCGCCGAAGAAGCGATGCTCGCGCTCACCTGCGAGCGAGCCCGCCTCGCCGACGGTCAACGCATCCTCGAGCTCGGGTGTGGTTGGGGCTCGTTGTCACTCTGGATGGCCGAGCACTATCGCCACGCGGCGATCACGGCCGTCAGCAACTCCGCCTCGCAGAAACGCTTCATCGACGATGCCGCCGCGGCGCGCGGCTACGCCAACCTGACGGTCGTGACCGCCGACATGAATGCGTTCGACCCGGGCACGACCTTCGACCGCGTGGTTTCGGTCGAGATGTTCGAGCACATGCGGAACTACGAGCTGCTGCTGCAACGCATCGCTGGGTGGCTGGTGCCCGACGGCCGGCTCTTCGTCCACCTCTTCAGCCACCGGACCTTCGCGTATCCCTATCTCGACCAGGGTCCGTCCGACTGGATGGCGCGGCACTTCTTCACGGGCGGGCAGATGCCGTCGCACGATCTGCTGCTGCGGATCGGTCGCGACCTCGGCGCGGTGGAGCACTGGCGCCTGAACGGCACGCACTACGCGCGGACGCTCGAAGCCTGGCTGGTGCGGATGGATGCGGCACACGACGCGATCATGCCGCTCTTCCGAACGGCCTACGGCCCCGACGCCGCCGTGCGCTGGTGGCATCAGTGGCGCGTCTTCTTCCTCGCCTGCGCCGAGCTCTTCGCGTACCGCGGCGGCGAGGAATGGGGGGTGTCGCACTATCTGTTCGAGCGGCGCGCGTCTCAGCCCCGGTAGCGCCGCACCATCCAGGCGGCGAGCAGCGCGACGCAGAGCAGCGCCACCGCCGCCTGCGCCGGCGGCAAATCATAGTCGTTCGCGATCACGAACCCGCCGACGGCCGCCGCGAGCGCGACGAGCGGGCTCACCCAGAACATCTGCCCGACCTCGCGGCTCAGGTTCTTCGCGACCAGCGCCGGCATGACCAGACATCCGAAGCTGTAGACGACGCCCGACACGTGGATGGCGAGGCCGATCGCGGCGCCGAGCGCGATCGCCAGCCCGCGATCCCACGCGGCGACGGGAACGCCGACGGCACTCGCCATCTCGCGGTCCATGAGCACGAGCCGGAGGGGCGCGTGCAGTCGCGCCGTCACACCCGCCACGACCGCGACCGCTACCCCGAAGATCACGACGTCGTCGAAGTCCGCGCCGATGATGGTGCTCGCAAGCAGGCGGTTGATCTCGTCCATGCCGTGCGGGCTGTGCGCCAGCAGCAGCACGGCGAAGCAGCTCGACGTGAGGAACACCCAGCCCGTCAACGATTCGTGGGTTTCGCGCCGGAGCGTCGCGGTCCCCGCCAGGAGCGAGCCGGCGATCGCGAAGACACCACCGGCCAGCGTGTGGGTCCAGTCGTCGTTGCACCACGTGCAGTCGGCGACGGCGGGCAGGCTGCCGAGACACACCGCGACGGCGATCCCGAGCACCGAGGCCTGCGACACCGCCGCGCCGAGGAAGATCTGATCGCGCGTCACCACGACCACGCCGAGGAGCGCGAGCAAGACCGCGATCAGCCACCCCGCGATGTACGCGTTGTGGAACAGCGCCCAGGACGCGAGAAAGCTTTCGATCACGACCGCCCTCCCGGCGATGACCCGCCGAACGGCTTCGATGACTCGCCGAACGGCTTCGATGATTCGCCGAACGGCTTCGATGATTCGCCGAACGGCTTTGCTGACCCGCCGGACGGCGATGACTCGCCAAACGGCACGCCGTACGTGCGCTCGAGGTTGGCGTGGGTCAGCACTTCCGCGACCGGCCCGGCGTGGATCGTGCCGTCGCGGAAGAGGGCCACGTGCGACGCGTAGCGCCGGACGTTCTCGAGATCGTGCGACACGGAGAGCAACGTGACGCCGCGCTCGCGATTGATCTGGGCGAGCAGATCGAGCAGCCGCTCCTCGGCCGCCGGGTCGAGCCCGGTTTCGGGCTCGTCGAGCACGAGGACGTTCGGCCGCCGCACCAGCGCGCGCGCCAGCAGCACGCGTTGGCGCTGCCCGCCCGAGAGCGACCAATAGTCGTGATGCTCGCGGCCACCGAGGCCGACCTCCGCGAGCGCGGTCGCGAGCCGATCCTTGCGTTCGGCCGTGGACAGCGTGAGACCGACGAGCCCGAGCACGACGAGCTCGCGCACCGTCGTCGGCAGCGAGGGATTGAGCGCGCAGCGTTGCGGCACGAAGCCGACGCGCTCCCGGCCGGCACGCTCCGGATCGATCCAGAGCGTGCCGCCCGCCGGCGGGACGAGGTCGAACAACGACCGGACGAACGTCGTCTTCCCCGTCCCGTTCAGGCCGACGAGAAACCAATACTCGCCGGCCCGAATCTCGAGGTGCACGCCACGCACCACCGGGTCCGGCCCGTAGCCGAGCGCCAGGTCGCGGGCGCGGATGAGCACGTCGCCGTTCGTCACGGTTTCAATCCGTCGGCGACCTGGTGGACGTTGTAGTCGACAAACCCGACATACTCGTCGGTACCGGGACGCGCGCCGGCTTGGTTCGCCATCGCCAGCACGCGGCCGCCGCTCTGCTCGGCGACGAACGCCGCATGGCGCGGATCGTAGTACGCCGACGCCAGCACGACGCGGATGCCATCACTCTTCATGAGCCCGACGATCTCGGCGAGGTGCTTCGTCGTCGGCGGGATGCCGGGCTTCGGCTCGAGATGCCCCCCCACGACGAGTCCGAAGCGGCGCGCAAAGTACGGCCACATCGGATGATCGTCGATCACCTTCGCCCCGTAGTCGGCGGCGACGAGGCCGAGCCACCCGCCGAGCGCCTTCTCGTCGCCCTGCCCGCGCAGGAACTCGACGAGCTTGCCGTGCTCGGCGAGGAGCGCCAGTTTCTCCACGTCGTACTTGGCGGCGAGCGTGTCGCCGACGAGCGCGGCCGCGATGCGTTTGCGGAAGCTCGCGAGCCGCGCGTCGAAATATTTCTGCCCCGACGGCCGGAGCTGCGCGAGCTTGTCGTGCACGGCGACCGCCACCAGCATCCCGTTGACGGGATCCAAGAGGTAGTGCGGGTTCCCGAAGGGATGCACGTCGCCCATCGAGCGGTCGATCGTGCCGCTCGGGACGTCGAGTGGCGTGATCGCGGTCGATGCGTCGAAGAAGCCCGGCCCGCCCGCCAGGACCGTGTCGTTGCGGGCGTTCTTGACGAGCAGCGGGAGCCACCCGACCTCGAGCTCCATGCCGACCTCGGCCAACATGTCGCAGCCGTTCAGCGCCTTGATGAGGCTCGGGCGCGCCGGCGTGAAATGCGGGTCTTCGGTCGGCTTCGTGAAGACCTCGACCGTGACCTGATCGCCGCCGACCTCGCGCACGATGCTGCCGAGCTCGGGAACGGTCGCGCAGACCGCGAGCGGTTTCGTGGGATCGCCGGCCGATGCCGCGCTTGCGGTCGACGCGACGCCGAAGAGAAGCGTCGCCGCCAACAATCGCATCCAATTCTTCGTCATGACGTGTCTCCTCTCTCAGTACTGGTGCGCCGGATGGGCGCCGTAGAGGACCTCGACGCTCAGCCAGACGCTGTGGGCGTCGTGGCCGGGCAGGAAGTCGGCGTGGTCGAAATCGTATTGGAGGCGGAGCCGCGAGAACTCCGAGGGCTGCCAGACGATGAGCGGCGCGACGCGTTGCCGATCGTCGCGCAGAAAGTCGGATTGTCGGCCGCCGTCCTCGCTCGGACCACTGCCGGTCGCGTATTCGTAACGCACGCCCGCGGCCCAGCCGTGATGGAAGCCCCAGAGCAGCTGCGTGTAGAGCCCCCAGTCGTTCAGGTGATGACCGGCAAGGTCGCTGCCGAGATCGTCGCCGTCGACCTGCGTGCCGTCGACGAAGTGATCGGCTTTGTAGTCGCGTCGCATCACCTCGGTCTGCCAGGTGAGGAACGGCCAGCCGCGGAAGTGATTCGGCGGCT
>JBDSJB010000085.1:0-8950 GCA_039917665.1 Binatia bacterium
TGGCCTCGGGATAGCTCGGATCCTCGGCCGCCGTCACCGCGGGCTGGATGTAGGTGCGAAAGGCGTGGCGATAGCGCTCCGCGACGAACATGCGCCGCTCGGGCTCCGTCACGGCGATGAAGAACCACGGCTGACGGTTTCCGCCGCTCGGCGCGAAGGTGCCGGCCTCGCAGATTTTGCGGATGAGCGCGGCCGGTACCGGATCGGGACGCAGGCGACGAATCGCCCGCGTCGTCCGCAATCCTTCGAGCAGCGGCACGTCCTCACCGAGATCGGCGATCGCGACCGTCACGCGGCGCTCGCCGGCGCGCGCAACGCGACCGGACAGACGAGCCGGACGTTCGTGCCCTCGCCCGGGCCCGAGCGCACGATGAGGTGACCCCCGAGGGCGAGCGCACGCTCTTCCATGCCGACGAGGCCGAGCGCCTCGCTGCCATGCCGGTTGGCGAGGGCGAAGCCGCACCCGTCGTCCGCGATCTCGAGCGTGAGCTCGCGCCCCTGGACGCCGAGCGTGAGGCGGATCTCCCGAGCGCGCGCATGGCGCACGGCGTTCGCCATCGCCTCCTGCGCGATGCGATAGACCCCGATCTCGGTATCCTCGCCGAGGCGAGGAATCGCGGTGGTGAACCGCGCCCCCACGACGGTCCCCGCGACCGTCAACCCTTCGGCGAGCGAGTGCAGGCTCTCCTCGAGCCCGAGGTCACGCAACAACATCGGGCGCAGTTCACGCGCGAGCTGGCGGAGGTGCTCGCTGACCTCGCCGACGTAGCGGCCGATGCGCTCGAGCTCCGCCTCCATGCCGGGCGCCTCCGCCGCCACGCGCCGGCGCGCCGCCTCGACCAGGATGCCGATGCCGACCAGCTCCTGACAGACGTCGTCGTGAAGGTCGAAACCGAGACGTTTGCGCTCGTCCTCGCGAATGCTCGCCTGATGGCGCGCCAAGCGTCGCAAACGCTCCTCGCTCCGCTGCAGCTCCTCGAGCGAGTGCCGGAGCGCTTCTTCCGCGGCGCGGCGCGCGGTGACGTCACGGGCGATGCCGCGGGCGCCGATCACCTTGCCGTCGCCGTCGCGGATCGCCGACGTCGCACACTCGAGCCAGCGCCGGTCACCCCCGGGGGCTTTCACACAATAGATCTGCGGCGGAACGGACTCGCCACCCGCGAGCCGCGCGCGCAGCGGACCCGCGTCGGGATTCATCACGTCGCGCGGCAAGAGATCCGCGCCGGCGCGCCCGATGAGATCCGCCGCCGTGAAGCCGAACGAGCGCGCGAATATTTCGCTGACGTACGTGATCCGGCCCTCGAGGTCGTGGCTGAAAATGAAATCGGGCGCATTCTCGGCGAGGTCGCGATAGGCGTCGTACGCCGCGGCCAACCGACGAGCCGCTTCCCCCTGGGCATGCGCCAGACGGAAGCTGCTGGCGAAGCTCCGCGCCGAGGCCTCAGCGATCACGAGCGAGATGGCGGCGCCCATCACGCCTTCGAGCAGGATGAGAATCGGGTCACTGAACCGTTGCAGCGACGTCGCCATCGGAGCCACCGTGCCGACGACGACTCCACTCACCGCCAACAGGACGAGTGTCGGCCGCCATCCCCATGCGCACGCATACGCCGACCCAATCGAAATCAGCAGCACGGCGAAGGTGAATCCCTCGACGGAGCCTCCGAGCAAGCTGAAGAACCCGGCAGACAGGAACACCAGGACGACGCACGCAACGAACGCGATGCGCGGAATGCGATCGCTGTCGACCTCGGCGCGGCAGCAGAAGACCGCGATGCCGAGCACGAGGGCTTGCAGGAGGATGGTCGCCGCCGCCAGCGGCGGTGACAGCTCACCGCGCGCCAGGAGCCCCGCCCGCAGTACGATCCCGGTGGCGATCCAGCCTGCCGCAAAATAGGGAAAGCGACGTGCGATGAGCGCGTTGCTGCCGCGCACGAGCGCGGCGTCGACCGCGGCCGCAGCATCGACGGGACTGCGCTCGCTCGGGAATCCTCTCATCGGGAATGCGCGCGGGGTCGCGCTCTCTTTTTTGAGGTTAGAGGTGCGAGAGCACCGAGTCGGCGCTCGACGCGTTCAAACCCGGACCCGGCTCCACCAGCAGCTTCTCGACGCGGCCGTCCTTCAGGATCATCGCGTACCGTTGCGACCGCTCGCCCATGCCGAAGCCGGAGCCGTCGAACGCGAGACCGACCGCGCGCGTGAACTCGCCGTTGCCGTCGGCGAGCATGCGGACCTTGCCACCGGCACTGCTGCTCTTGCCCCAGGCGTCCATCACGAAGGCGTCGTTCACGGAGATGCAAACGACCTCGTCGGCGCCCTTCGCGCGGAGCGCCTTGTCCTGATCGACGAATCCCGGGAGGTGCTTCATCGAGCACGTCGGGGTGAACGCGCCCGGTACCGCGAAGACCACCACGCGCTTCCCGCGCGAGAGGTCCGCCAACGAGACTTGCGACGGCTTGCCGTCCACCATTTCAGTCAGCTTCACGTCGGGAATTACATCGCCTTCTTTGATCGCCATGGTCGTCCTCGCGTCGTGGGGATTTGGGCGTTGCTACGAGACAGCAACGCAGTCGAGCTTCAATGCCACCCGGGTTCCGCGGCTGCAACCACACGGGACGCCATCACGCTTTTTCAGTTGACGGTGGGCGCGGAACCCTCCTAGAAGGCTCCCTCGCCGTCGACGATCGACGGCGCACTGACAGATAGGAGCCCGACCCCCCATGTCGCTGCTGAAGCTCCTCGGATGGGCCGACGCCGAGCCGCAGCCAGAGCGCCTCGCCGCCACCATCCAGGCCCGCCTGACCAATCTCGCGCCGCCGCGGGCGGAGTTCGTCGCGGCGTTTGCGGGGTTGCTCGTGCGCGTCGCCTACGTGGACCGGAGCGTGTCCGAGGCTGAGCGCGCGGTGCTTGGCCCGCTGCTCGCCGAGAACGCCGGGCTGGCGGCTGCCGAGGCCGAGACCGTCATCGAGATCGTCACCCACCAGGCGACGGCCCTCGGCGGCATCAGCTACGCGTCGCTGACGCGCGCCTTCAACAATCTGGCAAGCGAGACGGAAAAGACGCGTCTGATCGACTGCCTCTTCGCCGTCGCCACCGCCGAAGGCTCGGTATCGCTGGTCGAGGACGAGGAAGTCCGCGCGGTGGCGCGGGCGCTGCTGCTTTCGCAGCAACAGTTCATCGACGTGCGCAGCCGGTATAAGGATCAGCTCGAAGTGATCCTCGCCGCCCGCCAAGCGCGCGGCGCCTGAACCGCGGGAGTCGCGATGACGAAGAAAGTCGTGAAGTCGGAGGACGAGTGGCGGCGTGAGCTCACGCCCGATCAGTTTGCCGTGTGCCGGCAGAAAGGCACGGAGCGCGCCTTCGCCGGCCAATACTGGGATCATCACGCCGACGGTACCTATCGCTGCGTCGCGTGCGGCGAGCCGCTGTTCGACGCCTCGACCAAATTCGACTCCGGCACCGGCTGGCCGAGCTTTTTCGCGCCGGTCTCGCCCGAGAGCGTCGCGACCATCGACGACGTGAGCCACGGCATGCGGCGGACCGAGGTCGTGTGCGGCGCCTGCGGATCGCACCTCGGCCACGTGTTCCCCGACGGCCCACGCCCGACCGGCGAGCGCTACTGCATGAACTCGATCAGCCTCGCCTTCGCGCCGAAGGACAAAGCGTGAGCAGCGCGCCTCCGAGCGCGCCCTACCGCTTCTACGCTGCCGAGATCTCGTATTTCTCGGCGAAGGTGCGGCCGGCGCTCCGCTACAAGGGCGTCCACTACCTCGAGCTGATGCCCGACTATCGCGGCGTCATCCTGCCGCGCACCGGCATGGCCTTCATCCCGATCGTCGTAACGCCCGAGGACGAGACCTGGCAGGACACGAGCGACATCCTCGACGCGCTCGAACGGCGCGTCCCGACGCCGCCGCTCTATCCGACGACGCCGGCCCAGCGCCTCGCCGCGTTCGTCCTCGAGCTCTACGCCGACGAGTTCATGATCCTCCCGGCGATGCACTACCGCTGGAGCTTCGAGGAGAGCGTCACCAAGGCGCGCGCCGACTTCGCATCCGCCTCGCCCGATCCTGCCGGCGCGGCGCGCTTCGCGGAAAAAATGAAAGGCACGCGGCCCTTCCTCGGCATCACGGATGAGACGATCCCGGCGATCGAGGCGCACCTCGCCGATTTATTGGGCGCGCTGTCCGCGCACTTCGCGCTGCACCCTTTCCTCCTCGGCGGACGACCGTCGCTCGCCGACTGCGCGCTCATGGGTCCGCTCTACGCGCATCTCTATCTCGACGCGGTGCCGGGTCGCTTGTTGCGCGCGACTGCGCCCGAGGTCGGGCGCTGGATCGAGCGCATGAACCGTCCCGATCCCGACGCGCGCGGCGAGTGGCTGCCCGACGACGCCCTCGCGCCGACGCTGCTTCCGGTGCTGTCGCTCGTCGGCCGTGACGCGCTGCCGGTGATCCTGGCGGGGACGCGCGCCTTCGACGACTGGGTCGACGAGCAGCCGAGTCCGCCGGACGAGCTCCCACGCGGCGTCGGCGGTCACGCGACCGCCCTGCGCGGCATTCCGATGCACCGCTTCACGAGCGCCTACGCGCCGTGGATGGTGCAACGGCCGCTCGACGCGCAGCGCGCGCTCGACGACGCGGGACGTGCCGCCGTCGCCCGCACCTTCGCCGACACCGGCTGCGAGACGCTCCTGACGCACGTGCCGCGCCATCGCGTCGGCAAGCGGCAGTTCAAGCTCGTGCTCGAGCGGAGCGCGTCGTGACGACACCCACGTTCGACACGTTCGATCAGGTGATCGCCGACGCGATGGTGCGCGCGCACGACGTGCCGGCCGGGTTGCCCGGGTATCTCGGCATCACGTTCGCGTCGCTGACGGCGGGACGGCTGGTCGCCACGATGACAGTGCGGCCGGAGCTGGTGACGCCGATGGGCGCCGTCCACGGCGGCGTAATGGCGGGCCTCGTCGATCACACCCTCGGCTGCGTGCTCTACCCCCTCATGAAGCGCGGGCAGTGGGCCGCGACGACCGAGTTCAAGGTGAACTACCTCCGCGCCGTCAAGAATGGCGCGCTGACGGCCGAGGCGACGGTGATCGCATTCGGCCGGCGCTCCGCCGTCGTGCGCGTCGACGTGACGAACGACGGCGCGCTCGCGTGCATCGCGCAAGGGACGCTCCTGATCTCCGACCCGCCCTCGTCGAAGTAACCGACGCCGGCACCCTGCTCGCCCGGCGGGCGGCGCTCGAAAGGCAGGCAGCAGACGCGACCCTTCCTCCGCTGCGGCTTCCCCGTGCACCGCGTGGTCACGTCGTCGCGTCGCACCGTTTCGTGGCACCGGCCTTGCTCATTCCGGGACGTGGCAGCGTGATCACATGAACGGCCTCGTCCTCACTGCTGGCGGCGCCCGCGGGGCCTATCAGGCCGGGGTGCTGAAACGTCTCGGTGAGCTTCCGGCATTCGCCGGGCGACCGTCACCGTTCCCGATCGTCGTCGGCGCCTCCGCCGGCGCCATCAACGGCACCATGATCGCCGCCGGGAGCGGCGACTTCGGCGCGGCCTCCCGTCGGCTCGCCGATCTCTGGGCGAACCTCCGCGTTCACGACGTCTTTCGTACCGACTTGCTCGCGCTCGGCATGGGCGCGGCCCGCTGGGTCCGTGACCTGTCGCTCGGCGGCCTGATCGGCGGAGGCGTCGCCACGGCGCTCCTCGACGCGAGCCCGCTCGACGCCCTGCTCTCGAACAGCTTGCGGCTCGACGGCATCGGCGACGCGATCCACGACGGCCACCTCTTCGCGGTCGCGATCGCCGCGACCAGCTACCACTCCGGCCGCTCGTTCATCTTCGTGCAGGGACGGCCGGGGCACCCCGTCTGGATGAAGAGTCGGCGCGTCGTGCGGGCGGTCGAGCTCACGGTCGATCACGTGCGCGCGTCGGCGGCGATCCCGATCGTGTTCCCGCCGGTCGCGATCCGCTCGTCGGGCACCGAGGTCTACTTCGGCGACGGCGGCCTCCGGCAAGTGACGCCGCTCAGTCCAGCCATCCGGCTGGGCGCCGAGCGCCTCTTCGCAATTGGCGTGCGCTCGCCGAGTGCCGCGGCGCGGCTCTCGCAAGCGGAGCTCGGCGCGTTGCCGCTCGACCAGACCCGCCGCATCCCGCCGCCACCGCTCGCCCAGATCTGCGGCGTCTTCCTGAACGCGATCTTCCTCGATCACCTCGACACCGACCTCGATCACCTCCGCCGCATGAACGAGCTGATCCAGTCGTACCAGGGACGAGCCGATCTCCGTCCCAGCGACGCCGCGCCGAAAGATCCGCTGCACGAGCCCATGCGGATCGTCACGCCGTTCTCGATCGGGCCGTCGGAAGACCTCGCGCTGGTCGCCGAACGGTGCGCGCACCGCATGCCGCGCATCCTCCGTCACGTCCTGGATGGTCTCGGAACGCCCGACGCGCAGAGCGCCGACTTGATGAGCTACCTGCTCTTCGACGGCGCCTACACGCGTACCCTGATCGACATCGGCTATCGCGATGCCGACGCCGCGATCGACGAGCTCGAGCACTTCGTCCGCACCGAAGCAGCGACCGTCGCGGCCTAGCGACAAGAGTCGCATCCTTTGGGGCGCTCCCCCGGCTCGCTGCGCAGGCTCGCCGGGCGTCATCGGGTATTTGCCTCGTCCGCGCGCAGTATTTTCTTGTACGGCCGTACGCCCAGCTGCTAGACAGCAGGCAGTGCCGTGAACCGTGCCGACGGCCTGCCTTTCGTTCGCCGGCATCATTGAATTCCGAGGAGAAACTCGCATGCGTGCCCCCTTCACGTGGATGCTGGTCGTCGCTCTATCGTCGGCCGCGCTCGTGGGATCCGCGAACGCCGCGTCGTCGTTCACGACCTTCGAGACTGGCCAGGTCCGGCCGCTCGCGCAGTCGCCCGACGGTACCCGCCTCTTTGCGGTGAACACCCCCGACAATCGTCTCGAGATCTTCACCGTCGGCGCCGGCACGCTCACCAAGGTGGGATCGGTGCCCGTCGGGCTCGAGCCTGTCGCGGTCGCGGCGCGCAGCAACACCGAGGTCTGGGTGGTGAATCACCTCTCCGACAGCGTCAGCATCGTCGACGTCACGACGCCGGCGACGGCGCGCGTCGTTCGCACGCTGCTGACCGGCGACGAGCCGCGCGACCTCGTGTTCGCCGGCCCCGGCAACAATCGGGCGTTCATCACGACGGCCCACCGTGGACAGAACACTCCGTACCAACCCACCATCACGACCATCCTCAGCACCGAGGGTCTCGATCGCGCCGACGTGTGGGTGTTCAATGCCACGAGCCTCGGCGCGACGCTCGGCGGCACGCCGGAGACCATCGTCACCCTGTTCGGTGACACGCCGCGCGCGCTCGCCGTCAGTCCCGACGGCTCGCGCGTCTACGCCGCCGTGTTTCATTCCGGCAATCGCACCACGGCGATCGCCGAGGGCTTCGTGCCGAATGGCGGCGCCGCCGTCAACGGACCGCTCGATTGCAGCGCGGCGCCGGGCGGCCTGCCCGCGCCGAACCGCAACTTCCAGAACATCGTAGGCCCCGAAGTCGGCCTGATCGTGCAACACGACGGCACCCATTGGCGCGACGAGCGCGGCCGCTGCTGGGACTCGGTCGTGCGCTTCTCGTTGCCCGACAAGGACGTCTTCGCCATCGATGCAACGGCGAACCCGCCGATTCCGGTTGCGGGGCCGAGCGGCTTCGCCTCGGGCGTCGGCACGATTCTCTTCAACATGGCCGTGAACCCCGTCACCGGGAAGGTCTACGTCTCGAACCTCGAGTCGCTCAATCGCGTCCGCTTCGAAGGCGCCGGCACCTTCGCCGCCGGCTTCAAGCCGCCGGGCGAGCCGGCCTCGGTGCGTGGCCATTTCGCGGAGAGCCGCATCACCGTGCTCGACGGCGGCCCGCCGAAGGTCCGTCACCTGAACAAGCACGTCGACTACTCCACGTGCTGCGCCCCAATCCCAAACGCCGAGAACGACACCAGCATCGGCTTCCCCACCGGCATGGCGATCTCGAGCGACGGCCTGACGCTCTACGTCGCGGCCTTCGGCTCGAGTGAGGTCGCCGTCTATGACACGGCGACCCTCGAGAACGACACGTTCGTGCCGAGCGCCAGCGATCAGGTGCCCGTGAGCGGCGGCGGCCCGACGGGTCTCGTCCTCGACGAGGCGCGCTCCCAGCTCTACGTCATGACCCGCTTCGACAACGCGATCTCCGTGCTCAGCACCGCAACGGGCGCGGAGCTCGCGCACACCGCCGTCTTCAATCCCGAGCCAGCGAGCGTCGTGACGGGCCGTCCCTTCCTCTACGACACGACGTTCAGCTCGAGCCACGGCGACTCCGCCTGCGCGAGCTGCCACATCTTCGGCGACTTCGATAGCCTGGCCTGGGACCTCGGCGACCCCGACGGGACCGTGGCCGACAATCTCAACCCGTTCGCCGTCGGCCCGTTCATCAATCCCGACTTCCACCCGATGAAGGGTCCCATGACCACGCAGAGCCTGCGCGGGATGGCGAACCACGGCCCGATGCACTGGCGCGGAGACCGGACCGGCGGCAACGACCAGATCAGCGCGCAACCGAACCGCGGCGCGTTCAACGAGGACGCGGGCTTCAAGAAGTTCAACCCGGCCTTCGAAGGCCTGATCGGGCGGAGCGCGCTGCTGACCGCGAGTGAAATGCAGCAGTTCGCGACCTTCATCCTGGAGGTCACCTACCCGCCGAATCCGATTCGCGCGCTCGACAACTCGCTCGACGCCGCGCAGACCGCGGCCCGTGGCATGTGGTTCGGGGGCATCTCCGACACGCTGCAGAATTGCGACGGCTGTCATCGCCTGAATGCGACCGCGAACGCGGGCCTCACCGGCGCGGGCGCGCCGGGATTCTTCGGCACCGACGGCCGTTCGAGCTTCGA
>JBDSJB010000086.1:0-30636 GCA_039917665.1 Binatia bacterium
GACGGCGATCGAGCTCGAGTGCTCGGACGATCCCGACGCGCCGGCACGCATTCGTCACATTCTCCAACGCCCCGGCGGCCAGGTCGGCTGCCTGACCGCGATCCGCTCCCACGGCGATCGCCAGCGCTCGCTGCGCGTGCGAATGCCGCTCAGCGCACCCCCAGAACGACTTCTGGAGGAGTCGGGATTTCCCGTGAGCTCGTGCCCCACGACCGGCTCATCGACGGCACATGGAGTTGCACCTCCAGCGGCCGCTTCGTAGTGTAGCGCCGGCCATGCGGTACCTGGGAGCGGAACGCGTGCGGGCGGGCGGTCGGGGCATACTCACGACGGCGACGCTCGCCTTCCTCATCGTTGCCGGCTCGCGGAACCTCGATCACTTCGACGCCGCGCTCGTCGGCTACACCTTGCGACGCTGTTCGCGACGTTCGGCATCACCTACCGGTACGCGATGTGGCTGCAGCGGCCGCCGACGCGGCTCTACTGGCGGCGCGGATGGCAAGCGTTCCTCGCCCCGGGCACGCTCGGCCGGAACATCGCGACGCTCGGACGCCGTGCGCTGGTCGAGATCGCCGTTCATCTTCCGGCGCGGGCGGCTCCGCGGCGCGGCGCATTGGCTCATCATGTGGGGATGCCTTGCGGCGGCCGCGATCACGTTCCCGCTGGTCTGGGGGTGGATCCACTTCGAGACCGTGCCGGGCAACCTCGATGCCTATCGCACGTACGTGTTCGGGCTGCCGGTCGCCGACTTCGCGATCGACTCGGTGGTCGCGTTCATCGTCTTCCACGGGCTGGTGTGGTCCTCGCTGCTCGTTATCGCCGGGGTCATGCTGGCGTTCCGCCGACGCATGATCGACCATGGCGCCATGGCGCTGCAGCAGTTCGGCGAGGACATCCTGCCGCTGCTGTTGCTCTTCGCGATCAGCGTGACCGGACTCATGTTGACGGCGAGCTACACCTGGATGCGCGGCTACCGATACGATTTCCTGGCCATCGTCCACGCCGCCGTCGTGATCGTGACCCTGCTCTGGCTGTCCGACCAGGGATTGGTCGTGCGGTCGATGCCGAAGGCCTTCTTGTTGGCGACGCGGCGCTCTTCTCGGGCGTGCTGCAGAGCACTGCGGCGACGCGCCACGCCCCGGCGATCAGCAGGGCGTCCGGCGTGGCGCGAAGGTTGCTCTCTAATGCGGCATGACGAGCCATGCGGAGCGAAAACCACGCAACAATCGCCGGTTCGGCTGCTCGCGAGCGGGACGTTTTCTCAGAAACGGGAAGGTGCTAGCCGCCGCCTTCTCGGCGTTGGCAATGGCGACGTTCACCGCGCTTCCCGCGCACGCCCTCACCGGGGCCGAAGTGATGGAGCGCTCGCTGCTGGCGCGCGCGCAGGGCGACAACGCCTCGAGCACGCTCCGCGTCGAGCTGCGCAGCAAGGATGGCGCGAGCGTCACGCGAACCGTCGACACCTACCGCAAGGATTGTGACGGTTCGTTGCGGCAGCTGGTCGTCATGCGCGAGCCCGCCGACGTGGCCGGCGCGGCGTTCCTCAGCTGGATCCATCCCCATCGCTACCCGGACATGTGGCTCTACCTTCCCGAGCTCGGCCGGCCGCGGCAGCTGAATCCCGCGACTCGCGGTGAGAGCTTCATGGGCTCCGACTTCACGTACGAGGACCTCGGCGCGCCCGCGCGCGACGAGCGGACGCACGAGATCGTCGGCGAACCGCTCCTCGATGGCGAGCCGACCTACCAGGTCGAAAGCGTCCCGCGCGCCCACGACGTGTACTCGCGGATCCGCACCTGGGTGAGCAGCGAGACGTTCCTGCCGCGCCGCGTGGAGTACTTCGACCGCGACGGCAAGCTGCTCAAGGTCGGCCGGTTCGACGACGTGCGCATCGTGAAAGGCATCCCGACGGTGTTCGCGCTCGAGATGGAGAACGTCCGGACCGGCCATCGGACGGCGGTGACACTGCTCGAGGCGGACTTCGACCGGCCATTCCAATGCGCCCTCTTCACCGAGCGCGGACTGTCACGTGGAGTGCGGTGATCGTGCCGACAGCGCCACGCGAACGGGCCGGCGACGATCGCGAGCCGCGTGCGCGTGCATCGCGCTCCTGCTGACGATCGGCGTCTTCAGCCGCGCTCCCGTCCACGCGATCGAGCTCCGCCTGCCGGACGGCGGCCTCAGCCTGACGGGCGGGGTCACGGCGTGGGACGTGTTCCGCCTCGATCCCGACACGCCGAGCGAACGGCCGTCCGGGGTACTCGACCTCCGTTTCGACGCCAGCCGCACGGACCGCTTTCGCTTGGTCGCCGCCATCCGCGGCGGGTTCGACGGCAAGATCGGCGACCCGCACCGCGGCAACCCGGTGCTCGCCCTCGATGAGGTGTACCAATCGAAAGACGTCTTCTTGAGCATCGATGAAGCGTACCTGGAGCTCTACCCTTTCCTGAACGTCGAGGTCCGCATCGGCAAGCAGAAGGTGTCGTGGGGGCAGCTCGACGACGTGCAGCCCACCGACCACGTCAATCCCGAGGACCTGACGGAGTTCTATTTTCGCCCCGAGCTCGAGCGGAAGATCGGCGTCCCCGGCATCCGCGTGCTCGGCTATCGCGGCTCCTCGACGATCGACTTCGTGTGGAACCCGATCTTCACCGCCTACCGGTTTCCCGCCCGGGACGATCGCTGGTTTCCGCCGCTGCTCACCGTCGCCGACACCCTCGAGACCCCCCTCGGCACGATCCCGGTGCGGACGCGCTATCCCGACGTCGACGAGCCGCCGCACACGCTGGCGTCGTCGGACGTGGCGCTCCGCCTCCGGCAGTTTCACGAGGGCATCGACATGTCGCTCTCGGTCTTCCATGGCTGGGACAAGTCGCCGAGCTTTGCGGCGAGCGGCACCGCGACCGTCACGCCGACCGGCGATCCGTCCGCTCCCGTGGCGACGGCGGCGGACGTCGCGGTCCGCCCGTCGTTGCACCGCATCACGGTCGTCGGCGCGGACCTCGCCGTGCCGTTCCTCTGGTTCGCGCTCCGCGCCGAGGCGGCGTGGATCCACGGACGGGCCTTTCCGCTGCTGCTCCAGAACGTCGCTCGGGACCCGCGGCTGCTCGGCGTCGTCGGCGCCGCGGCCGAGCGCGTGGCGCAGAGCGGCCGCGAGGAGACGGTCGACCTCCCGATCGCGCCCATCGAGCTCGAGCGCGACGCCCTCCAGTACGGCATCGGTTTCGATTGGGTCGTCACCGAGCAGGTATCGCGACGACTCATCGGCGGTGAGTCGCTGGCCGGCACGTTCGTTCTGGTGCAACTCATCGAGAACGTCATCTTCGACCACGACGCCGATTTCATCTCGCAGCAAGTCGAGCACCTGCTCGGGAGCACGATCCGCCAGACCTTCCTCGATGAGCGGCTCTCACTGCAGTTGAAGGCGGCCTACACCCCGAACCACGGCGACTTCTTCCTGTGGCCGGAGCTCGGCTACAAGTTGACGTCCAACCTGATCGGCATCCTGGAAGGCCGAATCCTCGGCGGTTCCCGCACGCAGCCAATCGGTCAGTACCGCGACTACGACGGTATCCGCGTCGGGTTGCGCTGGGCGTTCTGAATGCGTCCTGCGAGGATGTGCCGAGCACCACGATCTCGCGATCCACGCCGAAACGCTGGCGCGCCGCCTCGACGACTCGCTCCGCGAAGCGGCCGCGTGGCGCCAGAAAAATGCTACAGTCAGCGGCTTCGACGATCTGCTTAGAAGATCGGGCGGCTGTTCAGGGCAAGACCCCGGGTGACGCGTATCGTTCCGGTGTCGCCGCGAACCGCTGGAGGCATTGCTCCGAGCAGAAGACGTATTCCGCGCCACCAAGGGACAGCCGCGCTGCGACGCCGGCCACCCCGAGCTCCATGCCGCAGACCGGATCGACCAGCCACTGGCGCACGGCCCCTCCGCCGCCCGCTGTCGTCACGGCGAACACCTCGATGTCGTCGGCGAGCCCGCGAAAGCGGCGTCGCCACGTTGACGCCGGTCCCGACGTAATCGCCTTCGCGATAGAGCACGCGCCCGCAATGCACGCCGGTCCGCACCGCCGCGAACTGCGGCTCGCCTGCGGTCTGCCGCTCGATGTCGAGCGCGCATGCGATCGCAGCGCGGGCATCGGCGAACACCAGCATGAACGCATCGCCGATCTGCTTGACGACCCGACCTTCGACGCGCGCCGTCGCTTGGCGCACGAGCTGCGAGAACCGCTCCAGCACGTCGGCCGCGGCTTCGTCGCCCATGGCTTCCGTGAGCAGCGTGAAGCCCGCGAGATCGACGAAGGCGATCGCGACATCGAGCTGCCCGGGCGGCTCGCCAGCCACCGGCGCGAGCGGGTCCCGGTGGAAATGCAGCACGGCGTCCTCCCTCTGCGCGCGCGTCCATGCCTGGCGGTGAAAGTAGAGCAGCATCGGCTCGATCAGCGGGACCAATCGCCCCCGCAACGCCTCGCCCGTCGCGAGCAGGTCCGTCCCTTCGATCCCGCGCTCCGTCAGGCGGTCGTGCACGTAGAAGTGGAAGAGCCGGTTCTCAGCGTCGGCGACGCGGCCGAGCGCGTCGACATAGACGCGCACCAGCTGGCGGAGGGCCTCTTCGGGAAATCCCGCATCGAGCGCCACCTTCAGCGCTGCAAGCGCGTCGAGGTCGTCCTGCGCGAGGAGGTCGCGGCGCTCAATGAGGCGCGCCGCCTCGGCCAAAAGCGTCACCATCGCGACGTCGACGCCGATCCGCTCCGCCGCTTCCTCGAGCGAATACACCGCGCCGCCCTCGCGCGGAGCGTCGGTATAGCGCGCGAGGAACCCGTCGGCCCCATCGACACGTACGATTGTCTCGAGCGCGATGCCACTTCGCAGGAGCGCCTGGATCAGTCGCGCGCGCTCGACGTCGTGCGGCCCGAGCGCACCGGAGACGATGAGGCGGTGCCGACTGCCAGGTCCGCACGCGCTCCGGCGGCTCACCGAGGCGCCGCGCCAGCTCTTCGACGTCCACGCGGCCGCTCATGTCACGACGCCTGCCCCTTCGTTCCGACCGCGAGATTACGCGCTGCCCCACAGGTGCTCCTCCAGCTCGATCGAGGCCGTCGCCGTTGGTGATGGCGGCGACGGACACCGCCCGCGTGAACGGATTGAGGAGCGCGCCGCGGAGGCCGGGCGCCAGCTTGACGCCCGCCGCGACGAAGCGGCCGCCGGAGCGCAGCGCGCGGAGCCCGGTGTCGACAGCCGCGGGCGATTGCATGATGTCGTGGGTGTAGAAGCAGAGCACGCCGTCCACCGAGCGGGTGCCACGGGAGCGTCGTCGGCGCTGGCCTCGACGATCTCGACGTTGCGCCAACCGTTCGTCGCGACCAGCGCTCGCGCGACCGCCAGCATGTCCGGACTCACGTCGACGGCGACGATCCGGCCCGCGTCGCCGACCGCGCCTTCGAGCAACGGGAAGGCTCAGGCCGGTGCCGCGCCCGAAGTCGCACGGCGTCGCCGCGCCGCAACGCCAGCCGTGCGACGGCGACCGCTCGGAGCGCCGCCGTCGGCCGGCGCGACACTGCGTCGTACACCAGCGCGTTCCAGCGGTACTGGCGCGTCACGCGCGTCACGTCGATGCCGGCACATCGATGGCGCTCAGCACACCGGAATCGTGCCGGCAACGAGCGGTGCATGCGATCGTGCATCGTGACGGTTCCTATCCGCCTCCGCCGGCGTGCCAGCCAGACTTTGCGATCGGCGCCGCGCTTCTTCCGATTGTTGGGAAGGAAACGGGCGGCCGATTTCGCAGCGCCGCGAATCCGGGGTCAGCGCGCCGGATGGTGTCCCGCGAGCAGCGCTGCTCGCAGCATGGTCCTTTCCGCGCGGCAGCGCCGTTTCACCATCTCGAGGAGCTTCTCGTGATGACCGGCGGTCTCGTGCCGGACGGTATCGACCATGTCCGGATAGCGTGCGATCGGCGAGCTCTGCAGCAACTGGGTGTAGATGACGTCGAGCTCGCTGTTTTCCATGGCGAGGGCAATCGCGAACGCCTCTTCCTCGTCGGCGGTTTCAGCCGCGATTCGGCTCTCGGCGAGCAACCGCTGCACCTCCGCGACGCCGTCGTCGAAGCCGCTCGCCTGCGGCCGATGCTCCGCGGGCTCGCGCGCGATCAGCTCGCGCCACGTCGCGAGCTTGCGGGCGTGCGCGTGCTCGTCGCGCGCCAGCGACGCCCAAAGCGCGGCGAGCTCGGCGTCACCGGCGAAGCGGCGCGTTAAGCTCTCGTAGATGGTTGCTGCGGTCTCCTCGAGTGCCGTACACCGCTCGAGCAACGCCAGCATGTCGGTCGCCATGCCCCTAGCACGTGCAATCGGCGCGCCATCCCGGGCACGGTGGTTGCTTCACCAAGGGCATGGATTCCGCGCTCCGACCCGTTTCGGCCGACCATTGGGCCAATCAGATCATGCAGCGTACCGGCGATGCGCTACGCCTCTACCATCGCCATCGGGTGCACGGGCTGTCGCACCTGACAGACGCGATGGCGAGCGGACGCCCGGTGGTTCTGGTCGGGAACCACTGTCTCGACATCGTCGATCCGCTGATGTTGACGGTCGCCGTCTACCGTGAGACCGGACGCATCCTGCGCTTCATTGCGCACGGCAACATCTTCTTTACCGTCCCGGGGCTCCGCACGCTCGCGCCCATCTGGGGCCTGATCCGAATCGCCATCCGGAGCTGGCGGAGGCGGCGCTGCGGGACGAAGGCGCAATCATGCTCTACCCGGGGTCCGGCACCGAGGCGATCCTGCGGCGCTACCGGCGCGAGCCCTATCGCCTCAAGTGGGATGGCAAGCTCGGCTTCGTCGAGCTTGCCGCTCGCCACCGGGCACACGTCCTCTTCGTCGCCGGCATCGGGATCGACGAGCTCTACTACCAGACCGACGTCCCGACCCCGGCCAGCTTGATCCGCTTCGGCAAGGCCGGCGACGCGGAGTACTACCGCGGCGCGCGCCTGCAGATTGGCGCCGCCGGGTTGCACCTGCTGCCCGGCGTCCTGCTGCCGGTCCCCGTCACCCACGTCATCTCGCCGCCGCTGGCGCTCGACCCCGAGCTGGACCCCGACGATCGCGGCGCCGTTGCCCACGCGCAGGTACACCTCTGGGCCGAGTCGCAGGCGTTTCTCGACGCGGTCGTCCGTGCCCGCGATACGGATCCCGTGGATCGCGTGTGCCGCGGCGCGATGGGCTGGCTGCAGCGCCTCGGGGTGTGAGGCTCCGCGCTGTTCTTCGCACACGCGAGAAGACGAATGGGACCTTCTTCTTACCAATCAGAACGGCAGCGCCGCGACCCGCGGTAAATCAGCACGCTCGATGCGCAAGACATGGGCACGATATGGCTCCGTTTCGTCAGATGCCCAACTCGGCCGGGTCGTAGCCGGCGAGGAGGAGCGCGCGCCGGCGCTCGTCCCGCGCTCGTCGTCCACCGTCGCATTGACCGGGACCTCCGGCGCGGCGCGCAGACGCGCGACCAGCTCGTCGAGTCCGGCACCCGCAAGCCGCGCGCAGGTCTCGTACACGCCGCCGGGCCCCTCCTCGATCCGGTTGTGTCTCGCGAGGATGCTGCGAATCGCCGCCAGCAACGTGCGCGTCGGAGTCGGCACGAGGAGGCCGCGAGCGCGCCGTGTTCGAGTCGCAGCAGCACGGCCGCGGGCAGCGGCTCGCCGGCGCGGGCGCGTTGCGCTGCGGGCAGCAGGATCTTCTCTTCCATGCCGATGTGTCGCAGCAGGCCGCGGCGGAACTCGGCGTATGCGGTGAGATCGATCGCTCGATCATCCGCCTCCGCGCGCGCGAGCAACGCGTCCAAGCGCTCGTGATCGGCGGCGAGGTATTCCGATATCGCGTCGTGCGTCATGGGCGTCGGAGCTTGGGGCCGAAAAAGGCGAGCCAGGCGCCCGAGCCGACGAGCCAGAGCGCCGCGGCCCACCCGAGATGATCGAAGTACGTCTCGCTGAGATCGGCGGCGACGCGAGCGAGCATCGCGAGGAGGACCGTGGCGCCGAGAACCGCGACGGCAGCGGGCCTGCCGAGCGCGAGCGTCTCGAGATCGAGGTGGCTGAGCGACACGTGCGTCGCGATGCCGAACCCCATGAGCGAGAAGCCGCCAATGAACAGCACGTGCAACACCGCGATGCGGAGATCCGGAAAGAGCCCGACGCCGATCAAGCCGATCGGCATCAACCACACTGAGATCCAGACGAGACGCCGATGGAGCCCGGGCTTGCCGGGTGGACGCAATGCGCCGCCGCCGAACGCGAGACCGCCGGCGACCAAGAGTCCCCGCAGAATCGGCGCGGCCCGGAGTCAGCCCGCCTGCTCGCAGACGAAGCTCGCCGCGATCGCGAGACCGAGCGCGGCATAGCCGGCCGCTTTCCACCGTTCGGCGGGTGAAGAGCCCAGGTCGGCGGGGGGTGCGCTGCCCGACATCAACGGCAACACCAGGCTGCCGATGCCGATCGCCATGCAGAGGAAGACGCCCTGCTCCACCAAGAGACGGCCGAGACCGATCATCCAGCCGGCGGCACCGGGGCGCGACGCGAGCGCGATCAGCGCCGCGCCCACCACCCCGTGCGCGACGGCGATCGGCACGAGCACGAAGGACGCCGGTGGGCGGCGCGCGCCCCCGCTGCGCAGGAAGCGGCGCACCGCGAACTGGAGGAGCAGCACGAAGAGAGCGACGTAGGCGAGCTGCGCGGGCATCCAATGCTGTCCGAGGATGGCGACGACGAACGTCAGCAAGAGCACGATCGCGGCGCCGATCTCGAAGGTCGAAGGCGGTCCTGCCTGCGTGCGGAGCGGCACCGCCGTCATGAGAAAGCCGATCGCGAACGCCATCATGAACGCCTGCATCATGATTTGGCCGTGGAGAAAGCCGGAGAAGGTCGACGTCACGCCGAGCGCGTAGAGCAGCCAATGCCCCACGCCGATCCAGCCGAACACGACCGCGAGCGGAAAGAAGACGCGAAACGGCTCACGGTGCCAATCAGGGGTCGAGCGCCCGGCGCTCCCCGAGAGGACCGGGACGTCCATCGGAATCTGACACATGCCGTGTAGGCTTGCAGTCGCTGTACCATGCGCTGGGATCCCGGCCGTCACGCCTTTCCTGCGTCCTATTCGCAAAGCTGAGAAGCCGCGCCGCGGTAAATTCCCGAAGCCGAGACTCGGCGCCACGGCCCCGGGCTTTCGACGCAGCCGTGTCTCGGGTAGCGAATCGGTCCGCACGGGCACGCCAGTTGCTCGGATGGTAGCGGAGCCGGGTGCAGCAGCCACGCGTCCGGCGCAGGAGGAACCGAGATGGCGGATTTTCTTTCGGCGTATTCGATCCAGAACTGGTTGGAGTCGTGCCCTCAGGGCTACCTCGACGGCACCGTCTTCGGGCACGGGCCCGGGGAGCAGGAGATCGCGATCCTCCAGACCAACGAGGTGCTGCACGAGGAGGCGATCCGTACCACCGTACAGCTGGTGGTCGGCGAGCGCTGCGCGCTTGCCGCCTCGTCGGGCCTCATCAACAGCGCGCCGGACGAGGCTAGCAAGCGCTTCCTCGCGACCCAGACCCTCGACGAGGCCCGCCACGTCGAGATCTTCACGCACCGCCTCTACGACCTCGGCGTCCGCAAGGACGATCTCGAATCGACGATCAAGGAGTACGCGAACGAGAACCTCGTGAAGTTCGCGGGCGTGCTGCTCGAGAAGGTGGACAGGAAGGACTTCGTCGCCGGTGTCGTCGGACAGAACATCGTCTTCGAGGGCATGGCCTTCAGCGTCTTCGAGATGATGTTCGCGATGAACCAGGACGTGAACCCGAAGTTCGCGCACACCCTGGCCGGCACGATCGCCGACGAGCGCCGGCACGTCGGCTTCGGGGAGAACCGCATCGGCTCTCTCATCAAGGAGAACCCCGACCGCCGACACGACGTCGAGAAGATGCAGAAGGACATGTCGTACTTCATGCTGGCGACGTTCGCGGACGCGTTTCGCAACAACGCGTCGGTCGCGGAGCTCGAGCGCCTCGGCCAGGAGCGCGCCCACGCGCGCTTCCACGGCTCCGACCTCGGCGTCCTCGATCCCGAGGAGATGGAATACCTCCTCGCCACCACCGTGCTGAAGGAGTTCAAGACGCGGCTCGCACGGATTGGCATCGAGTACCAAACGCCGGCGCGCCCGTGATGGACATCCACGACCTCGATCCCGAGACCTTTCTCGAGGAAGTCCACTCCTTCGAGTTCTGGTTCCAGGCGGTCGAAGGCTATCTGTCCGGCACCACGTGGGGGCACCGACCCGATGCGGTCGAGACGCCGATGTCGGAGCCGGATCGCGACCGCCTGATCACCGTCCTCTGCAACTACTGCGTCGGCGAGGCGGCCGCGCTCGAGGGCGCGAGCGGGCTGATCGCGATCGCGCCGAACCGTCTCGCCAAGGTGTTCCTGTCGACGCAGGTCGCCGACGAAGGGCGCCATCTCGAGGTGTTCTACCACCGCATGCGCGACCTCGGCGTCGGCGACCCGGAGCGCGAAGTGGAACGGCGCGCCAGCCCGAGCCTCCAGACCTTCCGCCGCCGGCTGCTCGAGCTGGTCGCGAGCAGGGACTGGGAAGCGGCGATCTTCGCCCAGAACGTCATCTTGGAGTCGCTGGAGTTCGCGGTCTTCCAGGACCATGCGCGCACGGCCGATCCCGTGACGGCCGACGTTTTGCGCGGCGTGGTGAAGGACGAGCGCCGCCACATCGGCTTCGGCGAGAACGAACTCGGCCGCCGGGTCGCGACGGCGCCGCACATCCGCGCCCGCATCGGTCAGATCAAGAATGAGCTCGATCACCTGGTGCTCGAGGCACTGGAGGAGACCACGCGACACCTCGGCATGCCGCGGACGGACCACGAGCGGCTGGGGCGCGCCTACCTTGAGTCGGTGGAGCGCCTGGGGCTCGTCGGATGAGCGACCTCACGTCGGCCGCCGCCGAGCCCGCCGACGCCGCCGAGCCCGCGACCTCCGCTCGCGACGGCGAACGGCAACGCTTCATCCTCGAGGACACCGGCTTCGACGAGGTCCCGAAAAAGTACCGGCGCTTCTACCGCAAGTGGAAAGGCCCCGGCGATCGGCTGGCGCCGAACGAGGTCATCTGCCCCGTGTGCAAGGTCGTGATCCGCTCGAGCCGAACCTTACTGCCGGGCGATCGCGTGTACTGCATGCCGTGCATGTCGCGCCTCGTGGTCGTGCGGAACGACGCGACCGGTGAGCTCGAAGGGCTCGTAGCGTATTGAGGGGGCCCTCCGGCAAATCTTGCGCTGACCAACTCCGTCAGAGAATCTGCCGGCGACGGAGCCCGAGCGCGACGCCGACGAGGAAGATTCCGCAGGCGACCGCCAAGAGCGTGCCGGCGGCGCCGACGGAGAACGTCATGGTGAGCGGCGTCAATCGCGCGAGTCCCAGCATCACCATCAACATCGCCGTGATGTGTAGGACGGCGGCCACGATCAGCCAACGCCGTAGCGACTTTCCGGGCTGGTACTCAGGAGGCATGAGCCGACTCGGCGCGCGCCGCGGACTTCGGATGCGGCGACACGTGACAGGCAGCGCCGATGCACGAGGTCGCGCTGGTGGCGATCGCCGCCGCGTTCTTCTCGTGCTCGGGCACCTGCTGGAAGCTTTTCACGGGTCCGTGGCAGAAGAGGCAGCGCTGGTTGTCGTAGGTGCCGCGGATCTTCAGGGGCAGCTCGTACCCACCGACGGTGTAGAACCACACGTGACGCAGGCCGGCGAGCTTCGCCTGCATGTCGCCGAAGAGCCCGTAATCGGAGTGACAGGTGTAGCACTGATGATCGGCGATCCAGCGGAACTGGTAATGCTGCGAGGCGAGATGCTCGCTGTCCGGATTCTGCAGGTCCTCGACGTAGCCGTTCATCACGTGACAGGAGTCGCAGAACGCGACCGACTTGGCACCGCTGACCGCCAACCCTGCGTTCAACAGGTACGCGAGCGGGGCGAGAACGAGGAACCCGACCAGCAGCATCCAGCGGTCGGATGGCTCGATCGGAGTGGACCTTCGCCGAAAGGTCGCATAGCCGACGAGGCCGATCGCCACCACGCAAGTGGCGAAGGCGGCGATCCGGATCGCTGCGAGACCGGGTTCGTGCATCAGTGGGAAATTATTTCAGGCATGACGTGAATCCCGGTGCCTGCTTCGCCTCCGATTTGAGGCTCGTAAGGAACCCCGTGAGCGCGGTCAGATCCTCGGGCGTGCCTTTGAATTTCTTGCGATCCTTCTGCTTGGCCTGGCGCTGACAGTCGGCGCTGTCATTGAAATGCGGCTTCGGGTTCTTCAGGAACTCCTGCAGCCACGCGGCATCGTGCTTCTTGCCGACGTCGGAGAGGTCGCCACCCTTCGTGTCCTTGTCGCCACCCTCCTCCTCAGGCTCGGCGCCAGATGCTTTGAGGAAGGCGGCCTGCGCTTTGTCGACCTCGGGACGCGCGCTCACCGCGTGGCAGGTGTAGCAACGCTTCTCGACGAACACCTTGATGCCGGGATCGTCGGCGGCCGAAGCGAGGCCTCCGAGGAACCCGAACAGTCCAATGGCCGCTAGCGCGGCAATACGCGAATGGCGTCGCTCCATGTCGTTCTCTCCTTCCACGGTCGGTCTACGACGGACGCATGACAGACGAGACAATCTTCGCGTCCCATCGGAACACGTAAGAGCGCGCCAAACGTCTCCGAGGGCTCGCGGCGCTCCAGGGGAGGCGCCCAGGTCCGAGCGTCGATGAATGCCCGGGTCCCCGCACTGACGGTCGACTTGTGCACCGTCCGGCCGGGCAGCACGCCGTCGGGATGGGGATCGTGGCAGGTGAAGCACGCGATCTTGCCGTGCTCGTCGACCGGCAACGTGGCGCCTTTCGGGAGGTCCTTGCCGACGTGCTCGAGGACGCCGGCGTGCTCCGACTCGCTGTGACACCCGAGACAGGTCTCCGAAGGAGCGTCGACCAGCAGATAGTCGTCCGCGTGCTCGTCCGCTTTCGGCACGCGCGTGTGGCAATCGATGCAGGCGCTCTTGCTCCGCACCATCTTCTCGTGCGGATTGTCCTCGTCCGCGCGCGCCAAGCCGGCGACCGCGATCATCAGGACGAGTGCGATCCAGATCGCCACGGCGCTACTTTTCATAGCCGCCCTGCCGGTGACAGCTCTCGCAGAACCCGGACGTGTGACACTCCCCGCATTTCATCGGATTCGCGCGCGCCTCGATGCCGTGCACGAAGCGCACGTTGCGGTCGTGATACGTTCGCACGGTCTCGTCGCGACGGTTGTGGCAGTCCTGGCAATAGCGCGGCTGGTGGCAGCCCTCGCAGCTCTGCGGATCGTTCTTGGCGAACACCAGGTGGCGGCTCATCCAGTCGAAGTTGTGGTTGGCGGGCTGGATGTCGCGGACGTCGGCGTGGCAGAGACCGCATTTGTCAGGCGCGGTGTTGCCGGTTTGCGGGTTGTAGTGACAGCCGTGGCAGGCGTCCTTGCCACCGGTAAACACCTGCTTCGACGCCCGGATCGCGTCGGCGGCCTGGAACTCGTCGCTGATGCGCGCCGTCATGGTGTGACAGGCGAAGCACTGGATCTCCTGTCGCGCGAACGTCGCCTTGTGGTCCTGATGGGAAAAGGTGCGCACCGGATCGGCCGGGCGCTCGGCGCGCCAGCCCCAGTCGATGCCGTGATTGAGCGTCCGACACGCCGACGGCGCCAGGCCCGCGAGGACGGCAACTACGAGGAAGAGTGTGAGGCGTCCCGGTCGCATACTCTCAACCCAAGCTGAACGTGTACGTGAGGCCGAAGTTGCCGCGGACGTCGGTCTCGAAATCGGGATTGGTGTTGTACTCCATCTCGGCGAGCAGCGAGACGTTGCGGATCACGAGGTACTGCGTGCCGAAGATGTAGCTGAAGGCGTCGCCGTGCTTCCCGGTGATGCTGTCGAAGTTGGCGAAGGCGAACACGGCGTGGATCTCGAGGCCGCGCAGGATCTCCTCCGAGACGCCACAATTCACGCCGATCGCACGGTCGTTGCCGCCGCCGTCGATGTAGTAGACGCCGTTGAAGGCGCGGAGCCCGAGCTGCCGCCAAAAGTTCCAGCTCATGCCGAGCTTCGCGATGTGGCCGTACGTGGTGTGATCGTTCTGCTTGTCGTAGGTCGCGAACGAGTAGCTGGTCGACACGTCGAGCCAGCGCGTCGCGTAGTACGTCAGGCCGATGCGTGCCTCGTGCAGCCGGTCGAGTGCGAAGGCGTCGAAGATACGATCCTGGAGGAAGCGGTCGTGGTCGGGGTCGGGCTCGTAGCTGTCGTACTCCAGGTTCAAATAGACGGGCTTCGCGAGGCTGAGGCCGACACCCGCGTTCACGAAGGAGGCATGGCCTTTCGTGGCATCGAGCTCGAGACGACTATAGACGTCGGCGAAGTCGGTGTAGGGCACTGCACGTCGGAAGCCCAGGTCGACGAAATGACGGGGCGAGTCGTCCTGCGGCGCGAGCCCGTGATAGCCGATGGTCAGCAGCGAGCCGAGGAGACGTGACGTCTTGAGCTTCGCCCCGAAGGTGCCGAAGCTTCGGTCGGGTTTCTCGGGATAGGGCTGCAGGTCGGCGTTCTGGTAGCCGCCATAGGCCACGACGTCGACGCCGTTCATCGGCTTCGCACGCAGGAGCGCTCCGTCCATGAGGGTGAAATTCGTCCCCTCGGTGAGCACCTGGCGCCCGGCGCGCACCTGCAACGCATCGCCAAACGCCCGGTATTCGAGGTTGGCGTTGTAGACGTCGAGCGTCGCGTCGTCACCATTGGCGACCTCGCGGGCACGCACGAACGTCGACATCGAAAGCTTGGAGGCGGGATCGAAGCCGCGGACGTCGAGGTACTGGTAGAATGGAAAGACCTTCTTGTCGTCGTCGAACGGGCGGCGGAGCGGTGTGTTGGCTTGGAAGGCCGTATAGACGTTTCCATAGAGACCGCTCGCGCTGGGCGTCCAGCGCGCCGACTCGCACGGCGCCGGCCGAGGCAGCAACACGATCGCGATCGTCACGAGGCTCGCCCATTCGACCGATCGCCGCATCCCTCAATCACCCACGCCGTTGTCACCGTGACAGAGCTGGCAGCTCGCGAGGCCCTCGCGAGCGACGAGCCGGCGGATGTCGGCAAGCGGCAGCGTTCCGGTCCCGCTCCGGTCGACGTGATGGATCTCGTCGACCGGATGGCAGAGGAAGCATTCGCTCCGGCCCCAGCCCGTCGGGTGCTCGGCGCGCGTCAGCTGCGTGCCTTGCGCGCTGGCGATCAAGTTCCCAAAGTCCTCGCCGTCGTCGTTGCCTTTGCCGCAGCCGGTCAGCGCGACCATCGCAACCACCGCCATCACTCCGCGCCGCAGCGTCACCGTCAACCTCCGTCGTCAGTTGGGTCGCTGGATGCGCGCCTCGGGTGGCAATCCCGGGAAGTGCGTCCGCTCGACACTCAGCGAGCGGCCGACGCCGTGGCAGTTCCCGCAGCTCTCCTCGGTCTGCGGACCCGCCGCATGGTTCTCGCCGGTCGTGAAATTCACGTCGTCGTGGCAGCTCGTGCACACCGCGATCGTCGGCGGGGTCGTGAAAACGTCGAGGACCGTGAGGCTCGTCTCGTTGCGCACGAACTGCCGGTGCGTCGAGCCGAGCACCCCGGGCGAGAGCACGCCTTCACCCGGCGACAGTACGAAGGTCTCCGGCCGATGGCACTCCTCGCAGTTCCGCAGATCGCCGGGGAAGAGCAGCTCCTGGAAGTTCGTGGCGGTCGACGTCTGATCCGGAAAGGTGCCGCGCGGAAACCCATACAGGAGGTAGGGTTGGGAGAGGTTCTCGCCGCGATGAATGCTGTGGATCATCACCTTGAAGTCGATCGGGGTCGTGATCGCGGGCTCACCCACGGGCGGCAACTGACGGGTCAACGTGTCGTTCGACGGGTTGTGGCAGACGGGGCAGTACGTCGTGTCGTTCCGAAGGTTGCCGTGCACGCTGAAGTCCTTCGAGAACTCGCCGTGGCAGACCGAGCAGTTCTCGATTGCGACCGGCTGCCGGCGCGTCACTGGCACCGCGTCGGTGACCGGAAACGCCAGCACCTCGTTGTGGCCGGCGTCGCGGATCTCGTTGAATACCTCGCCGGGATCCTCTTGCCCGTTGCCGTTCGGATCGCGCGTCCCCGAGCAGTTGATGCCGCCGGTACTCTGCTTCGCACCCTCGATCGCGGCACATTTGTAGCCCTCGATGCCAAGCACGTAGGTGCCGGTCGCGTTCGGGGGCACCGTACTCTTGAAGGTGTACGTCGACACGCCCGATCCGTCGGGTCCCTGCGCATCCTTGATCGCCGACTCCGACTTGAACGTCTCGGCGCCGGGCGTCCACGGGCTCGACGGATCGCCCGGGAGAATCTCACCATCGCCGTCGTAGTCCTGCGCCGAGTACTCGATCGTCGAGCCGCCGAACGTAAAGCTCAGAGACTTCATGGTGCTCGGAGCGATCGGCGTCCCCGCTCCGTCGGTGATGCGGAACGTCACGCGCGGGTGCTCGCCGGGCGCCACGATCGTGGCGTTCGTCTCGGCGCTCTGCACGGCGATCAGCTCGAAGTGCACGCCGGGGGCCTGCGACGAGTGCGCGGGAATCGTGTGGCTGCCGACGACCGAGAGGTCGAACTCTTTCGCGGTGTCGGGCAGGTGACACGACGAGCAGCTGCCGTCGGTCGGCTGCGGGCCGCCGCCGTGGTTCTCGCCACTCGCGAAGTTCACGTCGTCGTGGCACGAGCCGCACGCCGCCCGCGATGGGTTGGTGGCGAAGGCGTGGCTCTGCGTGCCGCCGGTGTGACAGGTCTCGCAGTTGCGGATGTCCTGCGGGAACGCGACGTGCGAGAAGTCGATGACGCTCTGACGGAAGCCGATGATCTGGTACGGCGTGCCCGCCTCGACGCTCGGCAGGCTCTCGCCGCGATGGATCTTGTGGATCATCTCGGGGAAGCCGATGGCGTTCCCCGTGTCGGGGTCGACCTGTTTGGTGGTGACGCCGGTCTCGAAATCGGTGATCTGCGACGAGTGGCACGTGACGCAGAGACGCACGTCGCGGCGTGATCCGCCGTGGGCCTCGAGCGGGTCGTGGCAGCCGTTACAGGTCTCGGTCTGGACGATGTCGCGCACCGCGCTCAGCGGTTTGCCCGACGGAACGAAGTCGTGCACGGCATTGGAGACGTAGTCGACCTCGAGCATCGTCGTATCGGCGTAGATCGCCAGCCGGTGCGACGCGTCGCGGTCGTAGCTCGCGGGCAGCGTCTGCGCGAACGCATATTGAAAGAGCCCGTTTCCCTGGTCTTGCAGCGTGCCGAGCGTGCCGTTCTCCGACGATGCCTGCACGGCCGACACGTTGCTATCGGGACTGGTCTGCACGGTCGTGATGTAGTCGCGATACTCGCCGCCGTCGCGCTCGAGCGCCGCGATCACGAATCGCAGATTGACGTCGGCCGCCGGGAGCGCCTCGCCGGAGGAATCGGTCAGGAAGAAGCGGACCACCGGGTGATCGTCGTCCGCGATGCGAGCATCGACGATCGTAACGTTGAGCTCGTTGATGCTGGTGCCGGGCCTGGCGATGCCGACGTTGTCATCGCCGCCGCCACCACCGCCGCCGCATCCCCACACGCCGACGATCAGCACGAAGACCACCAACTTAGCGCCGAAGGAAACGACCTTGCACACTGACGCATCCCGCAGCACGTGCACCCCCCGCGTTCCAGCGACATGAGACTACGTAGCGTTCGACTGCTTCCGGGTACGTCGAGCGAACAATGAGGTCAAGAGAAATATCGAATGCTGTGTGACAAAAATGTAGATGGCAAGTTTCAACCGATCATCGCAAGCCCGCCTGAAGAGTATCTGCTGGAGTTCGGAACGCCAAGGTTTTGCGAGGGCGTTCATTGAGCTGCCGGGCCACCCGGTTGAGCGCTGCCTGTGAGTACTGTGAGAGCTCGGTGCCCTTCGGAAAGTACTGCCGCAGGAGACCATTCGTGTTCTCTTCGTGCCCCGCTGCCACGGGCTCTGCGGATCGCAGAAGTGACCTTAACGTTCGTCGCAACACTGAAGGCCTTGTGGTGCGCCATCTCGGTGCCGCGATCCCAGGTCAACGAACGGCGCAGGGCGATCGGAAGTACCTTGACCTGTTTGATCACCGCTCCGACGACGATCGCCGTATCCTTACATTTCACCTTCACCAGCATCGTGAATCGGGAGCGGCGTTCCACGAGGGTGGCGATGTGGCTGTTGCGTGCCCCCGTGATCAGATCCCCTTCCCAGTGACCTGGTATGGCCCGGTCCTCGACTGCGGCGGGGCGATCCCGAATCGACACGTCGTCGACGATCTGTCCCCCGCTGTTGGCCCGCCGTCGTCGCGGCTTGGAACGCCACATCCTCCGCCGTGAGCGCAGGTGGGCTTGCAGCTCCTTCTTCAGGACGCCGCGCGCCTGGATGAACAGGCTGCGGTAGATCGTCTCGTGAGAGATGTTCATGCGCGCGTTGTTCCTGAACGCGTGTTTGAGCCGGCCGGCAATTAGCTCGGGCGACCAGTCTGCGCTCAGCTTCCGTGCCACAAGTTGTCGGAGCCGGCGATGCGCTGCCAGTTTGCATACCGCCGCCGCGCTTGCGCTGACGCGCGATCGTCCGCGGTGGCCGCCCGATATTGATCACATCCCCCGTTGCGCGTGACCTCGCGGGACACGGTGGACGGCGGTTCGACCCAGGCGCGCGGCAATCGCCCGCAACGCGGTCCCGCAAGAAAGACCGCGCGAGATCACTTCGCGATCGTGGAGCGTCAAGGCATGCGGGCTCCGCTCTCGCAGCGCGGGTGGGATGCCGCCGTTGGAACGGAGATAGCCAAAGACGGATCCCGGTGCCTTACCCAGCGCACGGCTGATGTCGCTCAACGACTGCCCCGTTCTCCATCGGTGCCACAGATCCGCACGCTCGCTGACCGTCAAGCCTCGCTTTCGTACCGCCATGCTCCACCGTGCCTTTCTGCCAGATGTCTGGCGGCATGGTGTTGCAACGACCGGTTGAGCGCACCACTCCCAAGTTCGGGAATACCTACATTCTCAGCTGGAGAAGTGATGCGACGGATTGAACATCGGTATCGTTCCGGTGCGCTCGCGACGCATCACGTTCGCCGTCGCGCCGTCGCGGCCATCTGCTCCGCCGACCAGCGTACGAAGTCCTCGTCGGTCACGATGCCGACCAGGCCGCCACGCGCATCGACCACCGGCAGACAGCCGATCTTCTGCCGGACCATACGGAGACCAACATCCGCCGCCGCCTCCGGCGCCGCCGCGGTGCTGACGTGCATCTCCATGACGTCTCCAACCGCCGCCCAGCCGAGCGCCCGCGTGCGGTCCGTTTCCGCCCGCAGCGAGAGCGAGCTCGGCGACGCCGCCAGCACGTCGCGATGGCTTACGAGCCCGCACAGCACGCCGTGCCGATCGACCACCGGCAGGTGCCGAATGCGCCGTTCGCGCATGGTCGCCCAGCACGACGAGAGCAGGTCCGTCGGGCGCACCGTCACCACGTCGCGCGTCATGAGGTCGCCGACCGTGATTGCGCCGCCGCGCTCGAGCGGCGCCACGGTCGGCTCGGCGCGGAGGCCGAGCTGGCAGGCAAGCTCGTCGGCGGCATCCCGCAGCGCCGCCGGCAAGCGGTCGGCATCCGGGACCAGCACGGCGTCCGCGGTGGCCGTGATCGACAGCTTCCCTGCGTAGCTCAGGATCGCAAAGCCGAGGCCGATCCCCGCCGCGAGCGGCACCATCGGATGCAGCGCGACGATCTTCCGGCCGAGCAGCGCGCGCGGCTCGCGCGGCCCCGGAACATTCGTGCACACCGTATGCGCGACCGGCCAGAGATGCGCCAAGCTCGACACCAGGGGCGCCAGCGCCGCCGGCATCACTCCCGCGACGCCGAGCGCGAGATCGAAGGCGCGCCCTTGCCCGGCCGCCTTGGAGGCCCGCATCTCGGCGGCGATCAGGTGCAACCGCTCGCGCGCGTCGGCGACATCGATCGGCAGCGTCGCGAACATGCCCGACACGCGGTTGCCGAGCGTCAGGTGCTCATCGTCGCGCCGGACATTCATCGGAATCAGCGCGCGCACGCGACGCCCGGACTCGGTAGCCTCGGCGGGCAGCAAGCGTCGTAACGCCCCGGCGATGACGGCGAGCGCGACGTCGTTGACCTTGCAGCCGGCGACGCCGCGCATCGCGAGAAACTCGTCGAGATCGAACGTCTGCCACACGATCCGACGCGTGTGCCCGAGCGAGCCGTTGAACGAGTATGGCCGGAGCCGTTCGCGGACGAGGTTCACGAGCGTGCCGGCAGCGGCCGCCGTCTCTCGGAGCTCGGCAGTGAGACGCCACGGATCGAGCGCGCGGGCCGCGCCGGCGGCAAGATCGCGCGCACGATCGACGACCGACCGTGTCCCCGCCACGCCGCCGTCCTTGCCGTTCCGCGGCTCCCAGCCGTCGCTCATGACCTCCAACACCTGCACGCCGCTCACCCCGTCGATCATGCAGTGGTGCACCTTGGTGAGGAGCGCCGCGCGTCCGTCCGCGAGGCCCTCGAACAGATGGCACTCCCAGAGCGGCTGCTCCGGCGGCAGCGGCCGTGCGAACGTCTCTTCCAGGACGCAGCGGAAGGCCGCCTCGTCCCCGGGCGCCGGTACGAGGACGCGATGAATGTGGCGACGCGCGTCGAACTGCGGATCGTCGACCCAGCGTGGCGGCGCGAGATCCAGCGCCGGACGCACCGGCACCTGGCGATAGCGTCGCAATGCTCCGAGACGGGCGCCGAGGACGTCGACCAGCTCCGCGAAGGGCGGCGCCGTTTCGAGCACGGCCACGGCGCCGACGTGCAAGCGCTCCGTCGGTCGTTCCAAGTAGAGAAAGGAAGCATCGAGCGGCGACAACTGCTCCGAACCACTCATGGCGATGGGCGCCGCGGCGACGGAATCGCGGTGCGGCATACGGCGGGCAGCGTTGCTCTTCTCCGGCATGGGACACCTCGATGCGCGAGTCCTGCGACCGCGCTTGTTCGCCTTGCCGTTCACCAGTGCAAGGCCCCTGCCAGCACGCGGTGGCCACGGGAGTGCCGCGCCGCCGCAGCGAAGCGATCTCCTGGTCGGATGCAACGACACTCGCGATTCTCACCGGCGCGAATCGGAGCGCCTTGCTCTCCACGTCTTGAGAATTCCGGGCCATCCCGCGACGTCACACCGTACCGCGGCGCTGGCACGCCGCCTGCTCTTAGGATGCAGGAGGGGACCAATCATGACCGCCCGTACGCATCCTCACCCGAAGGGCAAATTGCTCCAGACCGCTCGGCGCCGGGTCTTGCGATGGTTCCGTCCTCCCGAGACCGAGCTGCGACGTGAGCGCATGCAGCCCCACCCGTTGCCGGCCGATTCTCCGAGCATGGCAGCCAGAAAAGAGAGCCGTGATGAGCACCACGCCTGAGGTCCGCTACTTCGATTACGTAAACGCCGGCTACGAGCGCGTGCGCGACATGCTGCGGAACGACGCGCTCGCGGTTTGCCGAGCGGCGACCAAGACGGCGGCCTCCCGCGCGGCGACGCTCGCGTCGGAGCTGCACGTCAATGTCGGCGGCGTCGAGATCGGCACGGATGTCACGATTAAGTTGACCGACGTGGAAGAGCGGGCGGCGGACGTCAAGTCGCCCCGTGCGACGACGTTCTCGCTCGAATGGGAAGCGGCGCGACGACCACGGCTCTTTCCCTTGATGCACGCCAAGCTCGCCGTCTACCCGCTCACCGCAACCGAGACCCAGCTCGAGTTGGTGAGCCGTTACGATCCACCGCTCGGCGTGATCGGCGCGGCGGTCGATGCATTGGTCGGCCATCGCATCGCCGACGCGACGGTGCACCGCTTCCTGAACGACGTCGCCGCGCACCTGCGCCAGACGCTCGCAAAGTAACGCCGAGCGCGGGATCGCGAGCGGTGGATGGTTCGTCGTATGGTGCCCGGTCGATGACGACGCTCTCGTTCGTATCCGCCGAGGAAGCATTGGCGTGCATCACGCGCGGCACCCGCGTATTCGTCGGGTCGGGGTGCGCCGAGCCGACGCTGCTCGTCGCCGCGCTCGCCGCGCGCGAGGACGTCGCCGACGTCGAGGTGCTGCACATCATGACCATCGGCGACGCGCCCTATGCGCGCGCCATGTCGGATCGGCGCTTCCGCCACAATGCATTTTTCATCGGTGCGAACGTGCGGCAGGCCGTTGCAGCGTGTGCGGCCGACTACACGCCTGTGTTCCTCTCCGAGATCCCACGGCTCTTCCGCTCCCACCGGCTCCGCGTCGACGTGGCGTTGATCGTCACTACCCCGCCCGACGAGCACGGCTTCGTGTCGCTCGGCGTGTCGGTCGACATCGTGCGCACGGCGGTCGAGTGCGCGCGCGTGGTGATCGCGGAGGTCAATCCGAACATGCCGCGCACGCACGGTGATAGCTTCATCCCGGTCGGCCTCATTCATCGCTTCGTCGAGAGCCACGGGCCCCTCCTCGAGTTGCCGGCCGCCCCGCCGAGCCCGACGAGCTCCGCCATCGGTCGCTACTGCGCGAGCCTCGTCCCCGACGGCGCCACCTTGCAGCTCGGCATCGGCGAGATCCCGAACGCGGTCGCGGCAAGCCTCACGCACAAGCGCGACCTCGGACTCCACACGGAAATGATGTCCGACAACGTGCTCGACCTCATCGATTCCGGCGCCCTCACCTGCGCCCGCAAGACGCTATTGCCGGGAAAAGCCGTGACGTCGTTCTGCATGGGAACGCGACGGCTCTATGATCGCGTTGCAAACAATCCCTTCTTCGAGTTCCGGTCAACCGAGTTCGTGAACGACCCGTTCGTGATCGCCCAGAACGAGAAGCTGGTCGCGATCAACTCGGCGCTCGAGGTCGATTTGACCGGCCAGGTGTGCGCCGACTCGGTGGGCAGCCACTTCTACAGCGGCGTCGGCGGACAGGTGGACTTCATCCGCGGTGCCGCCCGCTCGGTCGGCGGCCGCAGCATCATTGCGCTGCCGTCGACGGCAAAATCCGGCACCATCTCGCGGATCGTGCCCGCCCTCACCGAGGGCGCCGGTGTGGTGACCACACGTGCCGACGTCGACACGATCGTGACCGAGTACGGCATCGCCGAGCTCAAGGGCCGCACCGTGCGTGAGCGGGCTCTTGCCCTGATCAGCCTCGCCCATCCCGACTTCCGCGCCGATCTGCTCGCCGCCGCCAAGGCGCGCCACTTCGTCACCATGGACCAGATCGAGTGGCCGGAGAACCAGCGACCGTATCCCGTCGAGTATGTATCCGACACCCGCTTCGGTGATCTCAACGTCCACTTCCGGCCACTTCGGCCCTCCGACGAGCGGCTGTTGCGCGACTTCTTCTACTCGCACTCCGCCGAGACCGTGTACTACCGTTACCACTCGCGCCTAAAATCCCTGAGCCCGCAGCAGGTTCAGCAATTCTGCACGCTCGACTACGATACACAGATGGCGCTCGCGGGGTTCGTGACGGACGGCGAGGCGGAGCGCATGGTCGCCGTCGGGCGCTACTTCGTCGACCCTCCGCCGGCCACGAGCGCCGAAGTTGCGTTTACCGTGCACGACGAGCTGCAAGGCCGCGGCATCGGACGCTATCTGCTCGGACGGCTGGCCGCGATCGCACGCGAACGGTCGATCGACACGTTCATCGCCCACGTGCTGCCGACCAACACGCGCATGTTGAACGTCTTCCAGCACGCCGGGCTCGCCGTGGAATCACGGCTCGACCAGCGCCTGGACACGATCACGTTGCGACTGACCTGAGTCGGCTGGTACTGGCCTGTTCGATGCTCCGAGGAGCTCCATGATCGTCGACCTTTGGATGACCCGGGACCCGATCACCATCACGCCGAGCACGTCGATCTCGGAGGCGGCCCTCTTGCTGTGCCGTCACCACGTGCGACGCTTGGTGGTCGTGGATCGCACGCGTGACGAGGCGCGCGTCGTCGGTATCGTCTCGGCAGGCGACCTCGCACGCGCCTTTCCGCCGGATCTCAATCCCACCTCGTCGGCCGTCACGGAGCGATCGGTACCCGCGCCGGTCGCGACGATCATGGCACGCAAACTTTGCACGGTGGATGCCGGAACGACGATCGAGGACGCGGCGCACGCGCTCCGCGCGAACAAGATCGGAGCGCTGCCGGTCATGCAAGGCGCCCGGCTGGTCGGCATCGTGACCGAGTCCGACGTCTTTCGCGCCTTCGTCGAAATGAGCGACCCCGAGACGCCCGGCGTGCGCATCACGTTCGACCTCGGCGAGGACGAGGATGTGATGGAGACCATGGTCGGGCTCTGCCGCCAGCACGGCACCCGCATCGCGAGCCTCTTCTCCTTCCATCATCGTGACGACCGCAACGATGAGCGTCGCAGGCTCGGGGTCGTGCGGCTCGCCGGAGCGGTCCCCGACGGACTCGTCGACGCAATCTGGAAGTCGCATAACCGCGTGCTTTCCGTCGTCCGTCGCTCGTGAGCCTCCTTTAACTCGCTGCGGCTTGCTTGGTCCCCTCGAGGCCCTGGATCGTCGCGAGCTCGCGCTCCACCGCTTGCACGAGATCGTGGAGATCGGGAAGCGCGTCCCAGTCGGCGTTGAAGCCCCAATGCAGGCGGCCGTCGTAGCTGAAGAGCGCGACGCCGAGGGCTTGGTTCTGGAACAGCGGGACGAGCGGGTAGCAGGCGAGCATCCGCGCTCCCGCGACATAGACCGGAATCGGCGGTCCCGGCACATTCGTGGTCACCAGGTTGTAGGGACGCGCGAGCGTCGTCAGCCGCGCGAATTGGACCATCAAGGTCGGGAACGTGGCGTCGCTGAGGGCTTCGATCAGCTGCACACCCGCGGCCTGCCGCGAGCGCTTGACCCTGCTGGTCTCCTCGATGGTGCGCTCGAGACGGCGCGCTGGGCTCCGTTCGCCGACTGGAATCGGCACGACGAGCATCGCCACCTGATTGCCGAAGTCGCTCCGTGTGGCGGCGTCGCGGACGTTCACTGGGACCATCACCCGGAAGTCGAGCTGCGCGGGGTCGATACCGCGGTGGCGGAGAAACGAGCCGAGCGCGCCGGCGAGCACGGCCAGCACGACGTCGTTCACCGTCCCTCCGTACCGGGCTCGCACGGCCTTCAAGCCGGCGAGATCCGTGACCGTCCAGTCGAAGCGGCGATGCGGTCCGATGTCGACGTTCAGCGGGGTCGGCGAGGCGGAGCTGAAGCCGACGCCGAGCGTCTGCCCGAGCCCCGTGAGCATGTCGCGGACGCCGGCCACTGCAGCCCGTGGGTGCACCGCCGCCCGTCCGCTCGCGGCGAGGGCCGTCAGCGGCGCCATCGTGCGGTGGCCGATCTCGGCCAGCAACAGCTCCTGCCGCGACGGCGCGGCGCGCGGAATCCAGCGCGGCGGCGGCTCGTCGAAACGTGGGTCGACGTCGGCCGTCGGACGCATCATCGCGCCGGTGAGCTGTACGCTGCCGACGCCGTCGATCATGCAGTGGTGGGCCTTGGTGATGATGGCGAAGCGACCGTCGGAGAGGCCCTCGACCACCCACATCTCCCAGAGCGGCTTCCCGCGATCGAGCTCTTGCGACATCACCCGCGCGGCCAATCGCTTCAGCTGGCGGTCGTCGCCGGGCTTCGGCAGGTGGGTGTGGCGCACGTGGTAGGCGAGGTTGAAGTGCTCGTCGTCCACCCAGACCGGTTGGTCGAAGATCGGCGTGCGTAGCAAGCGTTGCCGGTAGCGCGGGACGCGGTGGAGGTCGACCTCCATCATCCGCCGGAGGCGCTCGATGTCGACGCCGCCCTCGGGCGTCAAGAACGGACCACCCTCGAAGATCGCGACGGCCCCGATGTGCATGTGGCTCACGCCGTCCTCGATCGCGAGGAAGCTGTTGTCCAGCGCCGACAGGCGCTCGAAGTGGGTGTACGTCATGGTGGACCTCAGAGTACGAGCGGCGGCGGTTCGTCCGCCACGAGGTACTCGAATTGGGCGCGGAACTCCCCGACGCTGAGCCGCGCTGCCGCGGCGATTGCGGCGAGGCGGCGCGCGTCATCGAAGTCGTCACGCCGGAGACGGATCATGAACCGGCGGGCGATCGCGTAGTGCGTGGACGTGACGTCGACCTGTCGCACCTTCGTGCGACCGGTCTCCGGATCGAGCAGCTGTCGGAACGGGATCGGCACGAAGCGGCCGCCTTGCAGCGACACCATCGCCGCGTTGCCGCCCCCGAGGAGGAACTTCGTGGCGCAATACCCGAGGTCGCGGCAGTAGCTCATGTCGTAGGGAATCGGATCCATGCAGCGCAGCTCGTACCCAACGTCGTGCGCGACCAGAGTCGCCTTGACGCCGAGACGCGCGAGGCGCGCGTGCACCTTGCGCTTGAGGACGTCGCCGAGCGCGATCTCGGCGAGGCGGACGTGGCCATGCTCGTCGCGCTCGACGTCCCCGAAGCCCTGCAAGCTCTCGGGGTCGAGCGCGAGCGCGACGCCCTCGGCGACCACCGCGACGCCGTCGCGGCGCCCCGCCGCCAGCCGCTTCACGACCGCGCCGGCGAGCGTGTCGACCAACATTCCGAGCTCGACGGTTCCCGTCCCGAACTCCTCGGGGATCAGGGTCAGCGTCGCACCTGCCCCCTTGCCGATCCCGAGGGCCAGATGCCCGGCCTTCCG
This sequence comes from Binatia bacterium, assembly GCA_039917665.1. Taxonomy (GTDB): domain Bacteria; phylum Desulfobacterota; class Binatia; order UTPRO1; family UTPRO1; genus UTPRO1. The sequence goes on from JBDSJB010000086.1 coordinate 26,794, forward strand.
GCCCATCGCCACGACGAAGTACCAGCGCCCCGTCGTCTCGGCGTCGACCATCAGGCTCTGGACCAGGCCGACGCCGTGATGGCAGGCGGTCTGGAAGCCGAAGGTGTCGACATGGGGAGGCAGGTCGAGGTCATTGTCGATCGTCTTCGGCACGTGCACGACCTGGAGTCGGCCGCGGGCGGTTTCCTCGATCTTCATCGACGAGAACGCGGTGTCGTCGCCGCCAATCGTGATCAGCCGCGAGACGCCGAGACGCTCGAGCGAGCGGACGGTAGTGTCGAGGAGCCGGGGGTCCTTGGTGGGATTGGCGCGCGCGATGCCGAGCTGTGAGCCGCCCCGAAAGTGGATGCGGCTCACCTCCTCGATCGTGAGCGGTCGCACGTGATCGAGGTTGCCCTCCATGAGCCACTGAAAACCGTCCCGGATGCCGAGCACTTCGATGCCGTCGAGCGCGGCTCGAATGGTGGCCGCGCCGATGACGCTGTTGATGCCGGGCGCTGGTCCGCCGCCCACCAGGATCGCGAGCCTGTTCGCGTTGGCCATCGTTCCCGAACCTCCGATCTCACGTCGCGGGCGGCGACCGCGTCCTCCGCGAGCCGGCCGCGCGCGCCCGGAACACGCGTCCCGAGCGCGAGCGGGACGGCAGCATCGCTCGGACTAGGCGACGCGCGTCACCTTCTCGGCACGCGTGCCGAGCATGCGTTCGAGCTTGGTGACGCGGCGCTCGAGTCGTTTCAACTGCTCGTCCGTCGCCGCGTGGAACTGACGGACGACCTTGCGCTCGAGATCGCGCACCGCGCGATCGGCCGTGAGACGTACCGCTTTCACGTCCTTCATCACTTCCGTCCGACCACGCGCGACCAACGCCTCGGCGTCGCGACGAAGCTTGCGGAGTACGGTGGCTGAATTCGACAATCCGTTCTTGGTCATTATGCTCTCCTTTCCTGCCATTCATCAGCAGGTGCCGTGCCAGTTGTGTAGCGAGCACCCGCCGATCGAAGGGCGCCGTCGATTCCCGCGGTTGGGAATCCGGGAAGCATTCCCTCTCATTCGTGCGAGCATCGGGAAGCGCGCGCGCATGTTCCGCCAGCCGCGCCGCCGTCGGTCGGTTGGCTGCACGCTTGCTAAACATTCCAACGCCTCGCAGGAACGGCATGACCATTCGACGCGACATGACGCCGAGCGTGGACCTCACGCGGCACCTCGGAACCGGACCGGTGCGGGGCCGTCGGCCGGTCTACGTCGACCTCCTGCCGCCCTGCAACGCGGCCTGCCCCACAGGCGAGAACATCCAGGCGTGGCTCGCGTTTGCAGAGGCTGGGCGATTCCGCGAGGCGTGGGAAACGCTCATCCAGGACAACCCGATGCCCGCCGTGCACGGCCGCGTTTGCTATCACCCGTGCGAGACGCGCTGTAATCGAGCCGAGCTCGACAGCGCGGTCGGGATCCACGCCGTCGAGCGTTTCCTCGGCGACCTCGCTGCCAGCGCAGGATGGCCGATGCCGAAGGGCGCGGCCCCGACGGGCAAGCGCGTACTGGTCGTCGGCGCCGGGCCGAGCGGGCTCTCCGCCGCGTACCATCTGACGCGGCTCGGCCATCAGGTCGAGATCCACGAGGCCGGTCCGCTCCCCGGCGGCATGCTCCACTTCGGGATCCCCGCCTACCGCCTGCCGCGCAACGATCTCATGAAGGAGATCCGCCGCATCGAGCAGATGGGAGTCACGATCGTCCTGAACCACAAGGTCGAGGACATGCTCACCGAGCAGCGAGTAGGCTGCTTCGACGCGGTCTTCCTGGCGATCGGCGCGCATCGTTCCAAGCACGTCGACATCCCGGCTCGCGACGCGGCCAAAGTGATCGATGCCGTGGCGATGCTGCGCGACGTCGCAACCGGCGAGCCGCCGTTGCTCGGGCGCCGCGTCGTCGTCTACGGCGGCGGCAATACCGCGATGGACGCCGCGCGGACGGCGCGCCGCCTCGGCGCCGAGGAGGCGATGATCGTCTACCGGCGCGACCGGGCCCACATGCCCGCGCACGAGTTCGAGGCGGACGAGGCCTTGGCCGAGGGCGTGAAAATCAAGTGGCTCACATCGATCAAGACGATCGACGGCGGCGATCTCACCGTCGAGGTGATGCGCATCGACGCGAACGGCCGGGCGCAGCCGACCGGGGAATTCGAGACGCTGCAGGCCGATGCCGTCGTCCTCGCCGTCGGTCAGGACGCCGACAGCGGGTTCCTCCGCTCGATCCCCGAGATCGTCCAGCGCGATGACGGCACCATCGTCGTCGGTCCGGAGATGATGACCGGCCGGCCGGGCGTCTTCGCCGGCGGCGACATGGTGCCCGAACAGCGCTCCGTCACGATCGCCACCGGCCACGGCAAGAAGGCAGCCCGCCACATCGACGCGTGGCTCCGCGGCGCGCGCTGGGACGCACCCGCCAAGCACCCGATCATCGACTTCGCGGGCCTCAACCTGCCGATCTATTCCGACGCCCTCCGCTCCACCGAACACGAGCTCCCGGTCGAGGCGCGAGGCAGCGGATTCGACGAGGTCGTCGCCGGTCTTGGCGAGCGTGAAGCCCTGCACGAGGCGAAGCGGTGTCTCTCGTGCGGCAACTGCTTCGAGTGCGACCAGTGCTTCGCGGCGTGCCCGGAGGACGCGATCGCGAAGCTCGGGCCGGGACGGCGCTACGCGATCGACTACGCCCGCGGCACCGGCTGCGCCGTGTGCGTGGAGCAATGCCCGTGTCACGCCATGGAGATGGTCCCCGAGCCCCCAGCGGACAAACGCCCGTGAGCTGGAGAACCGCGCGATGAGCACCCGAACCACGATGGACGGCAACACCGCGGTCGCGCACGTCGCCTATCGGGTGAACGAGGTCTGCGCGATCTACCCGATCACGCCCTCCTCCACGATGGCGGAGCTCGCGGATCAGTGGGCCGCGGAAGGGGTGCGGAACATCTGGGGCAACGTCCCGGTCGTGCAGCAGATGCAGAGCGAGGCCGGCGCGGCCGGCGCCGTGCACGGCGCGCTCCAGTCCGGCGCGATGACGACGACGTTCACGGCCTCGCAGGGCCTGCTGTTGATGCTGCCCAACATGCTGAAGATCGCGGGCGAGCTGACGCCGACCGTGTTTCACGTCGCCGCGCGCTCCCTCGCCACCTCGGCGCTCTCGATCTTCGGCGATCATTCCGACGTGATGACGGCGCGCACGACGGGCTTCGCGCTGATCGCGTCGGGGAGCGTGCAGGAGGCGCACGATACGGCACTGATCGCCCAAGCGGCGACGCTGGAGTCACGCGTCCCGTTCCTGCACTTCTTCGACGGCTTTCGCACCTCGCATGAGATCAACCGAATCGCCTTGCTCGACGACGACGACCTGCGCGCACTGATCAACGACGCCGACATCGCGGCCCACAAGCTTCGCCGTCTCCGGCCGACATCGCCCGTGGTGCGTGGCACCGCACAGAACCCCGACGTCTTCTTCCAGGCACGTGAGGCCGGCAATCGATTCCACGACGCAGTGCCGGGCATCGTCACCGACGTCTTCGCCGAACTCGAAGCGCGCACTGGGCGTCGCTACGGCCTCGTCGACTACGAGGGCGCTGCGGACGCCGAGCGCGTGATCGTGATGATGGGGTCGGGGGTCGGCGCGGTCGGGGAGACCGTGGCGAAATTGGTTGCCGACGGCGAGAACGTCGGGCTGGCAACGATCCGTCTGTTTCGCCCGTTTCCGACCGATGCGCTCCTCGCTGCGCTGCCGGACACGGTGCGATCGATCGCCGTGCTCGATCGGTGCAAGGAGCCAGGCTCGGTGGGTGAGCCGCTGTTCCAAGATGTG
>JBDSJB010000087.1:0-9307 GCA_039917665.1 Binatia bacterium
CGACGTCGAGGCGATCGTGATCGACGAGTTCCAGCGCATCTTCGCAAGCCCCGACCTCGGACGGGCAGCGGAGGCACGGTCGGCGTGATCGCGCGTCGCCATCCCGAGTGGATCAAGGCTCGGGCCCCGACGGGGCGCGCGGTCGCGGAGACGCGTCGCATCGTGCGCGACCTCGGCCTCCACACCGTGTGTGAGGAGGCGCAGTGCCCGAACCTCGGGGAGTGTTGGTCGCATCACACGGCGACCGTCATGCTGCTCGGCGACACGTGCACCCGGAACTGCCGCTTCTGCGCCGTGAGTCACGGCAAGCCGCTGACGGTCGACGCTGAAGAGCCGGATCGCGTCGCTGACGCCGTCGCACGCCTCGGGCTCCGTCACGTGGTGATGACCTCGGTGAATCGCGACGATCTTCCTGACGGTGGGGCAGGGCACTTCGCGGCGACGGCCGAGGCCGTTCATGCGCGTGTCCCGGAGTGCACGATCGAGGTCCTCATTCCCGACCTCCAGGGCAACCACGACGCGCTCGCGACCGTCGTGGCGTCGCCGATTGCCATCCTGAATCACAACACCGAAACCGTTCCACGGCTCTACAAGCAGGTCCGGCCTGGGGCGGTCTACGAGCGCTCGCTCGGCATCCTGGCCGCGGCGAAGCGACTTCGCCCGGGCCTCCGCACCAAGACCGGTCTCATGCTTGGTCTCGGGGAAACCCACGAGGAGCTTCTGGCCGTGCTCGCCGATCTGCGGTCGGTCGCGTGCGACGTCCTGACGCTCGGGCAATACCTGCGTCCGAGCATGAACGAGCTGCCGGTCGAGCGTTACGTCACGCCCGACGAGTTCGCCGCGCTCGGCACCGAAGCGCGTGCGCTCGGCTTCGCATACGTCGAGTCAGGCCCGCTCGTGCGCAGCTCGTATCACGCTTGGCAACATCTCCCATAAGTAGAAATATCCCCGCGTACACGCGGAAATCTCGAAAAAATAGACGAAAAATCGTGTGAGCTGAATTGCGGATCAGGTCCTTTTGCCATAAGGTCGCTCGATTCCAGGGTCACCGATGGGTGGCCCGAATCACGGCTGGGGGCGAGGTGCGATGTTGAAACTCTATGATTTTCCAGAAAGTCCGTATTGCCAAAAGACGCGCATCGTCTTGGCCGAGAAGGATCTCAGCTTCGAGATCGTACCGGTCGATCTCAAGGCAGGTGAGCAACGCCGCCCGGAATTTCTCAAGCTGAACCCGTTCGGCAAGGTGCCGGTGCTGATCGACGACGAGATGATCGTGTACGACTCGACGATCATCAACGAGTACCTCGAAGACGAATACCCGCACCCGCCGCTTCTGCCGTCCGATTCCTCGGCTCGCGCACGCGTGCGGACGTTCGAGGATTACGCCGACAACGCGTTCATTCCCGTCACCGGCATCATCATGAACGAGCTCCGCAAGCCGGAAGGCGAGCGTGACGCCGAGAAGCTCGCCAATGCGCGTCAGCAGGTGCAGCGCATGTTGGCGGTCATCGACGGCTCCCTCGCGGGTCGGCAGTGGCTCGCCGGAACTTTTTCGCTTGCCGATGTGGCTTTCGCGCCGCGGGTCGTGATTCTCCCGGCGCTCGGCGTGGAGCTCGATCCCGAGTGGAAGAACGTCGCCGGGTGGATTCAGCGCCTCAATCAGCGCGCTAGCATCCACGACCTCGCCGGCCTCGAGAACTGGCGCAAGTCGTAGCTCGCTTCGTCGCTACGGCGGGGGGAGCACCCCCTCCGCTGTAGCGAACTGTTCCTGGTAGATCCGCACGAACGCGAACACGATCGCCAGGAGCACCGGGCCGAGGAAAAGCCCGAGCACGCCGTAGACCTGCACCCCTCCGAGTATCCCGAAGAAAAGGAAGAGGGTGGGTAGCCGGGTCTGGCCCCCGATCAACAAGGGTCGGAGCACGTTGTCGACCATGCTGATCACGATCGAGCCGTAGATCAGTAGGATCACCGCGCGCACCATGTCGCCGATGGCGAACAGGTAGATCGTGGCCGGGATCCACACGCCCGCGGCGCCGACGAATGGCACGAGCGAGAGGAAGCCCGCGAGCACGCTGAGGAACGCCGTGTAAGGCAGCCCGAGGCCCCAGAGCGCTATCCACGTGAGCACGCCCTGGGCGAGCGCCGTCGCGACCATGCCCTGCGTCACGGCAGAGAGCGTTCGATACAGGACGCTGAAGATGGCGTCCTTGTGGCCGGGGTCCATCGGGATGAGGTCGCGGAGCGCGCGGTACATACGCTCGCCGTCCCGAAAGAGGAAGAAGAGCGTGAACACCATGATGGTGAAGTCGAGCAGAAAGACGGCAACGTTCCGCGCCACCGACGTCACTTGCGTCACGACGACCGCGCCGCCCATGTCGACGCCCGAGCGCGCAGCGGCGCTCCAGTCGATCTCGTAACCTTCGAGGCGGGAGATCAGGTGACCGATGCGCGACGCCCGCAAACGTTGAATGGTTTCATTCAGCTCGCCCGAGCTGACGTACTCGCTCAGCCGCTGATAGAGCGACGCGCCCTCGCGCGTGATCACGCTCGACAACGACACCGTCGGCAGCACGATGCCGGCGGTCACGACCAAGGTGAGCATGAGTGCCGCGACCGTCTCGCGCCCGCCGCACCAGCGCAGCACGATCGTGTAGAGCGGAAAGAAGAGCATCGCGAGGATCGCGGCCCAGATGATGGGCACGAGGAACCCCGAGAAAACGGCATAGAGCTGGTACAGCAGGAAGAGAAACGCCGCGAAGAAGAAGAACACCACCACCTGCCCACGCGCGGGTCCGAGGCTCGCGCTGAAGAGTGGGCGCCGAGGCTCGCTCGGCGCGTCGACCACGATCGGCGGAGACTCGGGGGGCGGCAGCGGCGCCATTGGATCGATCAGGCGCCTGCGATCGTCATGTGGCGGATCTTGATCGTCGGCGCGGCCATCGAGCCGCGAAAGTCGAGATCGTTGCCGACCATTTCGATGTCGCGAAACATGTCGAGCAGGTTGCCCGCGATGGTGATCTCCTCGACCGGGTGCACGATCTCCCCGTGCTCGATCCAGAGGCCGGCGGCGCCGCGCGAGTAGTCGCCCGTCACCGGATTCACGCCGAAGCCGATCAGCTCCGTCACCAGGAGCCCGCGATCGATCGACGCGATGATGGCCTCGGGCGAATGGGCGCCGGCTTCGAGATAGAAATTCGTCGGCGACGCGCTCGGCGAGTCGCCGATCGAGCGGGCGGCATTGCCGGTGGACGCGAGCGAGAGGCGCTTCGCGGAGTAGGTGTCGAGCAGGTAGCTCTCGAGCACGCCACGCGCCAGGACGACCGTCCGGCGCGTGGGCAGGCCCTCGGCGTCGAACGGGCGCGACCCGTGTCCGCGTGACAGCCGCCCGTCGTCGACCACCGTCATCAGCGGTGACGCAATCGTGTCGCCGAGCCGTCCGAGCAGGAACGACGTCCCGCGATAGAGGCTCTGGCCCGTGACGGCGCCGGCGAGATGCCCGAGGAGCGAGACGGCGACCGTCGACTCGAACACCACCGGCGCTTCTTGCGTCTTCACGCGCCGGGCGCCGAGGCGACGGAGCGTCCGCGCGGCGGCGCGCTGGCCGATCGCGACCGGATCCTCGAGGTGCGCGAGATGTCGCGCGCGCGTGTACCAGAAGTCGCGCTGCATCCCGCCTTCGTGCGTCGCCACGGGCTCGACACCGAGATGGAAGCTCGACCGGCGATAGCTGCCGGCGAAGCCGAGCGTCGACGCGTAGGCGATCGTCGAGGCGTCCTGGGAGAATTCCGCGCCTTCGGAGTTGCTGAGACGGGCGTCGACGGCGAGCGCGGCGCTCTCGGCGGCGCGCGCCTGCGCCAGCGCCTGTTCGGGGTTCGGTGCCGTTGCTGCAGGGTCATAGAGGTCGAGGTCGGGAGCGTCGGTTGCAAGCGCGACTGGATCGGGCAGACCGGCCAGCGGATCAGGCGCGGTCACGCGCGCGAGCGCGACCGTATCCTCCGCGAAGCGCTCGAGCCCGGAAGGGGACAGATCGGCGGTGGCGGCGATGGCGACGCTCGCGCCCGAGAAGACGCGGAGCCCGAGGCGACGCTCACGGGCGTCGGTCAGCTTCTCGATCTCGCCGAGCCGCACTCCCGCGGCGAAGGCCGTGCTTTCCACCATCACGGCGTCGGCGGCCGCCGCGCCGGCGCGGGTCGCGCGTGCGAGTAGGGCTTCCAAGGTGCCGTGCATGGCCGCGCCGGCAGCGCCGTTCGTCTTCACGCGCGGGTCCCGCCGACGGTCAGCCCGTCGATGCGGATGGTCGGCAGGCCGACGCCGACTGGAACGGATTGGCCGTTCTTGCCGCAGGTGCCGATTCCCTCGTCGAGCTCGAGATCGTGGCCGACCATGCTGATCCGCGTGAGCACGTCGGGGCCGTTGCCGATCAGCGTCGCGCCTTTTACGGGGCGCGTCACCTGGCCGTTCTCGATGAGGTACGCCTCGCTCGCCGAGAACACGAACTTGCCGCTCGTGATGTCGACCTGGCCGCCGCCGAACGACACGGCGTAGAGCCCGCGATCGACCGAGCGGATGATGTCCTCGGGCGCCGAGTCACCGGCCATCATGAAGGTGTTGGTCATGCGCGGCATGGGTGAGCTGGCGTAGCTCTCCCGCCGCCCGTTGCCTGTCGGCGCGACGCCCATGAGCCGCGCGTTCAGACGATCCTGCAGATAGCCGCGCAGGATGCCTTTCTCGATCAGGACGGTGCGGCTCGTCGGGGTTCCCTCGTCGTCGACGTTGAGCGAGCCGCGGCGGTTCGCGATCGTGCCGTCGTCGATGACCGTGCAGAGCTCCGAGGCCACCCGTTGCCCGAGCAGGTTGGCGAATGCCGAGGTGCCCTTGCGGTTGAAGTCGCCTTCGAGACCGTGGCCGATCGCTTCGTGCAGCAGGATGCCAGGCCAGCCCGAACCGAGCACGCACGTCATCTCGCCCGCGGGCGCGTCGACGGCCTCGAGGTTCAGCACTGCCTGTCGTGCGGCTTCGCGGGCGAAGCGCAGGTGGCGGTCGCCCTCGATCAAGAAGCTGAAAGGCTGACGGCCACCGCCGCCGTAGGTGCCTTGCTGGCGACCGTTTGCGTCCTCGGCAATGCAGGTGACGTTCAGGCGCGCGAGCGGTTGCACGTCGCTCACCAAGCGGCCGTCGGCGGTCGCGATCATGACGAGCTTCTGCTCCATCGCGATCGAGGCGAAGACGTTCTTGATGCGCGGGTCGGCGGCGCGTGCCGCGGCGTCGACGGCTTCGAGCACGGCGATCTTGTCGAGGAGCGGCGTGTCGAGCGGCGATGCGGCGAGCGTGTAGAGGTCGCGCGTTGGTCGGGATGATCGGACCGCCACGGCCTGATCGGTGCCGCTCCCGGTCGCGATGTGACCGGCGGTGCGGGCGGCCTCCTCGAGCGTCGTCAGCGTGACGTCGTCGGTGTAGGCGAAGCCGGTCTTCTCGCCTGCGACGACGCGGACGCCGACGCCCTGACTGACGTCCTTGTTGGCCTTCTTGACCTGGCCCTCTTCGAGGCTGAGCGATTCGCTGGTGCGGAACTCGAAGTACAGATCGCCGTCGTCGGCATGGCGGGCGAGGGCCGAGCCGAGGACCCGCTCGAGGGCGCCCGCCGACACTCCGTAACGGTCGCGAAAAAACTCTTCAGGCTGCACCCGATCCGCCATCACACCCCCTGCGATCTCGCGAAGGTAGCAGATGGGATCGGACCGGCAAAGACGAGACCTGGCGGTCTCAGTGCAAGGTGGTGGTGGTGACGTCCTCGAGCTGCTGGAGGTGGTCGCGCACCTCGGCGGCACCCGAGGCGTTCGGCACGAGCGCGAGATAGCGCCGAAAGTCCGCGACGGCCGACGCGAAGCATTCGAGCTGTTCGTAGAGCAGCCCGCGGATGCGCAGGTGATCGGCGGCGTCGGGCCAGAGAACGAGCAAGAGCTCCACCGTCGCGAGTGCCGACTCGTGGGCTTCGCGCTCGCGATAAATGGCGAGCAGATTGCCGAGCATGCGCGACAAGATGCCGAGAGGTCCCGCCGTCTGCAGTGCCTGGGGCAGGGCGCGCTGCATGTTGCTGCCGCTCGGCGCTCCGCTCGCGCTGTAGAAGGCGCGCAGGCGTTCTTTCAGCTCGTCGTAGCCAATCTGCCGTCCGCCGAAGAAGGGATCGAGCAGGACGGGCTCGGCCGTTCCGACGACACGCACCAGGAAATGCCCAGGGAAGCCGACGCCTTCGAGCGGAATGCCCGCGCGATTGCCGACCTCGAGCAGCACGAGGCCGAGCGTGATGGGAATGCCCAGGCGCCGTTCGAGCACGTCGTTCAAGAAGCTGTTCCGCGGATCGTAGTAATCGTCGCGATTGCCCTGGTAGCCGCACTCCTCGAACAAGTAGCGCGTCAGGACCGTGGCGCGCTCTGCGAGCGAATCCGCGGGGTCGAGCCGCTCCCGGACCGCGTCGGCGAGCGCATCGAGCGCGGCGAGGGTCGGTTCGGGGGCGAGCGTCGGGTGGGCGATGCGCGCGATCACGAGCGCTCCACGCGCGAGATCGGCGGCGTCACCACCGGCCGTCACGCGCGCGAAGCTCGCGCGCAGATCGTCGAGCGCCATCATGCGACGGTGGTAGCACGGGGCCCCTGACCCTGCCACGAAAGTCTGGGCGAAACGGGGCTTTCGACCGCTATGCGGGTCCCGAATCGCACTTGGACAAGGCGGGAGGCCCCCCATATAATCTCGACCCATCGCCTCCGGGCGATACCGCATGGCAGGGGTCCCCCCGAAAAGTATGTTGGCCGGTCTGCTCCAGGCTCTGGAGGGTCCGGCCCCCCTGGTGATCCTGCCGCACGACAATCCCGATCCCGATGCGCTCGCGAGCGCGGCCGCGCTCAAGTTTCTGGTGCAGACGCTGATCGGCAAAGAGACGGTGATCGCCCAAGGCGGCATCGTCGGACGCGCGGAAAACCGCGCCATGCTGACCTACCTGCATATCGACCTGAAGCCGGTCGGCGAGCTCGATCTGACCGGCAACGTGCACGTGGCGTTGGTCGATACCCAACCGGGCCGCACCAACAACTCGCTGCCGGCCGGGGTGATCCCGACGGTCGTCATCGATCACCATCCGGCCTACGACCAGTATGCCGGTGTCCCGTTCTTGGATCTCCGCGAGGAGTACGGCGCGACGTCGACCATCCTCACCGAGTACGTGCGCGAGTCGCACATCGAGATCGAGAGCAAGATCGCAACGGCGCTCTTCTACGGGATCATGGCCGAGACCCAAGACCTCGGCCGCGAGTCGACGCCTGCCGACATCGCCGCGGCGCAGTTCCTGTACCCCTACGCGAACAAGCGCCGGCTCGGGAAGATCGAGAACGCGCGCGTGCCGCGCGAGTACTTCGCGGCCTTCCACGAGGCGATCGAGCGCGCGCAGATCTACGGCAACGTCGTGGTGTCGACGCTCCCGGCGGTGCAGTACCCAGACATGGTGGCGGAGGTCGCCGACTTTCTCCTCCGTCTCGACGAGGTCGAGTGGGCCTGCGCGATCGGGCGCTACAACGACTTCCTGCACGTGTCGCTGCGAACGACCGAGCGCGAGGTGAATGCCGGCGACATCCTCCAGCAAGTGCTCGGCAGTCGCTGGGCCGGTGGACACGACATGATCGCCGGAGGACGGACGCGCATCACGGGGACCGGTCCTGATGCCGCGGTCGTCGCCGCCGATGGGGTGCGTACACGGCTCCTCACTGCGCTGTCCGCGGCTGACGTCGCGGGTCGGCCGCTCGTCACGCCCTAGCGCGCAGCGACGCGTGCCGCGGCGATCTCGTCGCAGACGACGGGATCGATTTCACGATCGGCGCGAGCACTGAGCGCCTCCCGCGCGTCCGACCCGCCGATCGCCCCGAGCGCCCACGCCGCGTGCTGGCGAATCAGCGCCTCGCGATCGCCGAGGGCGTGCGTCAGCGCCGGAACGGCGGCGGGATTGCCGGTGTTCCCGAGCACGACGGCGGCGTTTCGCAACAAGCCGCGGTGGCGCGTGCGCGCGAAGGACGTGGCCCCGAAGCGGCGTCGAAACGCGCTGCGATCGAGACGGAGAAGATCCGGGAGGAACGGGTAGAGGCCGCCGCCGTCGGGCGCTTGCGTCGCCGCCGGCGGTGCGTTCCACGGACAGACCTCCTGACAGACGTCGCAGCCGAAGATCCACGGGCCGAGTTGCGAGCGCAGCGCCACGGGGATCGCGCCGCGGTGCTCGATGGTCAGGTAGGCGATGCAGCGGCGCGCATCCATGACGAGGCCCTCGGCGAGCGCACTCGTCGGGCACGCATCGAGGCAACGCGTGCAGCGCCCGCAATGCTCCTCGACCGGCGCGTCCGGCACGAGCTCCGCTTCCGTCACGAGCTCGGCGAGAAAGAACCACGAGCCGGCGCGCGTGCCGAGGAGCATCGTGTTCTTGCCGAACCAACCGAGCCCGGCCCGGACGGCCCATTCGCGCTCGAGCACGGCACCGGTGTCGACGTAGCGTTTGGTTTGGCGCCCCGGAAACAGTCGGGCCAGCGCGCGTTCGAGCGCGACGAGGCGCTCATCGACGGCGAGGTGGTAGTCGTTGCCCGACGCGTACGCCGCGACCCGTCCCCGCAGCGAGCGGCGCCAATCGACGGGCGGCGGCGGCGCCGCCGTGTAGGGGAAGGTGAGGGAGATCACCGTGCGGGCGGCGGGGAGGATGCCGGCGACGGTCAGGCGGCGTTCGGGGTGACGCCCGAGGTAGTGCATGCCACCCGCGAATCCGGCCGCGAGCCACCCGTCGAGAAAGGCGCCGCGGTCGATCGGTCGAGCCGCGGCGAAGCCGCAGGCGCTGAAACCGAGCGCCGCAGCTTCGGCGCGCACTCGATCCTCGACCGTCATCGCGCGAGTCTAGACTACGAGCCGGGCGCGACGCACGTCAGCAACAACGAGTCCCGGTCCTCCGCTGTTCCACCGCCATCCGTGCTCCCGACGGCGCGGGTGCGGATGCGTTCGGTGCGGAGGGTGAGGCCCCGCCGCTCGACGGTAAGGGTGGTCGCCGCGGTGCAGTGGTCGGGGGGCGTCAGGACGAGGGGTGGCGCGAACGTGAAGGTGTTGCCGCCCGACCCACCGGCGGCAGCATCGACGAGATCGGCGAGCGCCGCCACGAGTCGCGTGGCGTTGCCGGCGTCGATGGCGTTCGCGGCGCCGGGCTGGGGGCTCTGGAGGACGTACGAGACAATCCCCGTCGCCGCCGGACAGTCCGCGAGGTGCGGGTCGGTGCCCGCCAGGCAGA
>JBDSJB010000088.1:0-4320 GCA_039917665.1 Binatia bacterium
CGCCGCCGCCGAGCGCGCGCTCGAGGTGGGCGTTCAAGCCCGCGATCTGCTCACCGGCGCGCGCGATCATGCCCTCGGCGACGCCACCTGTGGCGCGGCCGAAAACGCGGATCTCGAAGAGACCCCAATTCACGGCCTCGTATTGCGTGTCGCAGATCTCTTCCAAGGTGCGGGCGCGAGCCCGCTCGACCGGCGACGTCGGTAGCATCGGCGGCGTCGGCCATTTGTCCTCGAGATACTCGAGGATGATGGTCGAATCGAAGACAGTCGTGTCACCGTCGACCAGCGCCGGAACTTCGCGACGTGGGCTGGCCTCCTGAAAGGCCGTGTCGCCGCCGCCCAGGAGATCCGGCATCGCCGTCTCGAACGGCAGGCCCTTCTCGATGAGAGCGAGCTTCACCTTCTGCGCATACGGGGAGAGCGGGTGCTCGAAGAGCTTCAGCATGGTCAGACCCTCCGGAGTTGACAGCTTTGATTGAGGAGCTTACTCACGACCGCAATGAATTGGGCGAATGCCCAACTCGAACCACACGCAACGCACCGTTGGACGATGGCCTGTAGCCCGCCCTCACCGCCTTGGCCAGGGGACCGCGAAGGAATGTGATCGGGGACGACAGGGCCGTGGTTTGGCACCAAACGCACTCATGACGGTCGAGCAGAGCGGAGTCGCGAAGACGCGCCATCGCCGGGGCACCGCGGTGATGGCCAAAGGCCGAAAGCGCATCGAGGCCATCCTCGACGCTGCAACGGCGATCCTGATCGAAGACGGCTACGCACAACTCTCGACTCGGAAGATCGCCGCGCGCGCCGGCGTTCGGCCTGGTCACCTGCAGTACTATTTCCGAACCAAGCAAGACGTCGTGCAGGGTTTGCTGGAACGCTACCTCGAGCGCGCGACGGACGCGGCGGCCACGCGAGCGGCGGCCACGGGTGGATCGACGCTCGACGCCGCGCTCGACGGCATCCTCGCCGACCAGCGCGACGGTGAGCACAGCCGGTTCTTCTGGGAGCTCTGGGCGCTCGCTGCGCACGACCCGGCGGTCGCCGCCGCGATGCAGTCCTACTATCGGTCATACTGGCGAACGATCGTCGACACCTTGCTTGCAACGGAGCCCGCCCTCGGGCGGCCACGCGCCGAGCGGCGGGCGGCACTGATGGTCGCCCTGCTGGAAGGACTCACGCTCTTCCGATCGCGCAACGACACGCGCGACCTACCGCTCCCGTTTCTCGAGCGCGAGCTCCGGAGCGTCGTCCGGATGCTCGCGACCGATCTCGCCTGATCCGCCCCCGATCTCAGCCGCGGGCGAGCTTCGAGAAAAACGCGCGCGTCCGAGCCACGGCATCCGCATCCCCTTCGACCGGACACGGCGCCCACAAGAAGTCGGTGGCCCCCGCCTCTTCGAGCTTCACGAGCGCGGCCCCGACCGTCGACTCGTCTCCGGCGATCGCCACGTCGGCAGGACCTTCGGCCCCCTCGCGATCGAGCATGGCGCGATACGACGGCAGCGTGCCGTAGATCGCGAACTGCTGGGCCGCAGCGCGCCGCGCCGCCGCCGGATCCTTGGTGATGGCGACGGGCAGGCCCACCACGACGCGCGGCGACGGCCGGCCGGCTGCCGCCGCCGCTTCGGAGATCCGCGGCACCGTGTGCTCGCGGATGGTGGACGGTCCCGTCATCCACGTGATCGTGCCGTCGGCCTCCGCGCCGGTGAGCGCGAGCATCTTCGGCGCGAGCGCCGCCACCAGGATCTGACACGGCTGGCCGCCCGGAACGTTCAAGCTCGCCGCCACGCGATATTCCTCGCCTTGGTGCATGGCGCTCCCGGTCCGCATCAACGGCGCCAGGACCGCGAGGTACTCCTTCATGTGGCTGTAGGGCTTGGCGAACGACATCCCGAGCATCGTCTCGATGACGACCTGGTGCGAGAGGCCGATCCCGAGCGTGAAGCGCCCACCCGCGATCGCTTGGGCCGTCATCGCCTGCTGAGCCATCGCGATCGGATGGCGCGGGAAGGTCGGGACGACGGCGGTTCCGAGCTCCATGGTCTTTGTCTCACGCGCGCAGAGGGCCGCCAGCATGATCGCGTCGAACCCGAAGATGTTCGCGAACCAGCCGCTCGCGAAGCCGTCGGCTTCGGCGCGCTTTGCCTGCGTGATCATCCCGTTCACGTCGGCAGGCGCGCCGCCGATGTCGCCAAGCCCGATTCCGATCTTCATCCGCATGGGTTCCTCCGCGCGCCGTGGTCGGCGTCGGCGCCGTCCTACCGGAGTCACCGTCTCCATGGGAATGGCCGATGCGCCAACCGCTGACGATTCGATCGCGTGCGAATTGACGGCCCGCCGAGCACGGTGAAACACTCCGCCGCGGTGACGACTCCACTCTCTTTTCCCCCGTACGTGCCGATCGTGCTCATCGGCGCCGCGGCTGTCTTGCTCGGCATCATCGTCACCGCCCTCCTCGCCCGCGCTCGCCACGCCGGCATCTTGGCGACGGTCAACGAGCGCGCGGCCGATCTCGCCGCGCGGCTCGAGGAACGCTCGACGCGGGTCGAGGATCTCGAACGGAAGCTCGACGGAGCGGTGGCCGAGAATGCGGAACGGCGCGCCGCCGAAGCCCGCCTCGAATCCACGCTCGCGAGCGAGCGCATCACCGGGGCCGAGAAGCTCGCGCTCGTCCAGACCGCGGAAAGCGCCCTGCGCGATACGTTTCAAGCGCTCTCCGCCAAGGCATTGCACGACAACAACGAGGCGTTTCTCTCGCTCGCGCGAAGCGCATTGGGCGAGGTCCAGCAACGCGCGACCGGCGACCTCGAGCAGCGTCGGCTCGCCATCGACGAGCTCGTGAAGCCCATCCGTGAATCCTTGGATCGCGTCGGCGCTCAGCTGCACACCGTCGAGACCGATCGTGCCGGGGCGTACGCGTCGCTGCGCGAACAAGTCCGCTCGCTCGCCGAGACGCAACAGCAGCTCCATGGCGAGACCGCCAACCTCGTGCGCGCGCTTCGCGCTCCGAGCGTGCGCGGGCAATGGGGCGAGATGCAGCTCCGGCGCGTCGTCGAGCTCGCCGGCATGCTCGCGCATTGCGACTTTCACGAGCAACACACCGTCACGACCGACGACGGCCGACGCCGTCCCGATCTCGTCGTCCGGCTACCGGGCGACCGCCAGCTGGTCGTGGACGCGAAGGCGCCGCTGCTCGCCTATCTCGACGCGCTCGAAGCCACCGACGACGGGCTCCGCGACGCCAATCTGAAAGAGCACGCTCGCCAGGTCCGCGACCACGTCACGAGTCTGGGCGCCAAGACCTACTGGGCGCAGTTCCAGCCGTCGCCCGAATTCGTGGTGATGTTCCTGCCGGCCGAGACTTTCTTGAATGCCGCGCTGCAACACGACCCGACCCTGATCGAGTTCGCCGCGGGCCGGCGGGTGATCCTGGCGAGCCCGACGAGCTTGATCGCCCTCCTCTTCGCCATCGCGCACGGCTGGCAGCAGCAGGCGGTGGCCGACAGCGTGGTCCAACTGAGCGACCTCGGACGCTCGTTGTACGATCGCCTCCGCACTCTGGTCGGACACTTCGAAACCTTGCGCCGCTCTCTCGACGGCGCGACCGCCGCCTACAACCAGGCGATGGGCTCGCTCGAGTCGCGCGTGCTGGTCGCCGCCCGGCGTTTGAAGGACGTGAGCGGCAGTGCGCCGGAGATGCCGCTCCTGGAGCCGCTCGATCGCACCGCGCGCGCCCTCGCCATCGGCGAGCAGCTCGAGCTCGACGAAACTCCAGCGCTCCTGCCAAGCGACCCGCTCGAGAGCTAGCTAAATCACGCCGTCGGCCGCCAGGCGCTCGCGACCCGCGGCCGCACCGAGGCCGATTGCGGCGAGCACCTCGCGGGTGTGCTCCCCGAGGGTCGGGCGAGAGCTCGCGCCCGCGCATCGGCGTCCGAGAATCGCAGCGGGTTGCCGTGCAACAGGATCTCGCCGAGCCCCGGATGCGCATGACGCTCGATCATGCCCCGCGCCGTCAGTTGGGGATCGTCGATTAGCTCGTCCGGGCGCGCGACCTTGGCGCACGGCACGTCGGCGCCGGCGGGACCGAGCGCGAGCAATACCTCGGCGCAGGTCCGCTCGCGCACCCACGCGCCGACGATCGCACGAATCCCTTCGAGCACACGACCGGACACGGCCGCGTTTGCTGGCAGCGACGACGACGAAACCAAGCGCGGTCGCCTTGACTGTCGCGCCGAGCGCGTCGCATGGTGACGCCGAACGCTGGGGGAGCCGCCATGCGCAGCGGCTGAGAGGGCAGCACAGGGCTGCCGACCCCTC
>JBDSJB010000089.1:0-4518 GCA_039917665.1 Binatia bacterium
TCGCGGCGTAGTCGACGTCGCCGGGATAGAGCACCCCCATCCGATCGCCGATCTGGACGACCTTCGGGAGGATCGGCTCGACACGGCGGCCGTCCGTGCTTGCGAGGATCGCGGCGAGGCTGCCGAGATCAACGAGGTCCTCGAGCGTCCGAGCGGTCGGCGGCGTCAGCACCAGCGAGCCCGCAACCGCGCCGGCGAGCGCGTCGGCCGGTGTCATCCACTCGGCCGCGGTCGTTTCCCGATCGTCGTGGAGCGGCGTCTGATCGGGTGGGACCGGCGCGAAGAAAAACCGCGCATCGTACCGACGCGGCGCCTGCACCGGCGTGACCCAGCGACTGTAGTAGCGCAGCAGGTCGGCGCGGAGCTCGAGCTTTTCGCGGGTGACGAGCGCCCCGAACGTGAGCGCGCCGTCGAGGAGCGCCCGCCGGTGGCTCGCGAAGCGATCACGCGTGGCCGGGTCGGTGAATCGCAGCGGGGCTCCGCCCGCGTCGGCCAACAGGATGCCGGCCTCCTCGAAGAGCTCGCGGATTGTCGCGATCCAGAAGGCGAGGGCGGCGGCCGGCTCGCGTTCTTCCCCGAGGATCGTGCGTGCCATGTCGGGCGACATGCGTGGTGTCACGGTGTCCACCAGTTCGTCGGATCGGTCGGCTTCATCCACGATCCCGCCCGGAAAAACATGCGCGCCTGCAAAGGCCCGACTCTGGGCGTGACGGGTAACCAGCAAAACCTCCACCCGCTGAGGTGCGGTCTCGCGCAGGAGAACGACCGTTGCCGAGTCGGAAGGGGGCTGGGGGGAGGCCGCGGACATGGGCCGAGCCTCCGCGAACGGCTGGAGAGAGTCAACACTTTCGGGGGCCATCCGAAGTCGTACGGGGGACGAGTTTTCACTTGACAGTTCCAGCTCCAAGTCCGTACGGTCGTTGAGAAGTAGCGCCCTCATCACCTGATGTGCCGTCGTCTGCCCACGTCTTTGCGTGAGCAGTTGCCCTTTCACAGTTGGTCCCCGAGGAGGATGTCCATGAAGCTCGCCCCACGCCTGTTTGTGTCGGCTGCCGTCGTTGCATTCACGATGGCGCTCGCTCCCCACGCGGCGTTCGCCGCCTGTTCCGCCGGCGGCACCGTGTCCAACGTCAACGACTGCGTGCCGGAGGCGGTGAAAGCGACCGACTGCGCGCTCGAGTGGTCGATCTCGCCGGTCCCGCCGCTCGATCCGAAGAAGGGTGTGCCAACCGCGAAGATCAGCTGCCTGGACAACGATCCCGCGTGTGACGCGGATACGACACCGGGCCAGTGCACCTTCAACGTTGGGGCCTGCGTGAACGTGGCGGAGAGTCGGTTCACCTGCACCCCGACCGACGTCGCCACGTATCTTCTGAAGAAGCCGAGCGCGAAAGACGCGGCGCGACCGGACAAGAACAGGTTCGCGCGCGACAACCGTCGGAACCTCGACCTCGGGTTGGATGGTCTGATCCCGACGGGGACGACGAACGCGTGCTCGGACGAGCGTCCGTTCGTCGTGCCGCTCAAGAAGGGCACCAAGAAGGCGACGCTGCAGATCCAGGCGGTCGCGACGAGTGCGGGTGCCATCTCCGACAAGGACACCATCAAGTTCACGTGTCTTCCCAACCCCAACATCGGCACGCAGGCGATCGCGTCGGCGCGGCAGATCACGGCGTCGGGTGAGCTGATCGGCGGCCCGATGTCGATGGGTCGGATCGGTGACTGGATCATCGAGAACGACCGGGTCCGCTTCGTGATCCGCGACCTCGGCCGCGACTTCAGCTTCATGCTCACCTACGGCGGTCACCTGATGGACGCCGACTACCAACGCTCCAGCGGCCCAGGGCGCGACAACTTTCTCGGCATGACGCCGCTCGTCAACATCTCGTCCTCCGACAACCCGACCAGCATCAGCATCGTGAGCAGCGGTGCGACGGGCGGTCCCGCCATAATCCGGACGGAAGGGCCGGACGACCTGTTCGATCCGATCGATCCGGCGGTTGCCATCAAAGGCTTCAGCCAGTCGCTCTCCATTCCGCCCTTCGCGATCGACAACAACATCCCGGTCACGGTGATGAACGAGTACACCTTGAATCCCGGTGACGACTTCATGCAGATCGAGACGATCGTCCAGAACGACGGCACCGACAAGCTCGAGATCTACGCCGGCGACTACACGAGCGGCGGCGGCCAACTCGAGGTCGTCGCGCCCGGTCTCGGTTTCGGCGACGCCGCATTGCGGCTCGGCGGTAGCCGCACCAACCCCGAGTCGCTGGTCACGTTCGATTGGCTCGGATGGTTCGGCTTCGGTGAGTCGAAGGGCATCTCCTACGGCCTGATCCCGGAGCAGTACGACTCGACCAGCGCGTTCACCCAGGCGGGGGTCGTGGTCCCGATTTACGGTCAGAGCCTCCTCGCCGTCCTCTCGGCGAACGATCAGGGCAAGTGCACGCTCAATTCCGCGGGTAATCCTTGCGTCGGTGCCGATCCACTCTGCGTCGTGTGCGAGATCAACACCGATTGTGTCCCGCCGTATCAAGCGATGAATCTCGGAACCTGCAAGAACGCGAAGCCCGCAGGTCAGCTCGCCATCGATGCGGGCGGCATGAACTCCTACCGCCGTTGGTTCGCGCTGTCCGACAACGGCATGGGCAGAATCCTCGATGCGCGGCACACCCTCGTGGCACGTGGCGATATCGTGGACAGCGCAGCCGCGAAGACCGGCTACGTGCAGGGCACCGTCACGGTCGGTGGCGTCCCGGTGGACGGTGCCCGCGTCGTGATCGCGAAGAAGCCAGGCGATCGTAGCGCGGGCTTCGGCCTTATCGACGTCTTCGAGACGAAGGACGGCGGCTTCTACCAAGGCACGGTCCCGAAGGGTGAGTACGTGGCGATGGTGAATATTCCGGGCCACCCCTTCGAGGGTGGCGGATCCGAGCCGGTGCAGCGAGCCATCAAAGTGAGCTCGACGACGGTCGTCGATTTCGACGTGCCGGCGACGGGCTTCGTCCGCGTCGACGTGACGAACGGACTGACGACCAACCCGACGTCCGCCAAGGTGTCGGTGGTGGGTCTGGCGAGCGCGGTCGATCCCGGGACGTTCGAGTTGATTCTCGGCAACCAGATCACGGCGTCGGGAAATCTTTTCGGGTACGACGCGCGCGAGAAGGTCACGATCCACGGCCTTCCGCAGGTGCAGTTCGCCGGACCCTCCGGCAGCACCGCGGTGTTCCCGGTGCAGCCCGGCAGCTACCAAATCGTCGTGTCGCACGGCCCCGAGTACTCGGTCAGCAAGACCAATCTGACGGTCGTTGCCGGCACCGAGGGCTCGCCGCAGGTCGTCACCGCGACGGTCGTGCCGGTCGTCGACTCGACCGGGTTCGTGTCGGCCGACCACCACGTCCACCTCATCAACAGCCCCGATTCGGTCGTGTCAAAGGAAGAGCGCATCGTGACGATGCTCGCCGAGGGCGTCGACTACTTCGTGGCGAGCGACCACGATTTCAAGACCGACCTGACGGCCGACGTGGCCGCACTCGGAGCGACGTCCTTGATCACTGCCGGCATCAGCAACGAAATTACCTACTTTGACAGCGGCCACTTCGGCGCCTATCCGCTCGATCTCGTGCCGGGAAGCGTCACCGGCGGTGCGATCGATTGGGGTCGTGCCGGTGTTGCGCCGGGGGTCGGGTATCCTTCCGACGGCAGCTATGATCTCAGCATCAACGAGATGGCGCTGACGGCGAAGGGCGCTCCGCACAATGCGGTGGTCGTCCAGGCCAACCACTTCAACAGCGGAACGCTCGGCTACTTCCGGACGGCGGGTATCAGCACGACGGTCGCGCCGCCGCAGTCGAGCACCTTGCCGGCCAAGATCCGTCAGGACCCGGCTGTCACCAATCTGTACAGCAACGAGCTCACCGCGCTCGAGCTCTGGATCGAGAGCAGCCGCAGCCAAAATGCCCTCGCCATCGGCGAAAACCTCGGCGACTACTTCAACATGCTGAACCTGTTCGACGCGTCCAATCCGCTCCAGCGGAAGGGCATCGTCTGTGACTCCGACACCCACTCGACGACGATCGTACAGGCCGGTGGACCTCGCAACATGCTGGCTTCAGCGACCGACGATCCGGGTTCGGTCGTGCCGGGCGATCTGGCCGCCAGTGTGAACGCCGGTCGTAACGTCTGCACCAACGGTCCCTTCGTGCGCGTCAGCATCGAAGGCGACGCTGGTGCGGTGGCGAGTCACAGCCTCGCTGATCCGCTGCTCGTTCCGGGTACGCTCGGCTCTGCGACGCTCCATGTCGACATCCAGAGTCCGACGTGGGCCGAGTACGATCGCATCGAGGTCTACGTGAACAACGTCCCCTCGTGCGTGCCGTCGCCAGTGAACTTCCTCGGCAGCTCGAAGCCGGTGTGCACCGCGACACCCACCTTCGTCCTGACCCCGGTGAAGAGCACGGTGCCCGTCAACGGCGATTTCCGTCTAGAGTCGTCGACGACGCAGGCGCTCACCAT
>JBDSJB010000090.1:0-3943 GCA_039917665.1 Binatia bacterium
ATTGCCGGGCCGATGCGGCGTCGCGACCAAGAGCGAGCCGTGCGACCGGCAGTTGAAACAGATCGTTTGCATCCTTTGGTGACGGCCGAGTCGGTAGAACCGCCCGGGGCCTCCACACGTCGGACAGGCGTGATCTCCCACCCGACTTCCCATGCGACGGCGCGAAACGATCGGCATTGGATTTCCCTCCGAATGAATTGAGCTGCTTGCGTCGGGCGAAGCGAGCGCCGTGCCAGCACGAGCGCTCACCGTTTCATCACTTGTCGGGTGGGCGGAGGTGTAACGCGGAGCGATTGGCTGCAACTTCTACACGGCTACGACGCTCTCGACGACGTCGATCTGAGCAACCGTGCGTATTATCACGTGCGCGGCGCTGGCACGGCCCTCGCTTATCGTCGGTACATCTCGACTTCCAGGAGGATCGTATGCGCCAACTAGTCAGTCGTACCTTCACCGCTGCCGTGCTCGCGTCTGCGTTCATGACCGCCACCGCGTGCCACCACCATCGCCACAATGAAGGCCCCGCGCAGCACGCGGGCCGTCACATCGACCACGCCGCGGACAGGACGGGCGACGTGATCGAGGACGCCGGCCGCAAGGTCAATCGCGCTTTGCCCGGCGACTAGGGCACGGCGCCCACAAACGAACGCGGAGCCGCGCGGTCGAGACGTCGTCTCTCCGTGCGGCTCCGGGAAGTCGTCGTGGCGCCTAGGCTTCGGCAGCAGGACGCAGACTGCTGATCTTCTCGCCGATCTTCTCGCTGATGGCCTCGCGAATCTCGGAGCCCGGCTTCGGCGCGAACAGCACGGCCAACCCTGCTCCCAGCACGATCCCCGCAGCGAAGATCCCGAAGGACGACATCATCGTATCCTCGACCGTCGGTTTGCCGCCGAGCGCGTGCAGCACTTGATCGCGCGTCGGCATCGCCTCGCGCGCGGCGTCTTTGGCGCCCGTGAACGCATCGACCAGATCCTGAACGGACAGCTTTTGCATGTTCATCACTCCCTCTCTTTCTGCGGGGTCGCGGCGTCGGTCGCGGCGAGCCCTCCGGTGAGCTTTTGCGCCATCATTACGAAGGCGAGACGTCCGCCCATACTGAAGAGCAAGCGGCTGAGCCCGATCGGCAACCCACCGCCGAGCAGGTACCCCAGCCCGGTCGCCGCGCCGAGGGTGGCGTACGGACGCGCATCGAGCTGCTCGCGAACGGTCCGTTCGAAATCACCCAACGCGCCTTCGACCTCGCTCGTGAGGCCGCTGACCTCACGCCGGACGCGGGCGCCGCGCTGCTGCAATCGTTCGATGCGATTGCCGTCACTCATTCCCGTCGGCATGGTCGCCTCCTTATCCACGCCGCCGCATTACTCGGCCGACGAGGTAGCCCGCTGCGACGGCGCTCAAGAGCGCTAGCACCGGACGTTCTTTGACGAACGCCCGCAGTTGCTCATCGACTTGCGTGAGCTCCGTCGTGACGTCCTCGACGAAATCGGATCCTTCCCGCGTACTGGCGGTTCCTGCTTTGGTCGTTGCCATTGGGTCTCCTTTGGTATGAGCGGCGTGCCGCTTCAGCGCCGCGACAACATGAGGCCGACGGCGAAACCGCCGAGCAGCCACGTCCAGGGACGCTCGGCGATGTAGGCTCCGAGCGTGACGTCGTTCTTGACGGCCGCGGTCAGCTCGTCGACGGCTTCGCGCAGCTCCGCTTCGCTGCGCTCGATCGACTGACGCAGCGCCTCTTTGGGATCTTCCTCGACCGCAATCGGCTCGGTCTCTTCGATCAGAACGTCATTCATGACGACTTCCGCCCCTGCCCGTTCGTTCCCGCCCAGACGGCCAGCAGGAGACCGATCAGGAGATGCAAGCCACCGACGATGGCAATGCTCGCCGCGGCTGGCATGTAGTCGCTCAGGACGACGGCCAGCGCGATCGCGAGTCCGGTCCAGCCGAGAATCGCGACGAACCCGGCCGCCAACACGGCACCGGCTCGCTTCACGACGTCGCTGAGGCCGTCGACGAGCTCCAATCGCATCAGCTCGAGACGCTCGACCGCGATCCGCTGTGCGGCCTCGACGGCGCGTTCGGCCGCCGAGATTGCGCTGGGCTCCGCCGGTGGAGCGGCCACCGGCTCGGTTCGTTCGTCTATCTCATTGGGGACGCGCATCGCTGGGTTCGACATTGTGCTGCGGGAACAGCAAGCGTCATGCCCGAGCACACGTCGAATGTGCGGTGGAAATCACTGAAAGATGTGCGCAGCAGGCGCACGAACCGTCTGCAATTTTTGCATCGGCTGTAGCGCTGACACGCAGCATCGTGAGCGCCCGTGCGCGAAAATCGCATGTTGCACGTGGCACGCTTCGTGCCCCTGTGCGCTTCCGTGGAGACGAACGACATCTCGCAGCCTTCTGGGTCCGAGAGGATGAGCTTCGCCACGGCCGTGCTCGCTCCGTTTCGGGACGTGTGGCTGGCCGGGCGCGCGCGCGTCGCGGTCCTCGTAGAAGCGGGCCGAGAGGCCAGCGAGGTGACCGTCGAGGCGTTTCACGGCAGCGTCGTGCTGATCGGCAACGTCACCACCCATGACAACCGTGACCGCATCGAGCGCGCCGTGCGTCGACTCGCGGACGTGGTCGGCGTCGACAACCGGCTGCGCGTTCTGGGTGAGCAGCGCGGCCGCAGCCGTGGTGGCGACGCGGAAACCAAACTTCTGGTCGCCGCCGCGTTGCGACGCGCGCCCTTCCTGCGCGCCTGCACCATCCATCTCCGCAGCGTCTATGACGGCGTCGTGACGCTCACCGGCACCGTCCAACGACAGGAGGTCGCCGCGGCGACCTTCGATCTCGTGATCAATCTTCCCGGCGTTCGTCGCGTCATCTGCGACATCGCCACCCTCCACCACGTCGACGCCGGCCGGAACGCCGCCGCCGCCTAATCTAGAGGAGACCGCCCATGATCCGCATGCTCGCTACCACCCTGATGGCCTTCGGCGCCGTGATCGCCGTTTCGGCGTTGGCCTATGCCGAGGAGACCATCATCGAGAAGCACACCTACGAATCTCAGAAGAACACTGTCGAAACCGTCCCCGTTCCCGAGGTCAAGCAGAAGGTCGTCGAGGAACGAACGGTCACGCAGCCTGCGGTTCAGAAGCGAACCGACACGGTCGTCACGACGCACGAGAAGAACGACAACGACAACGATAACGACAACGACAACGACTAGAAAGGCGCTCCCGCATGTCCCAAGCCGTCTTCGGCATCGCTGATAGCGAGGCCCGCGCCGAGCGGATCGTCAACGATCTGCGCGACGCGGGCTTCACCCATGACTCCTTGTCGATCCTCTTCCCGGATCGCTCCGGTACGCACGAATTCCGGCATGAAGCCCACACCAAATCACCCGAAGGCGCTTCGGCCGGCGCCGGCACCGGTGCGCTCCTCGGCGGCGCGCTCGGGTGGCTGTCCGGGGTCGGGGCGATCGCCATTCCCGGGCTCGGGGCCTTCATCGCCGCTGGTCCCATTCTCGCGATGCTCAGCGGCGCGGCCGCCGGCGCCACTTTCGGGGGGATCTCGGGCGCGCTCGTCGGTTATGCGGTGCCGGAGTTCGAAGCGAAGCAGTACGAGGATCGGCTACGCGACGGCAACCTGCTCATCTCCGTCCACACCGACAGTGTCGTGCAGCAGGCACACGCCCGCGAGATTCTCTCCAAGCACGGCGCGACCGACATCTCGCAACGCGAAGAAGCGCGGGTGTAGGCGAATGCGCTAGCGCGGCGCGGCGTCCCGACAGCTCTCGCGGCAATTCATGAGGCGCGTGTTGCACTCGCCGCCCCGCTTGGACTCGCGCATGTGACACTCGTCGTAGGACGAGGCGCACTGCTGGAGACAGGGTGACGACCCTGCGGGCTCACACGAGACGAAGAAGCAGCCGATCGTCCCGAAGAAGCCCCGCTCTTGCG
>JBDSJB010000091.1:0-15096 GCA_039917665.1 Binatia bacterium
GCTTGTCGACGACGCCGGCGCTGTTGTTCTCGATCACCACGTCCGACACGGCTGCGAGTCTCCGGCAGACCGCCACCGCGTCCGGCTGCGTCAGGTCGAGCGCGACGAACCGCTTGCCCGCGTTCCAGTCCGTGAACCACGGTGAGCCTTGCGGATCGGTGCCACGCTCCGGCGCCTGCGGTGGAACGTAGAGTCGCACGACGTCCGGGAACTCGCGCGATTCGACGCGGATCACTTCGGCGCCGCACGCCGCCATGAATCGCCCGATCCACGGACCTGCCATCGCGACCGTGAGCTCGAGCACACGGATACCGGCCAGCGCACCACGCAACGAGGGGGTCGCGGGACTCGGCGTCCGCACGGACGGCGCCGCCGTGGTTCGACTCGCGTCGCTCAGTACCCTGCGGTCCTCGTCGATCCGCGGCGCGCCGCGCGTGATCGTCCACGGCGTCGCCGAGAACCGATACGGCGCCCCCGCCATGCGCAACCGCGCGCCATCGCGCTGCGCCACGTCGACGAAGAACCCCCGAGCCGCGAGGTGCTCGTCGCGGAGCACGGCATCCGCCGTCCGCACCGGCGTGAACGCGAGATGCCGACGCTGACCCTCGCGGTACATCTCGGCCACGGTGAAGCGCCCCGTCAGCTCCTGCACGTACGTATCGACGAGGTCACGGTACGGAATGCGCTGCGACGACGGGCCTTCGAAAAGCGGGTCGCGCACGCTGTCGATGCCCGTCACCTCGGCGATCCAGGCGGCGAGCACCTGCCAATGCCGCGGGCGGTTGATCATCAGATAGACGAGCCCGTCGCGGCAGCGATACGTGCCGGACGGTACCGACGCGAAGAGCCCGGTGCCGTTCCGGCGCGGAATGATCCCGTCATCGCGCCATTTGCCGACGCCACAGATGTGCGTCGCGGATACCGTCGCCTCGAGCAGGGATACATCGACACGCTGGCCTGCCCCCGTCCGTGCCAGGTGGCGGAGCGCGATCAACGTGCTCGACGCGGCGACGAGCGACGCCGTCACGCCGGCCTGCCGTCCCGCCAGGCGCACGGGGGGATCGGCCGCGTCACCGGTCACGTGAAGCGCGCCCCCGAGCGCCGCCGCGACGAGATCGCTCCCGGCCCACTCGCGACGCGGTCCGCTCTGGCCGAACGGCGTGATCGACGTCCACACGAGCCGCGGTCGGGCGGCGCAGAGCGCTTCGGAGCCGATCCCGAGGGCATCGAGCGCCCCCGGTCGCCACGTTTCGACGATGGCATCCGCATCGCCCGCGAGCTCGCGGAACGTCGCCCGATCCGTCGGCGACCCCGCGAGATCGAGCACGACGCTCCGCTTGTTCGTATTCATCGCGAGGAAGAAGAGACTCCGCAGATCGTCCGCGCCGTCGGCGCGAAGCGGCGGCAGCCAGCGCGTCGGGTCGCCCCCGAGCGGCTCGACCTTGGTCACGTCGGCGCCGAGGTCGGCCAGAAGCTTGCCGCAGTACGCGCCCGTTGCGTCGGCGAGGTCGAGGATGCGGAAGCCCGCCAACGCGCCGCCGGTGCTCATCGCACGCACCATGACGCGGCTTGTACGCGAAATCAAAACTTGGCATGACGACCGTCGCTTGGCCGTCGACACCCGCAGCGATTCGCAGGCCCTCCACGGTTGGGATCACTCGGTCGATCTTCTGATCGTCGGCTCGGGTGCCGGCGCAATGGCCACCGCCATCTGCGCGCACGATCGTGGCGGCAAGCCGCTCATCATCGAGAAGACGCATCTCTACGGTGGCTCCTCGGCGATGTCGGGCGGCTCGCTCTGGGTGCCGAACAACCATTTGATGGCGGCAGCCGGCGTGCAGGACTCGCCCGACGAGGCGCTCACGTACCTGCGGCACATCACGGGCGGGGTCGTCGCGGACGAGAAGCTCCAGCGCTACGTCGCGACCGCGCCCGAGATGCTGCGCTATCTCAGCGAGCGCGGCCACCTCCGGATGCAGTCGATGCTCACCTACACCGACTACTATCCGGAAGCGCCCGGCGGGAAGCCGGGAGGACGCTCGGTCGAGCCAGAGCATTTCGACGCGCGCGTGCTCGGGGACGACTTCGATCAGCTGCGCGAGCCCGCGCTGCAAGAGCTCGTGATGGGTCGGATGTCGATGACGGCGACCGAGGCGCATCATCTGCTCGCGCGCCATCCCGGCTGGGTCGGACTCACCAGCAAGATCATGTCGCGCTACTGGCTCGACTTCGGCGGCCGCGTGAAGGGCAAGCGCGATCGCTGCCTCTCGCTCGGCAACGCGCTCGTCGGGATGCTGCGGCGGACGATGCTGGATCGCAAGATCCCCCTCTGGCTCGAGACGGCGGCACGCGAGCTCGTCGTCGAGGACGGCCGCGTCGTCGGCCTCGTCGCGGAGCAACGCGGCCGGACCATCCGCATCCGTGCCGAGAAGGGTCTCGTGCTCGCCGCTGGCGGCTTCGAGAGCAACGACGCCATGCGGAAGAAATACCTGCCGAACCCGACCGAGGCCTCATGGACCACCGCGAATCCCGGCAACACCGGCGACGCGATCCAGATGGGTCTAGCGCTCGGCGCCGGCCTCGATTTGATGGACGACGCGTGGTGGGGCCCGACGACCGTCGTGCCGGGCGAGGATCGTGCCCGCATGCTGGTGATCGAGAAGGGGCTGCCTGGTAGCATCTTCGTCAACAAGCGCGGCCAGCGTTTCGTCAACGAAGCGTCGCCGTACAACGACATCTGCAAGGCGATGTACGCGAACCATTCCGCGGAGTCGCCGTGTGTGCCGGCGTACATGATCTTCGACGCCACCTATCGGAAAAAGTATCCGTGCGGTCCGTTCTTCCCCGGCTCGCAGCAGCCCGACTGGGCGCTCCCCAAGCGACTGAAGGAGACGCGCTACCTGAAGAAGTCGGATACGCTCGAGGGCCTCGCGGCCGAGCTCGGCATCGACGCCGCCGGCTTGAAGGCGTCGGTCGCGCGCATGAACGCATCGGCGCGGAACGGGAAAGACTCCGAGTTCCACCGCGGCGAGAGCCTCTTCGACCGCTATTACGGCGACGACAAGGTGCAGCCGAATCCGTGTCTCGCCCCGCTCGAAACCGCGCCGTACTACGCGCTCATCGTCTACGCCGGCGACCTCGGCACCAAGGGAGGGCTCACGACCGACGCCAGCGCGCGCGTCGTGCGCGACGACGGGTCGGTGATTCCGGGCCTCTTCGCGATCGGCAATTGCTCGGCGTCCGCGATGGGGCGCACGTACCCGGGTGCCGGTGGCACCATGGGTCCGGCGATGACCTTCGGGTACATTCTCGCCTGCGAGACCATCGGCAACTGAGGCGTCGTCCATGTCCTTCCGAGTCGAGACAGGACTACTGAATCCCGACACCGCGCAGTACGCGGGCAAGGGCCAGGCGAAGCCGACGATCGCCGACATTGCCGCCGCGGCCCGTACCACCGAGGCACTCGGCTTCGACGGCGTCTGCGCGCCGGAGGCGGGACACGATCCGTTCCTGCCACTGACGATCGCGGCCGAGCACACGACGAGACTCCAGCTCGGCACGAACGTCGCGATCGCGTTCCCGCGCAGCCCAATGGTCACCGCCCAGCTCGCCTGGGATCTCCAGCAGCTCTCGGGTGGCCGCTTCAATCTCGGCCTCGGCACGCAGGTGAAGGGTCACAACGAGCGGCGCTACTCGACGCCGTGGATTGCCGGCCCCGGCCCGCGCCTCCGGGAGTACCTGCAGGTGCTGCGCGCGATCTTCGACGGCTTCACGACCGGCAAGGTCGCGCCCTTCGAGGGTCAGCACTACAAGTTCAGCCTGCTGCCGCCGTTCTTCAGCCCTGGTCCGATCGACTACCCGGCACCGCCGATCTACATCGCCGCCGTCAACACCTACATGGCGAAGCTCGGCGGCGAGCTCTGCGATGGTCTCCGTCTCCATCCCATTGGCACCTTCGCGTACACCAAGGCGGTGGTGCTGCCGGCGATTGCCGCCGGCGCCGCCAAAGCCGGTCGGACGCTCGCCGACATCAACATGATCGGCGCCCCGTTCCTTGCCGTCGGTGCGAACGAAGCCGAGGTCGAGAAGGCGAAGACGGCACTGAAGCAGCACGTCGCCTTCTACGCTTCGACCCGCACGTACCACACGGTGCTCGCGCATCACGGCTGGGAGGAGATCGGCACGCAGCTCCATCAGCTCTCCCGCGAGGGAAAGTGGCAGGAGCTGCCGAAGCTCGTCACCGACGACATGCTCGCCGAGTGGGCCATCATCGCGACCTACGACCAGCTCGCCGCCGAGGTCCGCAAGCGCTGCGACGGCATCTATTCCACCGTGCTCCTCGACCTGCCGGGCGCGCTCGCCCGCGACGAGGATCGCGTCCGCGGCATCGTGCAGGACCTGCACGAAGACTAGCTGACCAAGGAGATCATCATGGCCGAGCAGCATGTCCTCTTCGAGGTCGACCAGGGCGTCGGCGTCGTCACGCTGAACCGTCCCGACCGGCTGAACGCCGTCAATTGGCCGATGGCGACCGAGCTGCTGAACCTCTTTCGCGCTCTGCGCTTCCGCGACGACGTTCGCACCATCGTGCTGACGGGGGCCGGCAAGGGCTTCTGCGCCGGCGGCGACGCCGAATGGCTCTCCGGCGGCACCGATCGCGGCATTCCCGGGCTCTCCGACAAGCCGCTCGAGCGCTATCAGAAGAAGACGCCGGCGGGTCCGTTCGCCGAGTTCGTGAAGACGCTGATCGACGTCGAGAAGCCGATCATCGCCGCGATCACTGGGCCCGCGATGGGCGCGGGGCTCGCGTTCGCGCTCGCGTGCGATCGGCGCTTCGCCGATCCGAGCGCGCGCATGTGCGCCGCGATGGTCCGCCTCGGCTTCAGCCCGGACTGCGGCGTCACGTGGCTCTTGCCGCGCGTCACCAATCTCTCGACCGCACTCATGATGGTCGAGACCGGCAACATCCTCGACGCCCAGCAATGTCTGAAATACGGCTTGATCGACGAGCTCAGCGCCGAGGAAGGCCAGGCCCTGCCCGCCGCGATGGCCTACGCCAAGAAGCTCGCGCAGGGTCCGAGCGTCGCCGTCGATCTCGCCCGCCGCTGCGTCTACAAAGCGCTGACCGGCACGCTCGACGAGATCCTCGACTACGAGGCCGTCGCCGGCACGATCACCGCGAACACCGCCGACGCCGCTGAAGGCACGCGGTCGTTCGTCGAGAAGCGGAAGCCCGTCTTCAAGGGTTGCTGAGACTCGTCCGGAGCGCGGCCACGAGCGCTTCGACTTCCGTCACCGTCGTCGCCGTACCGAAGATGTAGAAGTCGGGTCGCTGCAAAACGACGGCGACCCCGTGCTCCGTGAACCACTGCGCGTACGCGCCGTCCAGATCGCGGATGGGGCCATCGCCGCCGATGGTCGCACCGATGCCACCGAGGGACGCGAACCACGCCACGAGCGCCGGATCGAGCGCCGCGAGTGCATCGCCTGCCACGCTCAGCAGCGTCCACCCGCGTCCGACGACGTCGTCGAACAACCCGACCACCCCGGCGTGCTGCACGCGTCCCTGCAGGAAGAGCTTCCCCGCGTGCGGGTCGCCCGACCGCACCAGACCAGGGCCGATGCCGAGCGGCGGCGGCGGCGTCGACTGTTGTCCGCTCTCGGTCGCGCTGACCATCACTGCGTCACGCGCGGCGGCTTCCGCGGGATCGGCGATGCAGATCACCTTCCCGAGGGCCATCGAGAAATCGATGATCGCCGACACGTGCGGGATGCGTTCGGTCGCGTAGGTGTCGAGCAGCACCTCTGGAGACGTGCCGCCGAGGATCAGGTCGAGCTTCCACGCCAGATTCGCGGCGTCACGGAGTCCCGAGCACATGCCCTGCCCCGCGAACGGCGGCATCTGGTGCGCGGCATCGCCGGCGAGCAGCAGCCGACCCTGCCGCCACGTATCGACCCAGCGCGCCTGGAAGCGATAGACGACGTGGCGTTCGAGGCGGGCATTCTCCGGCGTCACGTCCCACGGCGCGAGGAGCCGCCACGCCGTCTCGGCGCGATTCAGCTCGTCGAGCTCTTCGCCGGGGAGACGCATGAACTCCCAGCGCCGTCGTCCGGGACCGCCCGAGACGAGCGTCGTCGGTCGCACGGGATCGCAGACCTGGACGTTCAGCGGCCGCCACACCTTCGGCGCGTTCGGCAGGACGTCGACGATCAGCCAGTCGAAGAAGAAGCCGAGATCCGTGACGGTCGCGCCCAGCGCACTGCGCACGAAGCTGTTCGCACCGTCGCAGCCGACGACGTACCGCGCGGCTACCTCCTCCCACGCGCCGTCAGCGCCGGCGATCGTGAGCCGCACGCCCGCGGCGTCGGAGTCGTCCTTCGGAGCGTCCGTGTCGTCGCCCTTTGGAGCGCCCGCGTCATCGCCCCTTAGCGCACTCGGGTCGTCGCCGTTCGGGGCGCCTGGATTGATCGCCACGACCTCCGCGCCGCGCCGGACCACGACGCTCGGGATCGTCCGCGCCCGCTGATCCAGCAACCGCTCGATCTCCGGCTGCGCGAACATGTTGGCGTCCGGCCAGCCCGAGAGCCCAGCCGCCTTGCTCTCGAACCGCAGCAGCGTCGCGCCGGTCGCGTTCCGCCACTCGTAGACGTCGGACGATTCGGTCCGACCCCGCACCTCGTCCGCGATCCCGGCCGCTTGCAAGACGCGCCCGATCTCGTGATCGAAGTGCACCGCGCGCGGCAGCGGATACGCAGCGGGTTGTTTCTCGAAGACCCCGACGCGCCACCCGCGTTGACCGAGCAGGATGGCCAGCAGTTGCCCGACCGGGCCGTAGCCGACGATCGCGACGTCGAAACGCTCGGTCACGGGCGGCGTCCTCGCCTCAACCGTGCGTGCCGGTCATCAACGCCGCCAGGTCGTCGGGCGCGAGGAACGACATCGGCACCGGCGGACCCCAGCTATAGAGTCCCTTCGCCCCCTCCCACACACCGGGCTCCCACAGCTGGTCGTCGAGGATGCAGTCGAGGTCGGCGTAATACTCGCTGAAGTTTCCGGCGGGGTCCTTCAGATACCAGAAGAAGTTCGACCCGATGTGATGGCGCCCGAGGCCCCACACGTGCCGATCCGGATCCTTGCTCAGCATCGCGTGCGCACCGCGCCCGACCTCGTCGACATCGTCCACTTGCCACGAGGTGTGGTGCAGGAGCGGTACCGGCGCAGGCTGCACCAGGAGATTGTGATGATCGGTGGAGCAGCGCAGGAACGACGCCAGGCCCTCGATCGTGTCGCTCACCTTGAAGCCGATGCCCTCGATGAAGAAGCGCTGGCTCGCGGGAAGATCGGTCGAGCCCAACACGACGTGCCCGAGCTTGCGGGGCCGCACGCGGCTCTCGCGCAGCACGCAATCGGCCCGCTGGGTGAGGCGGTCGAGCCGTCCGGGGGCGTTCATCGCGCTCGCGACGGCGGGCGCCTGCTGCAGGCGATCCGCGATCCGCACGACGACGCGGACCTGCGTCCCAACGTCGTGGGCCTCCAGCCTGTCGCCGGCCATCTCGCTCTGGACGTCCAGACCTCGGAGCGCCGCGGCAATGCGACCGAGATCGTCCGCATCGTCGGCGCCGATGCCGAGCTCGACGAGCCGACGCGTCGGCGTCGCGACCAACCGGAGTTGCTCGCCGCCATCCGCGGACGCGAACCGACCGTCCCCGAGCGGCCGAACTCCTCGTAGTATGCCGCCACCGGCGACGGGTCGGGCACGCCGAGTGTGATCGTGGTGAGACGGTGCAAGCTCATGGGGTGCGCCTCAGGCGGCCACGCAGCGGTTCACGAGATGTCCGAGGCCGTCGATCTCGCTCCGCACGACATCCCCAGGCTGCAGGAAGCGCGGCGGCTGACGGCTCGCCCCGATGCCCGACGGCGTGCCCGTGAAGATCACGTCGCCCGGAAGCAGCGGCAGGATCGCGGAGAGCTCCTTGATGATGCGGGAGACGCTGAAAATCATGTCGGAGGTGCGGCTCTCCTGCATGAGCTCGTCGTTCACGAAGCAGCGCAGCGCCAGATCGTCGCGATTCGGAATCTCGTCGGGCGTCACGAGACACGGCCCGAACGGGCCGAACGTCGGGAACGACTTCCCGAGCGAGAACTGACCACCCCCTGCCCACTGCACGACGCGCTCTGAGACGTCCTGACCGACACACAGACCGGCGACGTGATCCCAGGCCCTGTCCTCCGTCACCTTGAAGGCCCGAACGCCCATCACGACGACCAGCTCGACCTCCCAGTCCACCGCGGCGCTCGGCAGGATCAGGTCGGCGTTCGGTCCGGCGAGGCAGCTCGGAAACTTGGTGAACACCGGCATGTGCTGAGGCACGGGAAGCCCAGCCTCCGCGGCGTGCGCCGCGTAGTTCAGGCCGATGCCGAAGACCTGGGCCGGACGCGGCGACGGGGGACCGAGGTCGCGATCGCCGACGGGGACGGTCGTCGTACCCGTCACCGTCGGGGCCCACGCGCAGAAGGCGCTCCAGTCGGCGAAAAGCGCCTGTGGGTCGGCGGAGAATCGTCCGTTCGACACCTTCTCGACGTCGATCTCGCTGCCGCTCTCGAGCAGCATGGCCCGGCCTCGAACGTTCGCGATGCGCATGGCGTCCCTCCTCGTACGACCTGTCCGCGGGTGGAGCCGCGACGCAGGCGACCATGCCTCGGAAATGAGAGTTCTGTCAAGTATTGACGGTCCTCTCATCCGCACGTTAGCGTGCTCGTCATGCCCCGCTCGGTCCCTGCCCCAGCGCACCGCGGCGTCCGCGCTCGCACGCGCGAGGCGCTGCTCGATGCCGCCGTCCGCGTGTTCGCTCGCAAGGGTGCCGGCGCCGCCGCGATCCACGAGATCGCCGCCGAAGCCGGGCTCGCCAACGGCACCTTCTACAATTACTTCCGCAGCCGCGAGGCGCTGCTCGAAGCAACGAGCCTCCGCCTGGCTGAGCGCCTGCACCTCGCCGTCGCCGCCAGCCGCACCGCCATCGACGACCCCGCGGAGCGCGTCGCCATCGGCTGTCGGCGCTTCGTCTGGCAGGTTTCCAACGATCCCGTCTGGGCCGCGGCGCTGCTGCGCGTCTGGAACAGCACCTCGACGCCGAGCCTCAAGGCCGCCGATCCGCTCCTGGCGGATCTCCGGGCCGGACGGCGTCGCGGCCGACTCCGCTATGCCAGCGAAGCCGCCGCCGTCGACCTGGTGCAGGGTACCGTGCTCGCGGGCATGCGCACCGTGCTCGAGGGTCGCGCCGACGAAACACACGCGACGGCCATCGCTGCGTTGGTGCTCCGTGGCCTCGGCATCGCGAGCGACGAGGCCGATCGCATCGCGACCCGTCCGCTGCCGCCGCTCGCGGTGTCTCTGACGAGCCCGCCCGTCGCCACAACGACCCGACCGCGTCGGCGCGCCTAGCCTTTCGCCTTCGGAAGCCGCACCGCTTTTCCCCGCGCACCGGCCTGCTAGAAGGCCGCATGGCCGAAGCTCCCGTCGCGCGCGAGGTCACCCAAGCCAAGATGGACCTCTTGGCCGCCGCGACGCTGCGGCACACGCCGTCGCAGCCCTACACCGTCGCCGACCGCTTCGAGGAGAAGGCGCGTACCCATCCCGACCGTCCGTTCATCCACTACGAGGGGCGGACGTGGAATTACCGAAGCATCAACGCCGCCGCGAATCGCGTCGCGCACGTCGTCCGTCAGCACGGCCTCGTGCGGGGGCAGGTGGCGGCGCTGCTGATGGAGAACCGTCCCGAGTTCATCGTCACGTGGCTCGGCCTCGCGAAGGTCGGCGTCACGGTCGCGTTGATCAACACGCAACTCCGCGGCGATGTCCTGCGGAACGCGCTCGACACCACGGGCGCCGCGATGTTCGTGGTCGGCAGCGAGATCCTCGCGTCCGTCGTGGCCATCGCGCAGGAGCGGCCGCTGACGGGGTTCGTCTACGCGGACCCCGCCGCGGCCTCGACGCCAACCGACGGCGCCGGTCTGGTCGCCCTCGATGCCCGACTCGCGAGCGCACCGGACGACGATCTCGACCCGGAAGTGCGCGCGGGGCTCACCGGCGGCGACGACCTTTTCCACATCTTCACCTCCGGCACGACGGGGCTGCCGAAGGCCGCGCGACTCTCGCACATGCGGTATCTCGGCGTCGGCGACGGCATGTCGGCAATCGCCGGCTACGGACCCGACGACGTGATCGCGTGCGTGTTGCCGCTCTACCACGGCGCCGGCGGCATGGTGGTGGTGTCGTGCGCCCTCTCGCAGGGCGCGGCGATCGCGCTGCGCCGCCGCTTCAGCACCAGCCGATTCTGGGAGGACGCGCGGCGGGACGGCGTCACCGCGTGCCAGTACGTCGGCGAGCTCTGTCGCTATCTGCTGAACGCACCGCCCTCGCCGGCCGACCGCGACCATTCGATTCGGGTCCTGATGGGGGCCGGCCTCGGCACCGATATGTGGCGGCCGTTCCAGGAGCGCTTCGGGATCGAGCGCATTCTGGAGGGCTGGAGCTCGACCGAGGCCAACACGAGCCTCATCAACCTCGACGGCCGCGTCGGCTCGTGCGGACGCATTCCATTCAAGGAGCGCCACAACGGCCGCTTGATCCGCTACGACGTCGCGACCGACCGCCACCCGCGCACGTCCGAAGGCCGTTGCATCGAATGCGCCCCCGGCGAGGTCGGCGAGTTCATCGGCATGATCCTCGACCTGCCCGACTCCGGCGCCGGGCGCTTCGAGGGCTACACCTCGGCCGCAGCGACCGAGCGGAAGATCCTCCGCGACGTGTTCCAGCCGGGCGACCGCTGGTATCGCTCCGGCGACCTGCTCTCGCACGATGCCGACGACTACTTCACGTTCGTCGATCGCATCGGCGACACGTACCGGTGGAAGAGCGAGAACGTATCGACGCAGGAAGTCGCCGAGACCCTCGCCAGCTTTCCCGGTGTCGCCATCGCGAACGTCTACGGCGTCGCCGTCCCGGGCGCCGAGGGACGCGCCGGCATGGCGGCGCTCGTCCTGCATCCGGGGATCGATTTCGACTGCGCCGGCTTCTTTGGGTTCACGGCGCGCGCCCTGCCGTCGTATGCGCTGCCGCTCTTCGTTCGCCTGACGCCCGAGGCCGACGTGACGTCGACTTTCAAGCTCCGCAAGGTCGAGCTGCAAGCCGAGGGCTGGGATCCCGAGCTCATCCGAGATCCCCTCTTCTTCCGTGACGAGCGCGCCGGGACGTACCACGCGCTGACGCCCGCCGTGCACGCGAGCGTCCCGGCGCGGCTCGGTCTGGTCGCGCGCACGCCGGATGGAGCGCCATGAAACGCCGCCCGGGGCGCGCGATCGTCGCTGGGCTCGCGATCGTCGGGGGGCTCGCGCCCCTGGCGTGCCTCGTCGCAATTGTCGGCCCGGCGAGCGCCATCGACACCCCGAGCGCGACGCCACCACTCGCCGCGGTCGCCGACACGTATGATGCCGGGCGCGTCCCGGTCGGCGTCCCCGTCACTCACACCTACGAGCTCCGCAACACCGGCAGCACCGCGCTCCAGATCCACGTGCAAGCCACCTGTGGCTGCACCAGCACCGACTACGACAAGTTCGTGCCTCCCAGCGGCACGGGCAAGGTCACAGCGGTGCTCGACACGACGCACGTCCGCGGCCGCGTCTCCAAGACCCTGCACATCACGACCAACGACACGGCGCAGCCGCCGCTCACGCTCACCATGATCGCGGAGACGATCCGCCTCCTCGACGTCCTCCCGAGCGAGACGCCGGTCTTGCGCGCGCCGGTCGGGGCGCTGAAGCCGCTCGTGCTGACGGTCACGGCGCCCGACGGCAACCCGTTCGCCATCGTTCGGGTCGAGGACGATCCCGACCTCCGGGCCCGCGTCGATCCCGCCGATCCACCGGCCAAGGACGGCCATCGCCGCTACCACGTCACGCTCACCCCGAAGCCCGATCTCGCCGTGGGCACCTACACGCCGACGATCACGCTCGTGACGACGCTCGCGACGGTCCAGCGATTTCCGCTCCAGACGACGATCGTCGTGAGCGGACCGCTGACCACGCTCCCGTCCCAGCTGCGCGTGCGTTCGGCGACGACTCCGATGCACGTCCGCATCACCAAAGCCGGGGCAACGCCCTTCACGGTCGTCGCCGCAGAGCCGAGCGACCACGACTTCACCGCCACCGCCACGGCGGCCGAGGACGGACACGCATGGGACGTCACACTACGGTACGCCGGCGCGGCCGACCGTCACGGCCCGTGAACGCGGTCCTCGCGATCACCACCGACGAGCCGACCCAACCCAGGATCCTCGTCCGCATCGCGGGCGAGCTCTGATCCGAAGGAGCCGCGCCATGCCCGGACCCATGAGCGGAGTGAAAGTCGTCGAGCTCGCCGTGTGGGTCGCGGGGCCGGCGGCCAGCGGGATCCTCGCCGACTGGGGCGCCGACGTCGTGAAGGTCGAGGCACCGTCCGCCGGCGATCCCTACCGCGCCTTCTATGGTGCGGCCGCCGGGCTCCCACTCCCGATCAACCCGATGTTCGAGACGATCGAGGAGGCGGTGCGCGATCCCCAGGTCGCCGCCAGCGGTGCCTTCATCGACGTGCCGGTCGCCGACGGCGACGCTCGCATGCTCGCGACCCCGGTGGACTTCGACGGCCACGGCCCGGTCGTAACGCGCGGGGCCCCCGAAACCGGCCAGCACACGGAGGAGGTGCTGCTCGAGCTCGGGTACGATTGGAACGCCATTGCGGCGTTCAAAGCGGGGCGCGTGATTCCCTGACGTTGCGCACTCCGCGCACCGGAGCGCATGCGCTTTCGCATTGCCGATGCGGATTACCGGCTGACGTCGATCGGTGCCTTGCGGCAGAATCACTGATGTGAGATCGCAATGCTGGGGCGGAGGCGCGGGCATCCATTGGGCCGGGCTCGCTCGTAGTGTCACCGTCCGGATGCCTCCGACCGCTCTCGTATCGCGACTCCGCCGCTTCACGGCCACCTTCTTCGCAGTCGCCGCGCTCGGACCGTTGCTCGTCGTCGCGCCGGTCTCCGCCGTGACGCTCCGGAGCGGCTTTCAGCACACGACGGCGTTCGTCGGACTCACGTTCCCGACAGCGGTGCAGTTCGCGAGTGACGGCCGCGTCTTCGTTGCCGAGAAGAGTGGCGTCATCAAGGTCTTCGACAATCTGCAAGATACGACGCCGACGGTCTTCGCCGACCTGCGTACCAACACGCACAATTTCTGGGATCGCGGGTTGCTCGGCATGGTGCTGCACCCGAACTTCCCCACCACGCCCCACATCTACGTCTTGTACACCCTCGATGCTGCCGTCGGAGGCACGCCGCCACGCTGGGGCGCACCCGGCGGCACGTCCGATTCGTGTCCGAGCCCTCCCGGCGACACCACGGACGGGTGCGTCGTCGCGGGCCGCGTTTCGCGACTCACAGCGTCCGGCAACGTCATGAGCGGCGCCGAGCAGGTTTTTGTCGAGAACTGGTGTCAGCAGTATCCGAGTCATTCGATCGGTACGATTGCATTCGGTGCCGACGGGGCGCTGTACGTGAGCGGCGGCGACGGCGCGAGCTTCACCTTCGTCGACTACGGACAAAAAGGCTTCCCGCTCGTCAATCCGTGCGACGATCCGCCGGGCGGTCTCGGCGGGACGATGTCGGCACCCGTCGCCGAAGGCGGCGCTCTCCGCAGCCAGGACCTCCT
Source organism: Binatia bacterium (assembly GCA_039917665.1). Classification (GTDB taxonomy): domain Bacteria; phylum Desulfobacterota; class Binatia; order UTPRO1; family UTPRO1; genus UTPRO1. The sequence goes on from JBDSJB010000091.1 coordinate 13,739, forward strand.
CACCAGCGGCGATCCGCAAACGTTCGACGGTACCGTGCTTCGTCTGAATCCGCTCGACGGTTCGCCGATGCCCGACAACCCACTCGTGGGTAATGACGTACCGGGTGACGATCCAATCATCGCCTACGGCCTGCGGAATCCCTACCGCATGACCACGCGCCCCGGCACCAACGAGCTCTGGATCGGCGACGTCGGCTGGGACTCGTGGGAGGAGATCGATCGGATCGGTCACACCGGCGACATCCCGATCGAGAATTTCGGCTGGCCGTGTTTTGAAGGCATCACCAAGCAAGCCGGCTACGCCAACACGTCCAACATCTGCACTCAGATCTACGGGGCATTCGGCGCAGTCACCGATCCGTTCTACACCTACAACCACGCGGAGAAGGTTGTGCCCGGTGAGAACTGCAGCGTCGGAAGCTCGTCCATCACCGGCCTCGCCTTCTACGGCACCGGAGGGTACCCCTCGCTGTATGATGGCGCGCTCTTCTTCGCCGACTACTCGCGCAACTGCATCTGGGCCGTACCACTTGGACCCGACGGCGAGCCCGACCTGAGCCAGCGTCAGACGTTCGTCTCCGGCGCGTTCACGCCCGTCGACCTGAAGATCGGACCAGGTGGCGACCTCTACTACGTCGGGATCAATTTCGGCGCGGTGATGCGCATCAGTTACGTCGCCGCGAGCCAACCCCCGATCGGGGTCATCGACGTCGATCAAATCGACGGGCCGGTCCCTCTCTCCGTGCAGTTCGACGGCTCGGCCTCCAGCGATCCCGATCCAGGCGATTCGCTGAGCTATAGCTGGGATCTCGACGGTGACGGAAACTTTGGGGATTCGACGCTCGTCGCTCCCAGCGCCGTCTTCAGCGTTCCCGGGACGTACAACGTGCAGCTGCGGGTGACGGATCCCCACGGCGCCAGTGCGACGACGACGGTCACGATCACCGCGGGTAATTCGCACCCGACCGCGGTGATCACCACACCCACGAACACGCTCACCTGGCACGCGGGAAGCCTGATCTCGTTTTCCGGATCGGCGACTGATCCGGAGGAAGGCGCGCTGGGCGCCTCGGCGCTCACCTGGACGCTCGTGCTGCACCACTGCCCGTCCAACTGTCACGAGCATACCGTCCAGATCTTCGAAGGCGTCGCGGGCGGCTCCTTCACCGCGCCCGAGCACGACTACCCGACCCACCTCGAGCTGCGCCTGACCGCCACGGACGCTGGCGGTCTCAGTCGCACGACAAGCGCCCTCCTGTATCCGGAAACCGTCGAGCTCACGCTCGCCACCGACCCGCCGGGCTTGACGATCACGGCCGGTGCGACGAGCACGACGGCCCCGTACACCAAGACCGAGA
>JBDSJB010000092.1:0-10398 GCA_039917665.1 Binatia bacterium
CGGCGCGCTCACCAGCGCGCTCAAAAAAGCCTTCCGATGAGCGCCGGCACCGCTTGCTCGACGCGCAAGATGCGCGGCCCGAGTGACACCGGCTCGCAGCCGTGGGTCGTGAGCGCATCGACCTCGTACTGCGTGAGGGCGCCCTCGGGGCCGATCACGAGCGTCACCGGCGCACCGACGACGCGCGGGCACGGCGTCGCAGCGGCGGGATGCGCGAGGAGGCGACGGCTGTCCCCAGCCAGGTCGGCGAGCTCGTCCTCGACGAACGGCTTGAAACGCCGGTGCAGCGTCACGACCGGCAGCACCGTGTCGCACGCCTGCTCGAGGCCGAGCAGCAATTGCTCGCGCAGCTGAGTCGCCGCGAGCCACGGGCTCTCCCAGTAGCTCTTCTCGACTCGCCACGTCGCGATCAGCACGAGCCGCTTCACGCCGAGCGCGGCGACCGTCTGCAGCACGCGCCGCATGACCTTCGGCCGCGGCAACGCGAGGATCAGCACGAGCGGGAGTGGCAGCGGGGGATCCCGATCGAAGACGACGACGTCGAGCTCGAGGCCGCCGTCGTCGAGACTCACGACCGTGGCCGATCCGAGGCGACCGCCGAGCGCGCCGACGCGGAGCGAGTCACCGACTTTCGCCCGGTGCACGTTCCGCACGTGCTCGACGCGACGGTCGTTCGCCAGCCGCACGCGGCCACCGTCCGCGGCGGCGATCTCCGCGGGCTCGAGAAGCACGGTGTTCATCGCCGACTCAGGCCGTCGCGAGCGGGTAATGCGTCACGACGCCGTCGAGGGTCGCGCCGGCGATCGTCACATAGACGTGGTGATCGGTGATCATGAGGTCGAGCGTCAGACGTCGCTCGAGCCGTTCGACCAGCCCGGCGACCAGGCTGCGATCGATGGCGTAGATCTCCACGGCTTCGGCCCGATGGATGCGCTCGGCCGCGAGTTTCTGCACCAGGAGCACCGGGTCCTTGTGCGTGTAGATGACGACGCGCCCCGCCGCCTTGCTGGCTTTGTGGACGCGTGTGGCGTCGGGCGTGCCGATGTCGATCCAGGTCTGGATCGTACCCGTCAGGTCGCGAATGGCGATCGTTGGCTCCTCGGGCTCGGCGAGGCCGCGCGAGAAGGCAATGCCCTCGGCGTACTCGAAGCAGTACGCCAGCGCGCGCGTCAGCAGATACTCCGCGGTTTCCGACGGCTGGCACGCGAGTCGAAGCGACAGCGCCTCGTAGACGTGCCGATCGGTATCCGAGAGCTGCACCTCGAAGGTGTACATCGTCGCCGTGAGCGCCATGGGAACCGCGTGCTCTAGCGCGTTCGCGCGGCGGGTGCGACGGCGAGCTCGACGATCCGGGCGTCGACCCGCGACCCCTCGATCAGGAGCTCGGCGACGGCGATCGGCAGCGTGAAACGGCGCGGCCCGGCACTTCCCGGATTTACGTAGAGCACCCCGTCGCGCTCGACGACGCCCGGCTTGTGCGAATGCCCCGACACGACCACACGCGTGCCGTGCGGAGGCGGCGTCCGGCGGAGATCGGCGACGTCGTGCACGACATAGATGGCGACGTCGTCGACCTGCAGCAGCGCCGTCTCGTCGACGGCGTGCGCCCACGGATCGCAGTCGTTGTTGCCGCGGACGGCCGTCACCGGCGCGATGGCGGCGAGCGCCGTCAGCACGGCCGCGTCGCCGATGTCCCCGCCGTGGATGATGCGGTCGCTGCCACGAAGGGCGGCGACGGCTTCCGGGCGAAGCAGCCCGTGGGTGTCGGAGATCAATCCGACGCGCGTCCCGCGCGATGCTCCGCGCGTCATGCGCGGTCCGCCATGGCGAATTGCAGGAGGGCGCGGGCTTCGGGATTCACGAGCTCCGGCAGCGTCGACGGTTCGGCGGCGGGATGGAGGTGCTGCAGGCGGAGGACGTCGCTCGCGGCGAATTCCGGCATGAGCGCGCAGTAGAAGAACCCCGCGGGCCGCAACGCTTCGACGGCGGCCGGCGTTCCCGGGTCGTCGAGCGGCAGATCGACGTGCGTGACGAGGGCCGCCGCATCGGACGCCGCCTGGGCAACGGCGGCAGCGAGATCGGCACCGACCCGCTCGACGGCGATCTGCACCACGCCGGGCGCCGCGACGGTGGTGTGCAGCACGGACGTCGATGACGACGACGGCGGCACCGCCGGATGCATCGCGCGTGCGAAACCGGCCTTGCCATAGAGCTCGTGGACGACGGCGGCGTAGCGCGGCGGCACGGACACGGATCGCGCCGGGGCCGGTGCGAGCGGTTGGTACACGGTCACGACGGCGAGCCGGTCAGCGGACGCGCCGCCGATGTCCTTGTAGTCGACGCCCGCCGGCACGTACCCCAGCATGATCCCCGTCTCGACGCCGCCGCCCTGCACCGCGAGCTTCTGCATCACCCCATGCGCGGTCGTGGGGTAATGGTGAAAGCCGATCCCCCCACCGTCGCGGCACACCTCGAAGAGCGCGGCGCCGAGCCGGGCCGCGAGCCCCTGGCTCCGTTGGCTCGGGTCGACGATCGTGTTGCCGGCTTCGAGCGTGAGCGCCTGCGCGTGGCGGCGCGTCAGCGCCATGTGACCGACGATCGTGCCGTCGGGCATCGTGGCGACGACGGGCTGCAGGCGGCCGTCGCGCATGCGGGCGCGAATCGCGTCGGGATCGTAGAAGAAGGTGGCGATGTAGCTCCGCCCGTAGCAGCGCTCGAAGCAGGCGGTGAGCTGCGGAGCGTCGGCGGGGTCGAGCGGGCCGATGCGGATCTCGTCGCTCATCGCACGCGCTCCGCACGGACGCGCATGATCATCCAGCCGACGAGGCCGGCGACGACGCAGCCGATGTAGGTCGTCGCGATGCCGGCCGTGCCGAGCAGCGGGTTCGCGTCCGAGAACGGGGCGAGCGGCCGCATGTCGAGGTGCATCGTGCCGTCGAGCAGGATGTGGCTGTAGGTGCCGATGAACGCACCGGCCGCAGCCGCGGGCCACGAAATGACGTAGGTCGGCAGCATCAGTCGCTGACAGAGCGGCCGCCCGAGCACCGTCGCGACCAGGCCGATCAGCGTCGCTCCGACGAACGTGTGCGTGACTCCGTGCAGCACCGGGCTGCCGCGCACGAGACCGATCCCGGGCTCGAGGTCGATCAGCAACTGACTGAAGCCGAACACCGTCAGGCTCATGCGGCGCTCGATGACGCTCTTGAGCGCGAGGCCGGGGCCCATGTGGAACGGCGTGATCGGCAGTCAGCTCTCCGAGTCCCGTGTCTTCCCGCCGATCAGCTCGGCGATGACGGCGGCGAGATGGCGGATCGCATTGCCACCGTCGCCGCGGAAGGACGAGCCGTGCATCACGGCGAGCGTCCGCGGCTCGAGCGCGGCGAGGCGTTGCAGCATGGGGTCGGTGTGCGCCGTGTACGGCAGGTCGTTGGCGAGCGGACTTCCCAAGCCGAACTCGATCGCCGCCCGCGCCCGCGTGACGATGTCGTCCTCGATCAACGGCTCGCAATCACCCGGCTGAAAGAAGAGGTCGGAGCAGAGGAGCGTCCGCTCGGTCTCATCGAAGAACAGGCCGGCATCCCAGCCGTGCGGGAGCTGGGGCGTCGCGAGGAAGCGCAGACGATGGCGTCCGAGGGGCAGCACCTCGTCGTCCGCCAAAGGCCGCGCCGGGCGGTCGGCGTAATCTTCCAGCATCACCGTCGCCCCGACGAGGCTGGTGACGGCCTGCGCGCGCGGCGCGACGGCGAGCCACTCGTTCAGCGCCCCGCACTCGTCCGGCTCGAAGTGGCTGTAGCCGATCCAGCGCAGCGCCGCGGGATCGATCAGCGAGCGCACCGCGCCCAGGGTGCTCGGGAACATCTTCTTGAACCCGGTGTGCATGAGGAACGGCTCGTCGTCACGGATCAGGAACTGATTGAACTGGATTCCGAAGTCGGGCCGAAAGGTCGAGATGCGAAACGTGTCGGGGGCGATCTCGGTGACGGTCGTATCCATGCTGGTCCTCCTGTCGCGACGGGACGCTCAGTCCCCAGAGCTGCGATGACACTCCGCTTCGATCTCGACGTGCCACTCGGGGTTGGCGAAGCCGACCACTTGAATGAATGCGTTCGCGGGGCGAATCGTGCCGAACACCTCGCCGTGCACCTTGGCGATCGCTTCCCAGTCGGCCTGCACGCGGAAGTAGACGCGCGTCTTCACGACGTCGTCGAGCGTGAAGCCGGCCTGGTCGATGACGCCCGCGATGATCTGCAGACAACGCTGCGCCTGTCCGTAGGCATCGGGCGCCGCGGTCGTCTTGCCGTCCGCGGCGAGCGGCGCCGTCGCGGAGATCGAGAGGTGATTCCGATACCGCACGGCGCGCGAGCAGCCGATCAAAGGCTCGTAGGCCGATCCAGTGGAGAATAGCTCGCGGCTCATGGTTGGGGCCTTTCAGCGCTTGCGGGCGACGATGGCGTAGCGGCCTTTGTCTCGGCCTGACGTAGGCTCGTTCATGAATTCGTGCAAGACGGGCGCGAAGCCGAGGTCGGCGAGGATCGCGAGCACGTGCTCCGCGAACGGGCGGCCGGTGCCGCAGCCGAGGTCGACGATCGTCGATTGCTTCGTCGACGGGGTCGGCAAGTCCGCGAGGAACGCGTCGAGATAGTCCCGCTCGCGGCCGTAGAAGCCGACCCGCGCCGCGTCCCACGCGTCAGCGACCGAGTCGTATCCGCTGCGATTCAGGCCCAGCATCCCGCAGCACCGCCAGCAACAGGACACAGAACCCGAAGAGTTGGAAGACGAAGCCGACCGCATGGCCGTACTCCCAGCGCTCGCGATGCTGCATCCACACCCGCGGCACGAGATCAGGCGACGCCTTCAGCGCGCGCGTGACCTCGTCGTTCACCGGCGCCACCAGCACCAACCAGCTGACGAGCCAGAGCACGAGCAGCGCGGTCCCCGCGAGCGTCCAATGGTACGCGCGGGGCCGGCGGCGGACGGCGAAGGCCAGCAGCCCCGCGGCGAGGATCTGCCCCACGCCGTAGACGCCGCCGACGGTCGCGAACTGGCGATAGAGCGTCGTGTTGACGGCCGAATACAGTGCCGCGTCGTACTGCATCTTCTGCGGCAGCTCGAGCACGTGTGCCGACGTGATCGTCAGCGCAAGCGCGACCCACACCAGCGTAACGAAACGCCAGATCTGCAACATGCCTCACCTCCCCACCCCAGTGACGCTCCGGTTCTAAAGACCGTGTCAGGGTACTGGCAACCCCCGGCGGTGAGCGGTCGCGCTCCGCTCGACTCACCCGCTCGACGGGCTCGTCGTGCGACACGGTCGGGAACGGGTCGTCAACGTGATGCCGCAGCCGCAACGCCGCGGAATGGCGAGTCCTGCCGCCGAGTGTCGCGCCGTGTCGATTTCGCGGGCGCTCGTTCGTCTTAGTGGTGAAACCCACACACGACGAGGAGATCGAGACGATGCGATTCATGATCCTGCTGAAGGCCGACAAAGACACCGAGGCTGGCGTGATGCCGAGCACGGAGCTGCTGACGGCGATGGGGCAATACAACGACGCGCTGCTGAAAGCGGGCGTGCTCATCGACGGCGCCGGGCTGCAGTCGAGCGCGAAAGGCGCGCGCGTCGCGCTCTCCGGCAAGACCCGTACGGTGACCGAAGGCCCGTTCGCCGAGGCGAAGGAGCTGATCGCCGGCTACTGGATGTTCCAGGTGCAGTCGAAGGAAGAGGCGATCGAGTGGGTGAAGCGCTGCCCCAACCCGCACGACGACGGCGAGGCCGAGATCGAGATCCGGCAGGTGTTCGAAATCGAGGATTTCGCGAACGCACCGGAAGCCGTGCAGGAGCTCGAGCTCGCGCTCGCGCAGCGCCGCAAATCCACCAAGTCCGTGAAGTAAAACCCAAGGAGACGACGATGGAACTGACGCCCTATTTGACCTTCAACGGCGACTGCAAAGCCGCCTTCGAGTTCTACGCCGCGACGCTCGGCGGCACGATCGAGATGATGATGGACCACGGCAGCGCGCCAATCGCCGAGCAAGTCCCAAAGGAGTGGCACGCGAAGATCATGCACGCGCGGCTGCGTGCCGACGGCGCCGTGCTCATGGGCTCCGATGCTCCGCCCGACCAGCGCCAGGTGCCCCAGGGCATCTCGGTATCGTTGAACGTCGCAGGTCCGGCCGAGGCGGATCGCGTCTTCGCGGCGCTCGCCAGCGGCGGATCGGTGACGCTGCCGATTCAGAAGACGTTCTGGGCCGAGCGCTTCGGCATGTGCGTCGACCGGTTCGGCATCCCGTGGATGGTGAACTGCGAAGGAGCCGCGGCGTGATCGACAAGCCGACGATCGTGCAGACTCCCGCGCAAACGACCGCCGTCATTCGACTGGTCATCCCGCGGGCGGAGATTCAGAGCGTAATGGGTCCCGGCTACCAAGAGCTCGTGGCCGAGGTGCGGGCCCAGAAGATCGCGATCACCGGCCCCTGGTTCACGCACCACTTCACGATGCCCGCCGAGAACTTCGACTTCGAGATCGGTGTGCCGGTCGCGGCGCCAGTGGGCGCGGTCGGACGCGTGAAGGCCGGGCGGCTCCCCGCCACGACAGTCGCGCGCACGACCTACCGCGGCGGCTACGAGGGCCTCGGAAGCGCGTGGGGCGAGCTGCAAGCGTGGATCGCGACCGAGGGCCTCGCGACCGCCCCCGAGCTCTGGGAGGTGTACGCGGTCGGTCCGGAGTCGGGCGGTGACCCGACCAAGTGGGAGACGCAGCTCAATAGGCCGCTCGTGCGGTGAGTCGAGTCACGGTCCGGCGACGGCCGGCCATCGTCGTATCCGCTTGACGGCGAAAACCGCTCGCCGCTACAGCCTCGCCCTGGATGCGGATCGTGGGTCGGGCGGAGTCGCCGAAACGAATCGCGATCGCGTGCGTGCTGGTCGCGATCTTTCTCCACGATCTGCTCCCGCATCCGTCGTACCACCCGCCCTGGGGCGACCTGCTGTACTTCCAGTTTCTCTGGTCCGCCGGGCGGACCACGTGGATGACCTACGGACAGATGCCGTTCTGGAACCCGTACCAGTGCGGCGGGATGGTCGAGCTCGGCAACGTCCACTCGATGGCGTGGTCGCCGTTCTTTCTGACTGCGCTGATCTTCGACGCGGGGACCAGCATCCGCATCTTCATCCTGCTGCACTTCGTCATCGCTTTCCTCGGGATGGGGTCGTGGGCCCGCCAACGCGGCATCGCCGACCCGTGGGCAATCGCGCCGGCGATCGCGTTCGCGATGTGCGGCTTCTTCGCCTCGCGGTCCGTCGGGCACCTGTCGTTCCTGCCGTTTGCCTGGGTCCCCTGGCTCCTGCTGCTGCACGAGCGGGCGCAGACCGAGCGACGTTGGGCTTTCCTGATCGGGGCGTTGATCGCGCTCTGTCTGTACAGTGGCGGGCCGTATCCGACGACGTTCGGCGTGTTGCTGATCGTCGCGCTCACCGTCCGCGATCTCGTGGCCGCGGCGCTCGGGCGGGTGCGCGGCGCGCGGGTCGTCGATTGGACCGGGCCTCTCGTGATCGCCGTCCTTGCCGCGCTCGGCTTCTTGCTCGTCGGCGCCTTCAAGCTCGCGCCCACCCTCGAGTACATGCACGCCAATCCGCGCGCGATGCCGGTGGGCGCCGACTCGCTCGGGGCCGGCGAGCTCGTCGAGATCCTGCTCTACCGGCCGTTCACCCGCGAACGCCCCGGCTACACGTTCCCGTTCGACGAGTATCGCGCGTACGTCGGCCCTGGCGTCGTGCTCGGCGTGTTGCTGACCTTGCTGCACGGCCGCGCGCGCTGGCGTGACGTCGCGATCGTGGGTTTCTTCACGACGCTCGTGTTCGGCGACCATGGACCGCTCTCGCCTTACACGCTGCTGCACGAGCTGCCCGGATTCTCGTCACAGCGCGTGCCGTCGCGTTACGTGATCCTCATACTGCCCTTTCTCGCCCTGTGGTTCGGGCAGGCGCTCGCGGACATCGCCGGCCCGCGCACCGACCACGAAGGCCGCACGCGGTGGCGCACCTGGTTCGCGGCCATCGCGTTGGTCGCGACGTTCATCGACCTCACGCTCAGCAACACCGTGATGCTGCGCGAATGGTTTACCGTCCCGCCTCCTGAGATCGCGACGCCACTCACGGGCGCGGGGGCCGCGTTCCGGCACCGCACCGAAACCACGACCGAGTCGCCGACGACGTACATCCGGGCACCGCTCGACGGCTACGGCTTTTTGTCCTGCGACGGCTTCGAACCGAACCCGCCCGTCATCGCGCCAGAGATCCAGACGCAGACGGACGAGCCGATCGAGATGTACCCGTTCCGCGGCAACCAAGCCCGGGTCGTGCGCTTCACACCTAACCGGGTCACGGTGGAGGTCGATTTCACCCAGGAAGCCTCGCTCGTCCTGAACGAGAACTACTACCCCGGATGGGCGAGCGACTTCGGTCCCGCGTACGAGCGGGGCGGACGGGCGGCCTTCACAATCCCTACCGGCACGCACACCGTCGTGCTCGCGTATCGCCCGGTGAATGTGGAGATCTACGCCGCCCTCACTGCTCTCGGACTGGTCGGGGTCGCAGTGGCACTCTTCATTCGCCGCTGAGCGTTCGCCTTCGTGTCAGTCACGGTCGGGCGCTCCCAGGGGAAAGAACGCGCGATAGGGTCGCGCCTCGTCGACGGCCCGCGCGAACGACGGCCGCGCGAGCAGCCGCTTCCGGTAGGCCTTCAGGTTGCCGAGCGTGGCGGGGATCGGGTGGGTCCAATCGGCGTAGAAGAGCGCGGGCGCGGCGGCGCAATCGGCGAGGCTGAACGCCCCGGCCGTCGCCCACTCGCGGCCTTTCAGCGTGTCGTCGAGCCACTGATAGGCCGTGTCGAGCAGCGCGCGTGCCTCGCCGACGCCGTGCGGATCGCGGACGTCGGCCGGGCGGAGACGGTCGCCCACGATCGTCTGGATCGGCGTCATGACGTAGTTGTCGAAGAAGCGGTCCATCATTCTGGCCGCCAGCGCCTCGTCCGGATCCGACGGAATCATCCGCACCGACCCCGCGTGATGGAGGTCGAGGTACTCGACGATGATGCTCGCCTCGAACACGGGCTGCCCGCCGTCGACGAGGAGCGGCATCTTCTTCAGCGGCCAGAGCCGCGCGTGCTCGGCGGCGACGTCTTCGTGATCTGGCCCGAGCATGCGGAGCTCGTACGGAATGGCGTTCTCGTAGAGCGGGATCAGCACCTTCTGACAGTACGAAGAGAAAGGATGCGCGTAGAGCTGGAGCGACATGGGTTCTCTTTCAGTCGGGGAGTCGAGGGAATTTGCGCCGGCTCGGGTCCATGTGGTCCCAGGGCTGTGCGCTGTCGGTGAAGATGTCGTGCGTCGGTCGGAACGGGCTCGGGTCGTCGAGACTGCCGACGCGCACCGTCCGCATCTCGGGGCGTCGCTCGGGATTGCCGAAGAGCGGCGAGCCGCACTCGCCGCAGAAGGCGCGATTGGTGGTGGCGCCGCTGTCGGCTTTCACGCCGAACACCTTCGGCTGGCCTCGGGTCAGACGGAAGGCCACCGTCGGGACGACGATCACCGAGGCGAAGGCGCTGCCGGTCTCATGCTGGCAATCGCGGCAATGACAGTGCAGCGACGCGAGCGGCTCCGCCGAGCACTCGTAACGGACCGCACCGCACGCACAACCGCCGGTCATCGGGACACGCATCGCCATCGGGAATCCTTTCGCAGCTCGGCTGCTCACCGGAACGTCGATCGGCCACGCGTCGAATCGACAGGGGCGCGCCGGCTACTTCTTCGCGGCGGGCGGCGTCAGGTCGGACAGGCGTTGGGGAACGGTCTTGGCCCCCTCGACGAAGCCGTACGCGGCGATGCCGAACGCCGTGCTCGGGTCGAGCGCCCCGGCCGTGTCCTTGATCAAAAACGCCGCGGCCAGGGCGGCGGCGCGCGCGCCGTGCTCGTAGTCGAGGCCGAAGCGGTCTTTCAGGCCGATCATCCCGATCTCGAGCAGGCTCTGCGTCTGAGGCACCGTGAGCAGCGCGGCGCCGCCGTGGTTCGCGGCGTTCGCCCGCGTCATGTCGACCTCGATGTTCATGGCCTGAAGCGCGACCCCGAGGATCTCGACCAGCAGCGGACCCCGCTCGTTCACCGCGTCGGAGAGCACCGGCGTGCCCGGCTCGAGGCTCTCCATGGGCAAGTGGCAGGATCGCAGCAGGAAGGTGCCCGCCATGCGGGCCGCGGCGGCGACGGCCGTCTCCGCGTGGACACCGCGCTCGTCCGTCAGCTTCTCGAGAATGTAGCCGCGGAATTGCTGCGCGGCTTTCGTCTCGTCGTCGGTCGTCGTCATTCGTCAGCCTCCATTCGCAGCACGACTTTACCGCGCGACGCCTT
>JBDSJB010000093.1:0-3162 GCA_039917665.1 Binatia bacterium
CTTTTCCCCGCGGATTTCCTCGACTCGATCTCGATCATCAAGACCTACACCCCGGATCTCCCGGGTGATTTCTCGGCCGGCCTGGCCGATATCGAGCTCCTCGATTTCCCGGATGCGCTCACCTACGGCTTCGGTCTTTCGAGCTCGGGAAACTCCAACACGACGTTCCAAGACTTCACGACGTACGACGGCGATTCGCACGACTATTTCGGCTTCGGCGGCAACGAGCGCGCGCTGCCCGACATCATCCCCGATCGTATCGGCTCCCAGCCCGCAGCCCAGCGCCAGTCCTTCGGCCGCTCGTTCAAAGACAACTGGGAGACCCACGAGACGACCGCGCCGAACGATTTCGGAGTGAACGGCCAGATCGGAAACCGTTTCGGTCCACTCGGTGTCCGTCTCGCGTTCACCTACAACACGAAGTATCGGCGGCGGAACGAGCACCAGCGCCAGTTTCTGCAACAAGGCTCGATCGACGATCCCGGCGACGTCACCAACAACAGCGGCGACAATTTCGAGTTCGATCGCGACCAGTTCAAGGTGCGGCTCGGCGCCGTGCTCGCGGCCTCCTACGCCATCTCTCCCAATCACCGGATCACGCTGCGTTCCCTCCTGGATCGCAACTCGACTGACGAGGTGCTGACCGGCCGCGGTCTCGTCGAGCAGACGAAGCGCACCGCACTCCCGACACAGCTCCAGTACAAGCAAGACGAGCTCGCCTTCGGACAAGTTGGCGGGCAGCACCACTTCGACGTCGTCGACATCGACTGGCGCACCGCCCTTTCGCGCACGACCCAGAACATTCCCGATTGGCGCATCACGAACCGGGTGGTCCAAGACGATGGGTCGGCGGTAGTGTCCGGCGATAGCGGCGGCGGTACCCGGGTTTTTGCCGACCTGACGGAGTATCTGACCGACTCGAAGCTCGACGTCACCGTCCCCTTCAAGACCGGCCTTCCCGGCGAAATGCTTTCGTTCTGGGAGGGTCTGCCGGCCAAGCTCAAGTTCGGTCCCGCGTACGCGTTCCGTGAGCGCGAATCGACTCTCCGCACGTTCAACTTCCGCGCGGAGAACTCCTTGCCCGACCCGACGGCTCCGTTCGACGACATCTACGCCCCGGGCAACATCGGCGTTGGGGACCCTTTCCCCATCAACTTCAGCGAGAACACGCAACCGCAAAACGCGTTCCAGGCACATGAAGACCTCTTCGGCGGCTACGGCATGCTCGAGCTACCGATCCTTCGCGATCGCCTGCGCGTGATCGGCGGCAGTCGCGTTGAATATTCGTACACCCAGCTCGACGTGACGGTCCCGACTATCGAAACTAGCAAGGTCATCAAGAACCACACTGACCCGATGCCGAGCGTCGGCATCATCTACAGCCCGCGGAGTGACATGAACGTGCGCGGGGCATGGTCGCAGACCGTCTCTCGCCCCGAGTTCCGGGAGCTCTCGCCCGCGATCTATCCCGCGCCACGTGGGTTGCGCGGATTCCTGGGCAATCCGACCCTCGACCAGACCGACGTCATGAACGTGGACGTCCGCTGGGAATGGTTCTTCAGCCCCACCGAGCTCATCTCGGTGAGCGGCTTCTACAAGGAAATCGACGCGCCGATCGAGCAGTCGGTCTCCATCTCTGGCTCGGCCGCGTTCGACACCTTTCAGCAGAACAAAGACGCCAAGCTGTACGGATTCGAGTTCGAAGGTCGGAAGGATCTCGATTTCATCTCCCCCTGGCTCACGGGCCTGAGCTTCGCGACGAACGTCTCGTACGTCCAGTCGGAAGTCACCGCGCAGGTGCGCGCCGCCAATCCGAACACTGGGGAGCCAGCCGTCATCCGCAAACGCGACCTGCAAGGGCAAGCGCCCTTCGTCGTCAATGCGACGCTGGAATACACCCATCCCGACTACGGGACGGCGCGCGTCCTCTACAACACGATCGGCGACACGATCGAACGCGTACAAGACGTGAACTCGCTGCCGGACTTCGTCAAGAAGCGCCGCGATTCTCTCGACTTCGTCTACCTCAAAAAGGCGGAGATCGCCGGCGTTCCGCTCACCTTCAAGCTCGCCGTCGAGAATCTCATCAACGACAAATACCTCACCACCGTCGGTGGCGTCCTCCAAGAGGACTATCGCACCGGCGTCACCGCCAGCTTCGGCGTTTCATATGCGTACTGAACGACACAAGGAGGGGACATGCGTCAACAATTGATCATCGGAAGCCTGGTGCTGCTGCTCGCGGCACTTCCAATCGCCGGGTGTGGCGACAACGACAACAACGACAACAACGACAACGGATCGGGCGGCAGCTGTGGCAACGGCTTCATCGACGATTCCAGCGAGTCGTGCGACGGCGGCGACTTCGACGGCGCGACCTGCCAGAGCCTCGGCTTTGGCGGCGGCACGTTGACCTGCGGCCCGCGGTGCCAACGCGACACGACGACTTGTACAGGTAGCAGCTCACGAACGCCGACGCCGGTCGTCACGGCGACGCCGGGTGGGCCGACCGCGACCACGGTCGAGACGACGGCAACCCCTGTCGCGGGCGACACACCGACCGTGACCCCGACGCCGAACGGTCCGACGTGCACCGGCAGCGAATCCATCGTCGTGAAGCTCAACCTCGACGCCGACTACACGGCCGCTCGCGTCGATTTGAGCTACCCCGCCTCGGCAAACATTCCCGGCTCGGGCACCGACACCTCGGTCGGCGATCGCGTCGTGTTCGAGGGCGACGGCCTCAAGGTGCGCAATGACGTTGATTCCAACGATGATCTGGTCGACGACAGGGTCACTGCCGGCTTCGTCGCTACTGACGTTCAAACGGCGGGCCTGTTCGTGACGATCACGTTCGATTGTGTCGCCGGCCAATCTGCACCGTCGGCCAGCGACTTCACCTGTGACGTGGTCTCGGCGTCCTTCCAGGGCACGACGATCACACCCAGCTGCACCGTCGCAATCCAGTAGCTCGGGACAGGGGCGGCGCGGTCGAATCCCGCGCTGCCCCTTGTCGTCATTTCAACCTCGACACGAAAGTAAGGACGACCACTCGCATGCGTACGATGCTCCTGGCAGGGATTCTCACGCTCGCGCTCGCGTCCGCCTTCGGCGGGTGCGGGGACGGCGGCGGCTCCGATTTCGACAAGTGCGGCAACGGCG
>JBDSJB010000094.1:0-4912 GCA_039917665.1 Binatia bacterium
GCCGACGACAAGATCATCGCGGTGCTGCTCGGCGATCCGACCTTCGGCGACCTCGTCGACGTGCGCCAGCTCCCCCGCGCCGTCGTCGACCGCCTGCGCCATTACTTCCTCACGTACAAGACGATCCCGGGCGACACGTCGACCATCACCGTCGACCCGGTCTACGACGCCGCCGAGGCGCGGGCCGTGATCACGGCGGCGCGCGCCGACTATGCCGCGCAGTTCCCGCCGCAGCCCTGACGCCCGCGCGCACGGTCGAGCGTACTACGAGCGAGCTGGCCTGAGCGCGGTGAGCGCTGCGAGCACCTGATCGGTATCCTCTTCCGTGCCGACCGAGATGCGGAGACAGTCGCGTAGACGGTCGGTCGCGAAATGCCTGACGAGAATGCCGCGCTCGCGGAGCGCGTGCAGCACCGGCGCCTGATCCTCGCCGGCACGGCGCGCGAGCACGAAGTTCGTCGCCGACGGCCGCACGTCGTAGCCGAGCACGGCGAGGCCCTCGGTGAGCCGGGCGCGCGTCGCGACGACGCGCGCGACGTTCAGCTCCATCCACGCGATCTCGACGAGCGCGGCGGTGCCGGCAGCGATCGCGACACGATCGAGGTTGTACGAGTCCTTCACCTTGCCGATTTCCGCGAGCAGATCCGGGTGGCCGAAGGCGAGCCCGATCCGCATGCCGGCGAGCGAGAACGACTTCGAGAAGGTGCGGAGCACGACGACGTTGTCGTGGCTCGCGAGCAGCGGCAGCGCGGTCGATCCTTCGGGCGCGAAGTCGATGTAGGCCTCGTCGACCACGACGACACCGGCGAACCCGGTCGCGAGCTCGGCGATGGTCGCGACCGGCGTCAGGCTGCCCGACGGCGCGTTCGGGTTGCAGATCATCATCAGCTGCCCTTCAGCCGCGAAGAGCGCGGGAGGCAGCGTGAAGTCTTCCGGGAACGGGATGGTGAGCGAACGGCCTTCCTGGATGGTGACGAGCGTGTCGTAGAGCGAGTACGTCGGCTCGGGGTAGACGACGATGTCGTCGATGCCGACGAGCGTCCGCATCAACATGGTCAGGAGCTCGTCGGAGCCGTTCCCGACCAGCACCTGCTCGGGGCGGACGCCGTAGCAGCGCGCCGCCTCTTCGCGGAGCGGCTTGGCGGTGGGCTCGGGATAGAGCCGCAGATCCGCGGTCGCCGCGGCCTGGACGGCCGCGATCACGCTGGGCGCCGGCGGGTATGGATTCTCGTTGGTGTTGAGCTTGACGACACGGCCGCCCTGGGGCTGCTCGCCGGGAACGTACGCGTGCATCCGCTCGACGATCGGGCGGACGCGGGTCACGAAGAGAACCGTTCAGTCACTGAACGGCTTTTTTTATGGGAATCGGGCCCGGTCGGGTAGTGGTCGCGGCGACTTGGGTATGGTCGACCAGATAACGGTCGGCGATCGCGACGGCCTGACGCTTCCGATCCGGCATCTCGATCAGCACGTCGACGACTCTCTCCCACCGCGGACCGTCGGCGCCAGCCAGCTCGAAGAGGTCGATCGCGAGATCGATGTCCTTCGTCCGGAGCGCCTTGTCGCCGCGGACGATCAACTGCTCGCTCGGAATCGGCACGTGTCCGAGCTCGCACACTCGCACCATGTCCTGGATCCGTCCGCGGTCGAGCAATCTATCCCGGAGCAGGCACCAATCGGCGGTCGCTACGACGTCGGCGTTCCGGGTGAAGAGCTCCAGCGCCTGATCGAGATACCCGCGCGTGAGATAGCGCCGGCCGACCAGGACATCCGCTTGTTTCGAGGCCATGAGGGGGATCCTCCTTGGCGCAGCGGGCGCTGCGCACGGCAAAAGTTAAAGCGGCCACTCGCGTTATTCAAGATCAAACTTGCGGCGCTGACACCGGCTGACTGGCACGACCCTCGGCGTTCGCCAGCGCGTTCGACCTGGCATCGTACGCGCCAGTGCGTTGAATTCGCGCAGCTTCTGCGGTACCGCGAAGCTCGATCGCATGCGCAGCGAAAAGAATCTCGCCATCGTCTCCGTCGTCGGCCGCGACCAGAAGGGCGTCGTGGCCCGGGTTTCCACGTACCTCGCCGGCTGCAACATCAACATCGAGGACATCGAGCAGCGCGTGATGGAAGGCCTCTTCATCATGACGATGCGGGTCGACCTGACGGAACTCTCGCTGTCGCTCGACGAGATGATCCTCGGCCTGAAGCGAATCGGCGAAGAGACGCACATGGACGTGAGCGTCCGGCTCCACAGCACCCGCGAGCGCAAGCGGGTCGCCGTGCTGGTGAGCAAGGAGCCGCACTGCTTGGAGCAGCTGATCGCCGACCGGGCCGCTGATCTTTTGAGCGGCGATCTAGTCACCGTGCTCTCGAATCACGACGTGCTGCGCCCGATCGCCGAGCGAGCCGGACTGCCCTTCGAGTGGTGCGCGTCGACCGACAAACCAGCGCACGAAGCCTTCTTGCTGGCCAAGCTCCGCGAGGTGCGCGCCGACTTCGTCGTGCTCGCCCGCTACATGCAGGTGCTGACCGTCGACGTCGTGAAGCAGTACCCGAGTCGCATCATCAACATTCATCCCTCGCTCCTGCCGTACTATCCGGGCGCGAACGCCTACAAACAGGCCTTCGAAGAGGGCGTCCGGGTGTCGGGATGCACCGCGCACTTCGTGACCGAGCAGCTCGACCAGGGGCCCGTGATCCTGCAGGACGTCTTCCACATCCGCGTCGGTGAGGATCAGCTCGACGAGGTGAAGGAGCGCGGCCAGGCGCTCGAGGGCAAGGTGCTGTCGCAGGCGTTGCAGCTCGTTCTGAACGAGCAGCTCGTCGTCACCGACAAGAAGGTCCTCTTCCGGCCCGGGCGCCTGCCCGCCTGAAGGCGGACGCAGCGCGATGACCGGGCTGATCTTCGCGAGCGTCGTCCTGGTTGCTGCCGTCATCTGGGTGATGCGCGGCGTGCAGCGCCGACGCGCCCGCGCCAGCGTTCACAGCGGACCCGGCACTTCGATCGAGCATGCCATCCCGGTCGGCTCGTTCGACGCGATCGACGACGCGCTCCGCGCGCGGCGCTGTCACTGCGGCGCGGGCGTGCACATGGTCGGCGAGGGCGCGCGCGCGATCGACGACCGGCGGTTTCGCTACACCCGGGTCGAATGCGATGCGTGCGAGGACGAGCAGTTGCTCTTCTTCGACGTGACGACCATCTTCCACTGATCCATGGCCGCTCCGCTCCGCAACGCCGACGTCGCCGCCCTGCTCCGCGAGATCGCGCTCTTCCTCGCGATGGACAACGACCCGTTCAAGCCGCGCGCCTACGAGAAGGCCGCAGACTCGATCGACGCGAGCGACGTCGCCTGCGCCGACCTCTTTGCGCAGACGGGGATGAAGGGACTCGCGACGATTCCCGGCATCGGCAAGAGCATCGCGGAGAAGATCGGCGAGCTGCTGACCACCGGCAGCATGACCTACCGCGAAGCGCTCTACGCGCGGACGCCCGTCGACGTCGCGGCGCTCACGGCGGTCGAAGGCGTCGGACCGAAAGCCGTCCGCACGCTGTATCAGGAGCTCGGCGTCACCGATCTCGCGACGCTCGAGGCCGCGGCGGAAGCGGGCCGCATTCGCGATCTCCCCCGCTTCGGCGCCAAGAGCGAGGAAAAGATCATCCGCGCGATTGCGTTCGCGAAGCAGAGCACGGGACGATTCCCGCTCGGCAACGTGCTCCCGATGATGCGGGAGATCGCGGCGCGGATCGGCGGCATGAAGGGCGTCGAGCGCACGGTCATCGCCGGATCGATCCGGCGCTGTCGCGAGTCGGTCGGCGACGCCGACCTGCTCGTGATCGCCAAGGACGCCGCGCCCGTCATGACGTTCGTGCAGAGCATGGCCGAGGTGTCGCGGATCGTCGCCGCCGGACCCGGCAAGACGTCGGTGAAGCTGGCCACCGGCATCCAGCTCGACGTCCGGGTCGTGCCGCGCGAAAGCTTCGGCGCCGCGCTCCACTACTTCACGGGATCGAAAGCGCACAACGTCGTCATGCGCCAGATCGCGATCAAGAAGCAGCTCAAGCTGAACGAGTACGGGCTCTTTCGTGGCGACACCGCGATCGCCGGCGCGACCGAAGAGGAGATCTTCGCCGCGCTCGACCTGCCTTACATCGCACCGGAGCTGCGCGAAGATCTCGGCGAGATCGACGCCGCACGCACGGGCCGCCTGCCGCGCCTCATCGAACCGGGGTCGCTGCGCGGCGACTTGCAAACGCAGACCAAGTGGACCGACGGCGCCGACACGCTGGAGGACATGGTCGCCGAAGCGCAACGACTCGGGCTCGAGTACATGGCGATCACCGACCACACCCGCGACCTCGCCATGACCGGCGGCAGCGACGAAGCCAAAATCCGCCTCCAGGGCAAAGCCATCGACGGGATCAACAAGCGTCTCGAGGGCTTTCGCGTGCTGAAGGGCGCCGAGGTGAACATCCGGAAGGATGGCACGCTCGACATCGACGACGACTGCCTTGCCGAGCTCGACGTGGTCGGCGTCGCGATCCATTCGCACTTCAATCTCCCGCGCGCCGAGATGACCGCGCGCGTGATCCGCGCCATGCAGAACCCGCACGCCGACATCTTCTTCCACCCGACGGCGCGGCAGCTGAAGCGGCGCGAGGCCGTCGACTTCGACCTCGACGCGGTCATCGCCTGCGCGAAAGAGACCGGTACGATCCTCGAGCTCGATGCGTATCCCGACCGGCTCGACCTGAAAGACGATCACGTGCGGAAGACGATCGAGGCGGGTGTGAAAATCGTCATCGACTCCGACGCGCACTCGACCGCCCAGCTCAAGTTCCCCGAGGACTACGGCATCGGCCAAGCGCGCCGCGGCTGGGCGACGGCCGGCGACGTGCTGAATACGTTGCCGGTGGATG
>JBDSJB010000095.1:0-7507 GCA_039917665.1 Binatia bacterium
GTGGAATGGCAGGCGCACGACGATCGCCCGATCGCCGAGCCGTCCGTCGACGAGAGCGGCGACCATCTCATCCGCGACGGCCTCTGGTCGATGACCACGTACCAGCTGCACAAGATCCTGCCGGCGGTCGGACGCTCGTTGCACGTCGTGGACCGGCGCGAAGCCGCGAACGTGAATGCGCTCGACGAGGTGCCGGATTCGACGTGGTTCACCAATCGCCACCCCCGTCGACCCATGAGCCCCGCCGAGCTCGCCCGCGGTCCGAGCGATCCGCGCCACGCCCCCGCCGCCGGGCCCTTGTCGGTTCTGTCGGCGAAGGCGATCGGGATGACTGCTGGTTTCGTCGTCCAAGACCGGAAAGGCGACCGCTACGTCGTGAAGCTCGATCCGCCCGACTACCCCGAGGTGCCGACCGGGGCCGAGATGGTGTGTACGAAGATCGTGTACGCGCTCGGCTGGAACGTACCGGAGAACTATCTCGTGCACCTCGATCCGGAGCGCCTCACGCTCGCTCCCGACGCAACGCTGACCGACGCGGAGCTGCAGCGTCTCCTGCAACGCGCGGCGCGCGGTCCCGACGGGCGGCTTCGGGTCGTCGCGAGTCGCTGGCTACCGGGAAAAGTGAAGGGCGGCTTCCGAACCACGGGTCGGCGCTACGACGATCCCGACGATCGCGTGGCGCACGAGGATCGCCGCGAGCTCCGCGGGCTTCGGGTCGTCGCGGCATGGATCAACTACACCGATGCGCGTCGAGGCAATTTCCTCGATGCGTTCGTGCCGGACGAGGAGTACGAGGACGGCCGCGGCCACCTCGTGCACTACCTGCTCGATTTTTCGAGCGCGCTCGGCGCGGGCAACGACGACTGGAAGCCGCCGCGCTACGGCCACGAGTACTTCTTCGATCCGGCCCACGTGCTCTGGCGGGTCGCGACGCTCGGGCTCGTGACGCCGGCGTGGGCGCACCTTCCGCTCGCCCATCCCGCGCTCGGCTACTTCGACGCCACGGCCTTCGATCCCGAGGCGTGGCGTACCACTTATCCGAATCCACTCTTCGACGCGGCGACCGTACGCGACGCATTCTGGGGCGCCAAGCTCGTGAGTGCTTTCAGCGATGCCGATCTCGCGGTCGTCGCGCGCGCCGGCGAGTGGTCGGATCCTCAAGCGGCGGTGATCCTCGCGGATCGATTGCGCGAGCGGCAGCGGCGGATCGCGCGGGTGTATTTCGATTGGCACCGCATCGCGCCGCTCGACGACTTCGTGCTGGACGAACGCGACCGCCTGGGCTTCCGTGACCTCGCGGTCGAGAACGGCGTCGCGGCCCGCGGCGACGCGCGCTATCGCCGCCGGGTGTGGCAGGGCCCGTGGGAGGCGACGACATCCGGCGCGGCGCTTCCCGTGGGTGCGGAACCGGTCGTCGTCGAGCTCGCGGTGAGCCACGATCGCGGCGCGAGTTGGAGCCCACCGGTCCGGGTCGGTTTCGATTTCGACTGGACGGGAACGCGGGTGACGAGCACCGTCGAGCGCACGACGCGCTAGGGGCTCGGCGGCCTCACCACGACCTCACGCTGCAAACGCTGGGCAACGAGTTGGCAGAGCAGTGCCCAGAGGACGCCCGCCGCCCAGCCGGCGAGCACGTCGCTCGGATAGTGCACGCCGAGATAGACGCGCGAGAGCCCGATCAGGGCGCTCATGCCGAGCGCGACCCCGAGGAAGTACACGCGGAGGCGCCGGCGGGTCGTCGTCCGGGCGAGGAGCGCGCCGAGTGTCAGGTACACGACCGCCGCGATCATCGAGTGCCCGCTCGGAAAGCTCGTCGAGCCGACGATCGCGAGCGGCGGCACCACCGTCGGCCGCGGTCGCGCAAACAAGGCCTTGAGCGCCGTGTTCGCGATCATGCTGCCAAAGCTCGCCGTGAAGAGGAGGCCGACCATCGAGTAGCGGCGCTCGATGGCGAGATAGCCGGCGACGAGCATCGTAATGGTGAACAGCACGACGCCGCTTCCGAGCGCGGTGAGGTCGAGCGCGATCGATTGGACCCAGCGCGCTCCGATCGGCACCCCGGGGTCCGACGCGCGCCGGAGCGCCCGCAGCACGTGCTCGTCGAAAGCCTGCGTGCGGCCTGCGGTCACGAGGCTCGCGACGAGGAGAAACACCCAGAGGCTCGCGACGATCCCGAGCGCGACGAGCAGCACGCGGCTCTCGATCGGGGCGAGCCCGCGGAGCGTTTTCAGCCAACGAGCGAGCCGGTGTGGAGCGCGGGCCGCCTGGGTGTCTGCCGTCCGAGTCGTAGATTCCCCCGGTTTCTGCATGCGGGCGCTGGCCGGGGCAGTCAATCCACGAGGCCGGCAATGCCGGCCAACCAATCCAACGGCCGGCAACCCCGTCCGGCCATCCGACTGCCGGCGCGTGCGCACCCCGTTCCGAGCGGGTATAGATCGGGACCGCACCCAATCCTTCTGAACCGGAGCAGACCACGATGAGCACCGCTTTGTTGGCCGGCGTCGAGATGGCGCCTCGCGATCCGATCCTCGGCGTCACCGAGGCGTTCAATGCCGACGAGAATCCCGCCAAGGTGAACCTCGGCGTCGGCGTGTACTACGACGAGAACGGCAAGGTCCCGCTGCTGGAGTGCGTGAAGCGCGCCGAGCAGCGTCTGGTCGAGAGCTCGCTGCCGCGCGGCTATCTCCCGATCGACGGCATGCCCGCCTACGATCAGGCCGTGCGGGTCCTCGTGTTTGGGGCCGAGCACAAAGCGGTCGCGGAGAAGCGTGTCGTCACGGTGCAGACGCTCGGGGGTACGGGCGGTCTCCGGGTTGGCGCCGACTTCCTCCGGCGCTTCGCGTCGTCCGCCAACGTCTGGATCAGCGAGCCGAGCTGGGAGAATCACCGCGCGCTCTTCGAGAGCGCCGGATTCACCGTGCAGAGCTACCCGTACTACGACGCGGCGACGAAGGGCCTGAAGTTCGACGCGCTCCTTGAAGGGCTGAAGAAGATTCCGAGCGGCGACGTCGTCGTGCTGCACGCGTGCTGTCACAACCCGACCGGCGCCGACTTGACCGCCGACCAATGGACCGCCATCCGCGACGTCGTCGTCGCGCGCGGGCTCATCCCGTTCCTCGACATGGCCTACCAAGGATTCGCCGACGGCATCGACGCCGATGCGACGGCCGTCCGCGCGTTCGCGGCGGCATCGACGCCCGTCTTCGTGTCGAGCTCGTTCTCGAAGTCGTTCTCGCTCTACGGCGAGCGCGTCGGCGCATTCAGCTTGGTCGCCGCGAGCACCGAAGAGGCGGCGCGCGCGCTCAGCCAGCTGAAGCGGCTCGTCCGCACCAACTACTCCAACCCGCCGAGTCACGGCGCGCAGGTCGTGGCGGCCGTGTTGAATGATGCCGAGCTGCGGGCGCTCTGGGAGCGCGAGCTGGCCGGCATGCGTGACCGCATTCGACAGCTCCGCGAGCAGCTGGTCGCGCGTCTCCAGGCCGCGGTGCCGGGCGCGGACTTCGGCTTCATCACGCGCCAGCGTGGAATGTTCTCGTACTCCGGGCTGACGAAGGATCAGGTGACGGCGCTTCGCGAACGCCACTCGATCTATGCCATCGATTCCGGTCGGATCTGCGTCGCCGCGCTCAACGCCCGCAACCTAGACGTCGTGGCGAAAGCGATCGCACAAGTCTCGGCGTAAGCATGTAAATTCTGCGTTCTGCCCTGGGCGACGGTGCTCGGTCCCGCCCCGTACGGGCCTACCGCCGTCGTTCCAGTGGCACGGTTCGTGGTGCTTCTCTCCTCCAGTGAGGAGGCAATAATCATGGACGCCATTCAGATGTTGACGACGCAGCACGCCGAGGTCGAGGCACTCTTCGACAAGCTCGACGCCGAGACGCACGAGGGTGATTGGCACGACCTGTGTGGCCGATTGGTCGATCGTCTGACCCTGCACGCCGCGCTAGAAGAGGAAATCTTCTATCCCGCGGTCGCGGCGCTCGACGGTGAGGAGGCGCAGGTCGATGCCGCACGCGCCGAACACGCGACGATCGCGCGTCTACTCGACGGGCTCAGAAATCCTCGCCTGAAGAAGCGGCAGGGCCAGGATCGGCTCAGCGAGCTGCGTCGCACGGTGGAGCACCACATGGCCGAGGAGGAGAATGACCTCATGCCGCGCGCTCGACATCGCATCGGCGCGGCCGGTCTGCATGACCTCGCGCAGCGCATGGAGAGCCGGATGCACGCGGGCGAGGTGACGGAACGGCGTCGCGCCGCGGGTGGACGCGGCTAACGCGGACTCTCGGCTAGCTTAGAGCGCCGCAGTCGGTCGCAGGCCCGGAATGCCGTGATACTCGCGGCGTTCGCGGGCCGCGTCGGCGCTCAGCCAGAGGAGCCACGCGAGAGCGACGCAGAGCACGGCGACGCGCACGTGCAGCAACAAGAGACTCCCGAAGGGCTCGAGCACGCTGTTCGGAAACGAAATCGCGAAGAGCATGGTCAGGGCAACGGCCGAAGCCGAGGGCGAGTCGTGGACCCGCCGCCAGAACGCGGGAATCAGGAGCACCAGCGCCGCGATGTCGTAGCTGTGGCCGTAGCCGAACAGGAGCGTAATGCCGAGGAGGACGCCGATCAGATCGTCTTCGACGAAGGCATGGCGCCAGTACCACAACGCAAGGGTGCCGATCGCTCCGAAGGCAAACAGGCTCGGCGTCGTGACGCCGCCGGCGTAGAGGAGGCTCTGAATGTTGAACAGCATGCGTGAGCCGAGCGCGTTGGAGCTGTGTGCGCCGTAGTGGCCCAGAGAGCCGAGCCAATCGAGGTACACCTGCACCGGCCCGCTCTGATACATCGGGATCGACGCCATGATCAGAATGGCGATGGTCATGGTGCCGAGCACTTTCCATTGCCGCTCGAGCATGAACCAGACGACCATGAAAAGGCTGAGCGGCGGCTTCATGGTGGCGACGGCGAGAAAGATCCCCGCGACCACTCGCTCGCCGCGCCGCGCGTAATACCACGCACCCGTGAGGGCGGCCGCCATGATGAGCGTCGTCTGTCCCATCCAGACGACGAACACCGTCGAGAGATTTCCGATCACGAGCGCGGGGATGATCCAGCGGTGCATTTCCGAATCGGCGGGTTCCGCCATCCGCACGGTCAGGTAGGCGAGAGCGGCGAGGCTCACGAGATTGAAGATGGTCATGATGGTGTTGGCGGTCTCGGCCGAGCCGATCGCGAGCAGCAAGAAGAGCGGGGCGGCCTGCGGCGGGTACGCGAAGGTGTAGCGCTCCAGCGCGTCGCCGATGGCGCCGGTCACGTGCGGCACGACGTTCCGCGTGTACGGGCTCCCGCCGGCCTGCCAGTATTCACCGGCGGCGTAGAGGATCGGCGTATCGAGGTGGGTGTCGCCGTCGTGGCCGACGCCGAAGATGCCGAGGGCCACCATCACGGTGATGCTGGCGGCGAGGACCGTCGCGCCGACGATGCGTTGTGACGTCACCGACGACGCTCGTCGGCAACGATCGTCCGGAGCTGCAGGAGCTCGCCGAGAACGTGCGGAATCTGCCGGGGACCGAGCTTCGACCCGCCGACGTCGCGCCATGTCTGCAGCGGAAGCTCGAGGCACTGCCGTTCCACGTCGAACTCGCCACGGGCTTGCAGGCCGAGCAGGCGGGCCAGAAGCTCGACGTCGAAGCACCAGCGCAGCTGGAAGGGGCGCGCAAACGCTTGTCGCATTTGGGGAGTCGCACGCAGCACCTTCGCGCCGCATTGCGTGTCGTACACCCGGAGATCCAGCAGCTGCGACACCGCGGTCGCGAAGACGCGCCCGATGTAGTGCCGCGCCGCCTTCCGTTGGACGTTTTTGCCGAGCAGCTGCACGCGCGAACCCATGACGAGGGCGATCGCCGGATCGGCGAACGCGTTCACGAAGCTCGGGATCGCCGCGAGCGGGGTGGCCAGGTCGGCATCCCAGTAGCCGATCAGGTCGGCAGAGTCGGCGGCGGAGAGGATCCCGCGCCGCACCGCTTCGGCTTTCCCGCAATTGGACTCGAGACGCAGAAGCTGGATGCGGTCAGGGCGCTCGGCGGCAAAGGCCGTGAGCATGTCCGCCGTGCGATCGGTGCTGCCGTCGTCGACGAAGAGGTAGGTCAGCTGCGGCTCGCGGGCGACGCTATCTCGGAATGCGGAGAGGTCGAGGCGGTCGGCTTCGTTGTAGCAGGGGACGACGATTACGACGCTTTGCATAACGCCCACGAGCTCAATCCGGGAAGCGTGATGCCGAACCGGCGTGCCGCGAGCAGGATCGCGTTGTCGAGTCGCAGCGCGATGGTCAGGAAGCGTGTGAGGATCGTCCCGCCGTTCCACCCGCCGATGCCGTGTTCTTGCGACTGGCTGGCGGCACGGCGCTCCGCGAGCTTGCCGAGGATGCGCGCCGGCAGGAGCGACGCGAACAGGTAGCCGTCCTCGACGATCGTGAGGCCGGCGCTCGCGACGGCCCGTCGGAGGTCGGGCAGGCTGTAGCGACGATGGTGTCGGAGAAAGCGGTCGTGCTCGGAGAAGAGCTGCTGAAACGCGGGCACCGTCACGAGCATCAGGCCTCCGTCCACCATGTGGCGGTTCCGGAGCGTCTGGAGCAGACCGACGTCGTCCTCGACGTGCTCGATCACGTCGCAGAGCAGGACCAGGTCGAAGCGCCGTGTCCCGAGCTGGCGATCGTCGATGGAACGCTCGACCGTCCCGCGGCCACGCTCGGTGACGCCGCAGTCGGACTCCGTGAAGAACGCGTCCACCCCGACCAACTCATTGGAGCTAAAGGCGTCCTGGACGTGCTCGCCGGTGTACCCATCGCCACAGCCGTAATCCAAGACGGAGGCAAATCGGTCACGATGGCGGGTGAGGATGTCCTCGACGGCCTTCGCCCGAGCAACTTCCCAGGGGTGGCGCGTCGACGAGTCGGAACGGCGTTCGATCAGATCCAACGGATCACTCGCAAAGGAAGACCCGCATACCACGCGGAGATGAAAACCGGCTACTCCGCATCCGCTCTGGTGTGGTCATGCGGATCGTGGGTCGCGGGCTTGATAGGTGGTCGGCGCTAGCAGCCGCGCGGCCCGGCGATCGGGTGATTTGCGAGCGACATCACTCGCGCTCCGGAATGGCTGGCGAGACTGCGCCTCTCGTGCAACTCCGCGCGAACGCGAACCATGTCCGCCATAGAGAATTCTATGGTAGACGAGGCAAGCATTTTGCTCTGGAGGGCGGTGGGTGACCCCACGGACCGTGGGACCACAGGGGAGGAAGCAGTCCATGATCGATCGAGGATTCAAAAGCGTTTGGGTGGTTGGTGTTTTGATGATCACGCTCGCGGCGCCCTCGGCGTCCTGGGCCTGGTACATCCAGGGGCGAGTGTACTGCGACAACGGCAACGGTTTCCCGGACGCAGGCGACACGTCGGTCGACGGTGTGACCGTTACGATCACCTCCCAGACGGCTTCTCCGGGTACGACGTTCACCGGCCCGACGG
>JBDSJB010000096.1:0-13145 GCA_039917665.1 Binatia bacterium
TGGCCGTGTCGTTCGATCGTCCGTACGCGCGCGACGGCGCCGGCCAGTTCCTCGATTGGGAGATCGACTTCGTCCGCTGGATCGAGCGCTCCGGTTACGACGTGCGCTACACGACCGACGTCGACACGCACCTGCGCGGCGCCTTGCTCTCGCAGAGCAAGGCGTTTCTCTCGGTCGGCCACGACGAGTACTGGTCGAGCGCGATGGTCGACGCCGTGACGCACGCGCGCGATCGCGGCGTGCACCTCGGGTTCTTCGGCGCCAACGCCGTCTATTGGCAGATCCGCTTCGAGCCGTCGGCGAGCGGGGCGCCGGCGCGGACGATCGTCTGCTACAAGGACGCCGTGCTCGACCCGGTACAGGGACCGACGACGACGGTGCAGTGGCGCGACCCGATCGTCGGTCGTCCGGAGCAGGCGCTGGTCGGCATCCAACACGGCGACATCATCGCGGGCGGCTATCACGGCGCGTACGAGGACTACGTCGTGCAGAACAGCGGCCACTGGGTTTACGCCGGCACGGGCTTGGAGGACGGCGACGTGATTCCCGGCATCGTCGGCTACGAGACCGACGCCTTCCAAGCCGACGCGCCGTTGCCGTCGGCCCGCGACGGGAGCTGGACGCTGCTCTCGACGTCGCCGTACGTGAGCTTCGCCGGCACGTCCGTCCTCGCGCAATCGGCGATCTATCAGGCGCCGAGCGGGGCCTGGGTGTTCGCGGCCGGCTCGATCGGCTGGAGCCTCGGTCTCGATGCGTTCGGCGAGCGCGCGGCTCCCGACGTGCGGCTCGAGCAGATCACGCGGAACGTACTCGACGCCTTCGTGTCCGGGACGCCGTGAGCGTGGCGGCGCGGGCCGTCGAGATCGAGTGGCAGTTCGTCGTGCGCGACGTCGACGCCTTCGAACGCTGGCTCGCTGCGCTCCGCTTCGCGCACTGGTCGCTCGAGGCGGCGTCCGTCGTGCGGCTGTCGGACACCTATCTCGACACCGCCGACTGGCGTGTGTGGGGCGAAGGCTTTGCGCTGCGCGTGCGGCGGAACGACGCCCGGACGGAGGCGTCGTTGAAGGCGCTCGGACGCGCGCGGCGTGGCGCCGCACGACGGCGGGAGATCGCCGCGCGCGTGCGTGATGCGCGGCCCGCGACGCTGCGAGCGCTCGGCGGACCGGTTGGCGCCGCGGTTCGGCGCGCGACGGCGTCGGGTCGATTGCGGCGGCTCTTCGCGGTCCGGACGCGCCGCCACACGTTCACGCTGCGGCACGACGGCCGTGCGGTCGCCGAGATCGCGCTCGACCGGACGGGCATCACGGCTGGCCGCGGCCGTTCGCGCCGTCTCGAACGGCTCGAGGTCGAGGTGAAGGCAGGACCGCCGGATCTCGTCGCGCGCTTCGTCGCCACGCTGCGCCGCCGGCGGCCTCTCACGCTCGCCACGCGATCGAAGTTCGCGGAAGGCCTCCGCACCGCGCGTCTCCTCCCTCCGCCGCGCTGATTGTGTCAGCTGAGGGCGGCTGGCAGAGAACGCCCGTCCACGCGGCGAGCCCACGACCCGCGGTCGCACGCGATTCCGTGCAAAATCCGCTCGCCCGTCCACGAGGAGGCGTCGCCATGAAACTCCACGAATTCCCCGGAGCTCCCAATCCCAAGAAGGTCCGCGTGTATCTCGCCGAGAAGGGCATCGAGGTCGCGTCGGTGCCGGTCGACATCATCACCGGCGAGAACCGCAAGCCGGCGTTTCTCGAGAAGAACCCGATGGGCGGCTTGCCGGTGCTCGAGCTCGACGACGGCAGCTATCTCGCCGAGTCGCTCGCGATCATCGAATACTTCGAGGATCTCCACCCGAATCCGCCGATGATCGGCACGGCGCCCCTCGAGCGGGCCCGCGTCCGGGCGCTCGAGCGTCTGATCGAGCTGAGCGTGCTCGGCCGCATCGCGGTCATCTTCCAGAACACGCACCCGCTGTTCGCGAGTCGCCTGAAGCAATCGGCCGACGCCGCCGAATCGGCGCGCGGCGCGCTCGCGACGAACCTCGCGGTGCTCGACGCCAAGATCGGCTCCAACACATTCGCTGCCGGCGACAGGCCGACGATCGCCGATTGCACGCTGCTCGCGGCGCTGCAGTTCGCCGAGTTCGCGCAGATCCCGATCGACCCGGCCCACAAGAACATCCAGCGCTGGTACGAGAGCTTCAAACAGCGCCCCAGCGCCGCCGCCTGAGGAGGCCCATGTCCGCCATCGACGTCACCCGCGACGGCTCGGTCTTCGTGCTCACCATGAACGCCGGAGAAAATCGCTTCAATCGAGGCTTCATCGACGCGCTGAACGGCGCGCTCGACGAGGTCGAGCGTTCGAGCGGTCCGGCCGCGCTGGTGACGACCGGTGGCACCGAGAAGTTCTATTCGAACGGTCTCGACCTCGCGTGGCTCGGCAGTGACGAAGGCCGTGCGGCCGGCGCCGGCTTCGTGCAGGACGTGATCAGCGTCTTCGCGCGCCTCCTCACGTTCCCCGTCCCGAGCGTGGCCGCGATCAACGGCCATGCGTTCGCGGCCGGCGGCATGCTCGCGCTCGCACACGACTTCCGCGTGATGCGCGCCGACCGCGGCTTCTTCTGCTTGCCCGAGGTCGACATCAACGTCGCGCTCGCGCCCGGCATGACCGCGCTCATTCAGGCGAAGCTCTCGGCGCAGGTCGTGATCGAGACGCTGCTCACCGGCGTTCGGCTCGGCGGCCCGCAATGCGTCGAGCGCGGCATCGTCGACGCGGCGGCGGCGGGCCCCGACGTGCTGCCACAGGCGATCGAGCGAGCGGCCGCTCTCGCTGCCAAGGATCGCGGCACCTACGCGGCGCTGAAGCGCGGGCTCTTCGCCGGCATCCTGCCGATCCTCAGGGGCGAGACGAAGCCGAAGGCCTAGGCGCAGCCGGAGGCCTAGCCGAAGCCGAAGGCCTAGCCGAAGCCGAGGGAGGAGCCGCGGCCGGCGCACCGGCCGACGCGCTCGCTGCGGCTTCCGTCGCCGGCGCATACCGCATCAGCACGCGACTCCCATCCTTCAGGCCGTCGCGGAAGCGGGCCTCGTACCTCGGCCAGCCTTCCGGGTACTTCTTCTCATACGTCGCGAAGAGCCGGTCGTAGGTGGCGGGATCGCGCACGAACGATCCTGTGGCCGTGAACGACGGGCCGTCCTTCGTCCCGACCGCGATGCGCGCCGATGTCCGCCCCGCCTTGATGCGCTTGGCGCGCCACGTGGTCGGCGGCGAGGCCATCCACACCGCACCGTCGTGCCACATGAACCAGATCTCCGCCGCCGCCCCAAAGCCGCCGCTTTTGCGCTCGGTCGCGATGTAGACGTAGGGGCTCTGCTCGAGGGCTTGGATCGTGGCGGGTGCGAGGGTGGCCCCGTGCGCCGGCACAATCATCCCACCGACGGCCATCACGACGGCGATGGCGATTCCAAACCCGCGACGTTGCATGCCGACTCCTCCTGCGCCGGCTCCGTCGTACCACGGGGATCGCGGGAGGCGAGTCGGGGTGGCGAGCTAGCTGGCGGTCGTGCCGGACTTCGTGCCGTCGAGGCGGCAGGTGAACAACACCCGCGTACCGCGTCCGGGCGCCGAGTCGATCTCGAACGTGCCGCCGACGGCGATGGAACGCTGCTCCATGCCGAGCATGCCGATGCTGCGGGACGCGGTCGCGCGAGCGTCGAAGCCGCGGCCGTCATCGGCAACGACGAGCTGGATACGGTCGGCCTCGATCGTCAACGCCACCCGGACCAGGTGGGTGTCGGCATGGCGGACGGCGTTCAGCACGGCCTCTTGCGCGATGCGGTAGATGCCGAGCGCCAGGTCGGCGTGCAGCGCGGGCAGGACGTCGGGAACGTCGACGTCGATCGTGAGGCGCGGCGTCGACAGCGTCTGCGCGAGCATGCGGAGGCTCTCGGCGAGGCCGAGATCGCGCAGCACGACGGGGTGCAATCCGCGCGCGACCGAGCGCAGGTGGTCGATGACGTGTCCGAGCTGGCTGTTGGCGCGGTCGAGCTCGGGCACGGTCGCGCCGGCGTCGTTACCGAGCCGGCGGGACGCGGCGGCCAGCATGAACGTGATGCCCGTCAGCTCCTGGCAGATCTCGTCGTGGATACGAAAGCTCAGGCGCTGGCGTTCCTCTTCGCGCACCGTCACGAGCTGTTGCGCGAGACGCCGGAGCTGGCGCTCCGCTTCGAGGCGCTGCGTGATGTCCGTCGAGATGCCGCAGATGCCTTCGACGCGGCCCTGCTCGTCGCGGAGCGGCACCTTGATCGAGATGTAGGTGTGCGGGCCGTCGTCGTGCGGCGTGATCTCCTCGAACTCGATGGGCTCGTTCCGCTCCATCACCTCGAGATCGTTCTGACGCAGTGTCTCCGCGATGTCCTCGGGGAAGACGTCGTAGTCGGTACGGCCGACGAACTCTGTGCGCGAGACGTGGAAGAGCACCTCGTACTGCCGGTTGATCAGCAGATACCGGCCGGCGGCGTCCTTCACGTAGATGCACGTCGTCGAGTTGTCGACGAGCGCCTGCAAATGCTCGCTCGTCGCCCAGTCGGAGGTGGAAAGCCGGCGCGCCGCCACGGCTTCGAGCGCACGCTCGCCACGCCGCGCGGGTGGCGCAGCGCGCGACACGGGCGCGCGCGGATGGTCGGCCATGACGGCACGACCCTACCGCGAAAACCGCAAATGCGCTGCACATGCTGAAAGATTTTCTTTGCCTCAGAATGCGTCACATGGCAGTCCGGTTGATGGGAGGGCTGTGCCGTGGACTCCTCGCTTCATTACATCCCGCGCCTCGTCGTGGTGTCGATCTTCGTGTCGCTTGCTGCCGTCGATGCATCCTTCGCTGCCGAGAATCTCGGTCGGCCAGCGGTGCGCTGCCAGCAGGCGATTGCCAAGGGTGGGGGTGCCTTCGTCGCGCGCCAGCTCGGCGAGCTCGCCCGCTGTACGACGCGGGCCCTGTCGTGCGTCGAAACGACGCCCGGAGACGAGGAATGTCTCGCGGCGGTCGCGAAACGCTGTACCCGCGTCGTCACCCGTCTCGCGCGCCGCGAAAGCCTTTTCGCGCGTGCGATTGCCGCTCGCTGCGGCACGCTCGACCCGAACGTCCTGTTGGCGGCCGATGGACTCGGTTTCGAGGCGCTCGCGGCCGAGTGCCCAGCGGTCGCTGCCGGGGGGACCGGAGCCGGCACCGTCGGAGCCTGCGTGGCTGGCCTGGCGCGCTGCGCGGGCGAGCGCATGGCCGCGACCGCGCTCCCGCGGGCGGGCGAGCTCTTGCGGGTCGTGGGTGTTCCGGCACCGGCGCGGGCGGCGCTCGCGTGTCTCGCCGATCAGGGTGGCACCGGTGAGGGCGACTTCAGTGCCGGGGAGGCCGTTACGCACTGCGCCCGCAGCCTCACGCGGACGACGGCTCGCCTGACAGGGCGGACGATCGCGGCTGTCGCGGCCTGTAGCCGGGCGGCGCTGCCGTGCCTCGGGGCGCGCGCGGACGATCCGACGTGCGTCGAGCCGGCGACCGTCGCGTGCGCGCGGGCGTTCCGTCGCGTCGCGGGGGCACGGCGAGCCCTCGGGCACGCGCTCGAAGCCGGCTGTGGCGATGCGCGACTGCCGTTTGCGACGCTCGCCGACGCCCGCGGCGCGAACCTCGACGCGCTCGTCGATGAGTGCGCGGCGGTCGGCGTCGACGAGATCGACGCGATCCCCGCGCACGCGCTCTGCCTCGGGCGCACCAACGCGTGCGCGCTCGGCACGCTCGTGCGGCAGACGATCCCGCGGATCGACGAGATGCTCGCGCTCGTCGGCCAATCGCTCGACGACGCGTCGTGTCCGGGACCCGCGCCGACCCTCACCCCGACGCCGCTCCCCACGCCGACCGCAACCGCCACGGCGACCGTGAGCGCGACTGCCACCGGCCCGACCCGTACGGCGCGGCCGGGTGAAACCCCGACCGCGACGCGGACGCCGACGCCGACGGCGACGATCACGACGACGCCAACCGCCACCCGCACGCGGACGCCGCGGCCGACACCGACGGCGACGCCGTCTTGCGGCAACGGCGAGGTCGAGGGTGACGAGCAGTGCGACGGCAAGAACTTCGACGACTTCACCTGTGAGGACTACTGCGAGGACGAGCCGAATCCCGAGGCGACGCCGAGCTGCAAAGCGAATTGCACGATCGGTTTTGGTCCGTGCGGCGGCCACGATTGCGAATACTTCTGAGCCCGCGTAGCTCTCGGGCGCATGCATCGGCGCGCGCTCGTCGCGGTTCTCCTCGTCCTCGGCTTTGCCGGCTGCCACGCGGTCGTTCACCAGCCTGACGGCGCCTCGTCACCCGTCGCGCGCCGCGCCGCGGCGGCGCCGCCACCGATGGGCGCGCCGCCACCGACCGGCGCGCCGACGCGCGTCGCCTATCGGGCCGATCTCGACGCCGACGTGCGGAATTGGATCGACCGCCACCTGCCGGAATGGCAGCGCCGCTACGAGGAGCTGCACGCCCACCCGGAGCTCTCGCTCGCCGAGCACGCGACGGCGGCGCTCGTCGCGTCGGAGCTCGGGCGTGCCGGCTATCGCGTGACGGAAGGCGTCGGCGGTACCGGCGTCGTCGGCGTGCTCGCGAACGGTGCCGGGCAGGTGGTGCTGGTCCGCGGCGACATGGACGCACTCCCGGTCCGCGAGGAGACTGGACTCGGCTACGCCAGCACCGTCATGGCGACGCTGCCCGACGGCAACGCGACGGGTGTGATGCACGCGTGCGGACACGACGTGCACACGACGACGCTGCTCGCGACGAGCGCGCTCCTCGCCGAGCTCCGGTCGCACTGGAGCGGCACCGTCGTCGTCGTGGCGCAGCCGGCCGAGGAGCT
This sequence comes from Binatia bacterium, assembly GCA_039917665.1. Classification (GTDB taxonomy): domain Bacteria; phylum Desulfobacterota; class Binatia; order UTPRO1; family UTPRO1; genus UTPRO1. The sequence goes on from JBDSJB010000096.1 coordinate 6,876, forward strand.
CGGTCGCGGCGCCGACATGATGATTCGCGACGAGCTCTTCACTCGTTTTCCGAAGCCCGACGCGTGCGTCGCGCTGCACGTCGCTGCCGATCTCGCCGCCGGCCAGCTCGGCGTCACGCCGGGCTACTTTCTCGCCAACGTCGATTCGGTCGACGTCACGATCTACGGGCGCGGCGGGCACGGCGCGCGGCCGCACGAGACCGTCGACCCGATCGTGACGGCGGCGCATTTTGTCACCGTCCTCCAGACGCTCGTCAGCCGCCGCGTCGATCCGGTCGATTCGGCCGTCGTGACCGTCGGCTCGATCCACGGCGGCACCAAGCACAACGTCATTCCCGACGAGGTCACTCTACAGTTGACGGTGCGCTCGTTCACCGACGACGTACGCCGCACCTTGCTCGACGGCATCGCGCAGATGGCGAAAGACGAATGCGCGGTGTTCCGCTGCCCGCAGCCGCCGCGCGTCGTCGTGAAGGACGGGTACACACCGGCGGCCTACAACGACCCGGCGCTCACGGCGGCGGCCGCCGACGTCTTTCGCGCGGCGTTCGGCGCCGAGGCGGTCGTCGATCGCCGGCCGGAGATGGGCGGCGAAGACTTCGGGCGGTACGCCGTCGCAGCGGGTGTGCCGGGCTTCATGTTCCGGCTCGGCAGCGTCGCGCCCGCAACGCTCGCCGCGAGCCAGAAGCCCGGCGGCCCACCGCTCCCGAGCCTGCATTCGAGTCGGTACGCGCCGCTGCCGGCTCCGACGCTCGCGACGGGCATTCGCGCGCTCGGCCACCTCGCGCTCGGCATCCTATCGAGCGCGCCCTGACGGGCGCGCTACCGTCACCCGGGCGCGACCGCGCCCTGCATCGCGCGGTCGCCGCATAGGCCGCCGTTAGGCGGTCGCCGTATAAACCGCTGTCAGGCGGTCGCGGACATCACCGCGGCGTGGTGCATTGGTAACGTCACCGTGAACGTCGTTCCGCGGCCGGGCGCGCTCGCGACCGCGATGTCCCCGCCGAGCTGATCGAGCAGGCGCTGCACGATGTAGAGCCCGAGGCCGACGCCGCCGTACGAGCGCGTATCCGAGCTGTCCGCCTGGCGGAACATCTCGAAGATGACGGGCAGGTGCTCGGGGGCGATGCCGACGCCGGTATCGCGGACGACGAACGCGCAGCGCTCGCGGCGCGGCTCGCAACGTACGATCACCTCACCGCTCGGCGTGAACTTGAGCGCGTTGCCGATCAGGTTCTTCAGGATCATGCGGAGCTTCCGGCGGTCGGTGTCGAGCATCAGATCCGCCGCCGGCTCGAAACGCAGCACGGTACGCGGCCGTGATCCGAGGGCGGCGAACTCGCTCGCGAGCTCGTCGAGCACCGCCGCGACGTCGACGCGCTCGATGCAGACGGGATCGCGGCCGGCATCGAGACGCCCGAGGCTGAGCGTCGCCTCGATCATCTCGAGGAGCTCGAGCCCGGCGCGCCGGATGCGGCCGAGCGTCCGGCCGCGGTCGGCCTCGTCGAGACCGTCGTCGGACAGCATGTCGGTGTACCCGATGATCACGCTGAGCGGCGTGCGAAGCTCGTGCGACATCGTGGAGACGAACTCGGACTTGTGCTGGCTTGCGGCGCGGAGCTCGTCGACGAGCCGCGAGTTTTCGAGCGCCATCGATGCGAGCTGCGCGATGCCGATCGCGAGCCGCTCTTGGAGATGCGAGAAGGCGGCCGTGCGGCCTTGGTAGCCCGCCGAGAGGTACCCGATCACGGCGCGGCCGCGGCGCAGGGCGACATAGAGGCTGCGGGTGATGCCGTATTCCGTGAGCAGCCGCGTGGCGGCCGGATCGGAGACGCGCGCCGTCGAAACCTGCGCATGGCCGTCGCGCTCGAGCGCGTGCAGGAGCGGGCCGAAGGTCGAGCCCGCGACGCTCATGACTTGCAGCGTCTCGGCTTGTTCGGGCGTGTAGCCGTGCAAAGAGCGCAATCGGTACACGTTGCGCGCTGCATCGTAGAGGACGGTGTCGCTGACGTCGCAGCCGAGCAGCTCGGTCGTCAGCTGGCACAAGCGATCGAGCAACACGGTCGCGTTGAGCGACGAGATCATCTCGTGGCCGACCTGAGCGAGGGCGGTCGAGAGCTGCGATTCCTCGGCCAGCCGCGCCGTCGAGCGCGCGAGCTCGGTCGCCGTCCGATGGCGTTCGATCGCGACCCCCGCGACGTGCGTTGCGACCTCGATCAGGTGCCAGTGCTGCGGCGCCGGCGTGCGCGGCTCGCGGTAGTACATCGCGAAGGTGCCGAGACATCGGCCGTCGGTTGCGAGGATGGGGAACGACCAACAGGCGCGCAGCCCGTGTGCGAGCGCGAGGTCGCGGAAGTCGGCCCAGAGTGGGTCGCTCGCGACGTCCGACACCACGACCGGTTTGCCGGTGAACGCGGCGGTGCCGCAGGAGCCGACCGCGGCGCCGATCCGGACGCTGTCGATCGCGGCGTTGTAGTCGGGGGGGAGGCTCGGGGCGGCGCCGTGGCGGAGCGCGTCGCCCTCCAGCAAGAGGACCGAGCAAAGCATGCCCGGGACCTGACGCTCGATCATCGTGCTGAGCGCGGCCAGGACGTCGGGAAGCGGTTTCCCGACCGCGATCATTTCGAGAATGCGGGTCTGGCCGTGGAGGAGGGTGGCGATCCGGTCGCGCTCCCGCCCCTGACGGGCGTGACGCAGCCCGAGCAGGACGAAGGCGGCAATGACGGCGCCGGCGGCGATGATCGGCCCGATCACGGGCGCGTCCGATCGCGGCTCGTGGCATTTTCGTGACGGCGCGCCATCTCGATCACGTAGGTCCGCTCGCATCCCCCCGACCTGTCGTCGGAGCGACGCGATCTCCACGAAAGAGCAAGGGACATGCCGAACGCGGCCTGTGATTTGACGGAGGTCGGCGCCGTTCATAGGGTCCGCGCGTGTCGGCGCCCGAGGAGGTCAAGCTCTACTTCGACTACAAGAGCCCGTTCGCCTACCTGGCGAGCGGACCGGCCTTCGAGCTCGACGCGCGCTTCGCCGTGCGCGTGCGCTGGATCCCGATCCAGCTCCGCATCAAGGGCCCCGGCGCGCGTAGCGTCCGTTCCGATTGGAAAGCGCGCTACTCCTACCTCGACGCCCGTCGCTTCGCGGCGCCACAGGGGATCGTCATCAAGGGGCCGCAGAAGATCTACGACACCGAGCCGGCGCTGATCGGGGCGCTGCTCGCGCAGCGCGAAGGGTGCTTCCCGCGCTACACCGCCGAGGCCTACCGCCGCTTCTTCGTACGCGAGCTCGAGCTCGACCAGCCCGAGGCCGTTGCCGACCTGCTCGGCGAGCTCGGCGTCACCCGCGCCACGTACGATGCGTATCGCGAGGGAGAAGGGCGCGACGCCTACGCGGCGTGCGAGCGCGAAGCGGAGGACGACCACGTCTTCGGCGTTCCGATCTTCCTCTTCCGCGGCGAGCCGTTCTGGGGTCACGACCGGCTGCCGTTCCTCGAAGCGCGCCTCGCCGACGCGGGCCTCGCGCGTTGACACCGAGTCCCTCCGAGCCTTCGCGGCAGCTCTACTATGGCTGGCGCATCGTCGGCGTCGCCTTCCTCACCCACTGTCTGAACGTCGGCTGCGTCTTCTACAGCTTCGGGGTCTTTTTCCAGCCGCTCATCGCCGAGTTCGGGTGGACGCGGGCGCAGATCTCATGGGGCTTCTCGTCGGTGTCGATCGTGGGCGCGCTCTGGTCGCCGCTCGTCGGCCGCGTCGTCGATCGTTACGGGCCGAAGCCGTCGCAGCTCTTCGGTGCGGTGGTCCTCGGCAGCACCTTCATGGCGCTCTCGCAGGTGCACTCGCTCGGGCAGTACTACGCGTTGATGGCGCTCTTCGTCTCGCTCGGGTCCACCGCGCTCGGTCCGATTCCGAGCAACAGCGCCGTCGCCGGCTGGTTCCTCCGTCGCCGCGGACGCGCGCTCGGCTTCGCGACGGCCGGCATCTCGATGGGCGGCGTGATCTTCGTGCCGCTCGCGCAGCAGCTGATCAGCCACCTCGGATGGCGGCAGGCGTTCGTCACGCTCGGCGCGGTCGTCATCGGGGTCGCGCTCGGGCCGATCGCGCTCTTCATGAAGAAGCCCCCGGCGGAGCTGCCGGCCGAAGAGCGGCTGCCGTCGGGCAGCGGCAGCGGGCTCACGTTCGAGATCGAGCACTCGGTGACCGCGAACGACGCCGTCCGCGATCCAAACTTCTGGCTGATCGCCGGCGCGTTCTCGCTGACGGTGATGGGGCTCTCGGCGATCTTGCTCCACCAGGTCCCGTTGCTGATCGACTTCGGCGTCTCGCCCGGACACGCGGCCCTGGCACTCGGCGCGACCGCCGGGGTCGGCGTCATCGGCAAGCTCGGGTTTGGCGCGCTGCTCGAGCGCGTCGAGCAGCGGCGCGTGATCGTCGGGTGCTTTCTCGCGCAGGCGGCGGGCTTGTTGCTCCTGCCCTTCGCGCAGACGCCGCTGCTGCTCGTGCTGTACGTCGTCGTCTACGGCTACGCGATGGGCGGGAACGCCACGCTGCAGGCGACCGTCCTCGGCGAATGCTTCGGACGGCGGCACTACGGCGCCATCGCCGGGCGCATGAGCCCGATTATCGTCTTCTCGCAAGCGGTCGCCGTGCCGCTGGTCGGATGGCTGCGCGACCGCACGGGCAGCTATCTGCCGGCAATCGCCGCGATCGAGATCATGGTGCTCGCGGCGGCGTTCTGCATTTCGCGCCTCCGTCCGCCCGCGTGGCGGACGCTTTCTGCGCCGTGAAATGACACTGCGGTATCGAAACTTTCCGCGCCCATGCTAAGAGGCCCTCGAATGGCGGCGGCTGGAGGGAAGCGAGGCCGGCGAAAGCCGAGGCGCGTCGAACCCGACGATCGACCGAACGGCTATGAGGCCGCTCGCATGCGCGCGCTCTGGCGCGAGATCGATCACGCCAAGCGCAAAGCCGGGCTCGATCCGGCACCCGAGCCGCCTCCCCCGGGATGGGACATCACGGCCATGATCGAACGCGCCACGGCGCTGGCGAGCGACGCCGCGGCTTGGATGACCAGCAACGTGCCCCTCGCCGTGGCCCTCCTGGCGACCGGTGCCGAGCTGCTCCGGAACGTCCCGGTCGTCGGTTCCATCGTCGGGCTGGTATCGCCCCCGAACCCGCCGCCGTCGGCGCCGAAGCTGCCGACCCGCGCAGACGCCAATGGGCATGCCCGGCCCCGCCCGCGCATTCTCGAGCTCGAACCCGACGGGGACGGCCCCGACGGGAAGTGGATGCATTAGACCCCGCCTACCTCTGGCCGGTCGCCACTCGATCTGGTAGGCCAAGCGCCCCCGACCTCTCCGGCTGACCTCCCCACGGTCGCCACTTCGCAGGGTCGTCGAATCAAAGGAGACGATGTGAGCGATTCCCGAGCTCGTAGCGAGACCAGGCGTGACCGCGGCGCCTCAGCCGCGCCGCCCCAGGTCCATAAATTCATGGAGTTGCTCCCGCAGAACGTCAATTTCGACTTCGTCGGCAAGCGCAAATTCTTCCTGATCCTCTCGAGCGTCCTGAACCTGCTCGCGATCGCCCTGTTCTTCGTCTGGGGCCTGAACTTCGGGATCGACTTCGTCGGTGGCACCGACGTCCGCGTGCGGTTCAACCAGCCGACCACGGCCCAGGCGATGCGCTCCGATCTCGGCGCGCTCGACCTGCCGGATCTGACGGTTCAGGAATTCGGCAATCAGGGCAAAGAGTTCCTCCTCCGCTTCGAGCCTCAGAATGCGACCGCCATGAATACGGTCGCCGAAACCCTGAAGGGCGCGCTCGGCAAGAGCCATCCCGATGCCGGCGCTTTCGAGATTCTGAGCGTCGAGAGCGTCGGGCCGCGAGTCGGGGCCGATCTCCGTCGGCGGGGGTTCCTGGCGGTCGCGTGCACGACGCTCTTCATGGGCATCTACATCGCCTTCCGCTTCGAGCTGAGCTTCGGGATCGGTGCCGTGATCGCGCTCGTCCACGACGTGCTGATCGCCATGTTGGCACTCATCATCTCCCGGACGGTCTTCGACCTGACGACCCTCGCCGGCATGCTCACCGTCATCGGCTTCTCGGTGCACGACACGATCATCGTCTCCGACCGCGTGCGCGAGAATCTCCGCAAGATGCGGCGATCGAGCCTCGCCGAGGTCATCAACGTCAGCCTCAACGAGACCCTCTCGCGTACGATCCTGACGACCGGGACGGCGCTGCTCGTGCTCCTCGCGCTCTATTTCCTCGG
>JBDSJB010000097.1:0-19400 GCA_039917665.1 Binatia bacterium
CCCGATCCCGCACCGGCGACGCGCCTCGCGGTCGATCAAGTGTTTGCCGCCAAGTATGGGCTCGTCGACTTCTGGTACGGTGCGATCCTGCGCCGCGGACCGATTCCGATCCGCCTCGATCCGCGGAGTTGACCGAGTGTCGATTGTGCCATCCCCCGCTTTGCGGCACCCCGACGACTGGGTTATGACTGTCGATTCATGCTGAAAACTCTCGTCCGGAAGATTGTCGGGACCCGGAACGATCGCGAGATCAAGCGGATGCAGCCGTTGGTCGCCGAGATCAACGAGCTTGGGCCCAAGATTACCGCGCTCACCGACGAAGAGCTCCGTCACAAGACGGTGGAGTTCCGTGAGCGCCTGGACAACGGCCAGGAGCTCGAGGATCTCTTGCCCGAGGCGTTCGCCGTGGTGCGGGAGGCCTCGGTCCGGGTCCTCGGCATGCGCCACTTCGACGTCCAGCTGATGGGCGGCATGGTCCTCCACAGCGGCAAGATCGCCGAGATGAAGACCGGCGAGGGCAAGACCCTGGTCGCGACGCTGCCGGTGTATCTGAACGCGCTCGAGGGGAAGGGCGTTCACGTCGTCACCGTGAACGACTACCTGGCCCGCCGCGACGCCGAGTGGATGGGCCGGCTCTACAAATTCCTCGGACTCTCGGTCGGCGTCATTCTCCACGGCCTGACCGACCGCGAACGGCAAGACGGCTACAACGCCGACGTCACCTACGGGCAGAACAACGAGTTCGGCTTCGACTACCTGCGCGACAACATGAAGTTCGCGCTCGAAGACTACGTGCACCGGACGTTCCCGAAGGAAGTCACCGACGACAAGGGCAAGCAGATCTGGAAGCTCTTCAACTACGCGATCGTCGACGAGGTCGACTCGATCCTGGTCGACGAGGCCCGCACGCCGCTGATCATCTCGGGTCCCGCGGAAGAGTCGACCGAGAAATACTACGTCATCGACCGCATCATCCCGCGCCTGCAGAAGGAAGCCGATTTCACCGTCGACGAGAAGACCCGGAACGCCATCATGACCGAAGACGGCATCGCGAAGGTCGAGAAGGCGCTCGGCGTCGGCAATCTCTACGATCCGGGCGAGATCGACACGCTCCACCACGTGAACCAGGCGCTGCGTGCCCACGCCATCTACAAGCGCGACGTCGACTATGTCGTGAAGGACGGCGAGGTCCTGATCGTCGACGAGTTCACCGGCCGTCTCATGCCGGGCCGGCGCTGGAGCGACGGGCTGCACCAAGCGGTCGAGGCGAAAGAGGGCGTGAAGATCGAGCGTGAGAACCAGACGCTCGCGACGGTCACCTTCCAGAACTACTTCCGCATGTACAACAAGCTCTCGGGCATGACGGGTACCGCCGACACCGAGGCCACCGAGTTCCATCAGATCTACGGGCTCGAAGTGCTGGTCGTCCCGACCCACCGCAACATGATCCGCAAGGACAACGCCGACGTCGTCTACAAGACCGAGCGCGAGAAGTTCGACGCCGTCATCGACGACATCCGCGAGCGTAACGAGCGCGGCCAGCCGATCCTGGTCGGCACGATCTCGATCGAGAAGTCCGAGCACGTGTCGGAGCTGTTGAAGAAGGAAGGCATCAAGCACCACGTCTTGAACGCCAAGCAGCACGAGCGCGAGGCCGAGTTCGTGGCGCAAGCCGGCCGTTTCGGCGCCCTGACGATCTCCACCAACATGGCCGGTCGCGGTACCGACATCGTGCTCGGTGGCAACGCCGAGTTCATGGCGGCGAACGAGACCGGCACCCGCGACATCGACGACCCTGCCTTCCAGGCGGCGCTCGAGAAGTATCGCGCCCAGGTCGCCGCCGAGCGTGAGAAAGTGCTCGAAGCCGGCGGGCTCCACATTCTCGGCACCGAGCGCCACGAGAGTCGGCGGATCGACAACCAGCTGCGCGGCCGCTCCGGTCGCCAGGGTGATCCCGGCAGCTCGCGCTTCTTCCTCTCTCTCGAGGACGATTTGCTCCGCATCTTCGGCGCCGAGCGCGTGCAGAAGATCATGGAGCGCCTCGGCATGGAGGAAGGCGAGCCGATCGAGCACCGCTGGATCAACGCCGCCATCGAGAACGCGCAGAAGAAGGTCGAAGCGCACAACTTCGACATCCGGAAACACCTCCTCGAGTACGACGACGTCATGAACAAGCAGCGCGAGGTCATCTACGCGCGCCGCCGCGAAGTGCTCTCGTCCGAGGCGTTGAAGGACGAAGTGTTCGAGATGGCCGAGGAGCTCGCCGACGGCCTCGTCGCGACCCAGCTCTCGCGTGACGAGTCGCCCGACCATTGGGACTGGAAGGCGCTCGACGACGTGCTCTTCCGGCAGTTCAGCCTGCGCTTGAACCTCCCGGAGTCGGAGCAGCACCGTCTCAAGACCGAGGATGTGCAGCAGCTCGTCGTCGACCGCGTGCGCGCGATCTACGACGAGAAAGAGAAGACCTTCACCGAGCCCGTGATGCGCCACCTCGAGAAGGTCATCATGCTGCAGTCGATCGACACCCTCTGGAAGGACCATCTCCTCGCGATGGACCACCTGAAGGAAGGCATCGGCCTCCGCGGGTACGGCCAGAAGAATCCCCTCCAGGAGTACCAAAAAGAGGGATTCGACATGTTCCAGGATCTGATGAACCGCCTGGACGCCGACATCGTCGAGAAGCTCTACACCGTGCAGCTCGCACGCGAAGAAGACGTCGAGCGCATGGAGGAGAAGCAGCAGCGCCAGGCGGCCAAGGTTTCGATGAGCCATGGTAGCGAGCCCGTCGCACCGCAACCGGACGCGTCGAAGCGCGAGGCGCCAAAGGTCGGCCGGAACGATCCATGTGTCTGCGGCAGCGGCAAAAAGTACAAGAAGTGCTGCGGCGCGGCTCATTGAACGTATGACGCCCACTCCTTTCCGGTGAAGCTGCCCGTTCGTGACGCGCCGATCGCGGTGCCCGGGTTTTTGTTCGCGGGGGTGGCGTGCGGCATCAAGGCATCCGGCAAGCCTGATCTGGCGCTGATCGTGTCGGACGTAGCGGCGGTGGTGGCCGGCGTCGTCACGCGGAATCGGGTGAAGGCGGCGCCGGTGCAGCTCGTGATGCCCCGACTCGCGCGCGGGAAAGCGCAAGCCGTCCTCATCAACAGCGGTAACGCCAATGCCTGCACCGGTGCGGCCGGCATGAAGGTCGCGCGCGATGCCTGTCGGCAGCTCGCCGACGGTCTCGGGATCGCCGAGGACGCGGTACTGCCGTGCTCGACCGGCAAGATCGGCGTCGTGCTGCCGGCCGAGCCGATGACGCGCGGAATCGCGGTGGCGATGGACGCGCTCGACGACGGTGGCTTCTGGCGTGCCGCGCGCGCGATCATGACCACCGACGCGTTCCCGAAGGTGGCGCAGCGCACGGTGCGCGTCGGCGGCACGGCCGTCACGATCGCCGGCATGGCGAAAGGCGCGGGCATGATCGCCCCCGACATGGCGACGCTGCTCGTGACCGTCGTGACCGATGCGCGGGTCGCGGCCCCGGTGCTGCGCGCGGTCGTGCGCGGCGCCGTCGCGACCTCGTTCAACGCGATCAGCGTCGACGGGGACTGCAGCACGAACGACACCGTGATCATGGTCGCCAACGGCGTTGCCGGCAACGCGCCGTTCGCCGCCGCCAGCACGGACGGTCGCCGCTTCGCCGCCGCGGTCGGGGCGCTGATGGCCGAGCTCGCCGACATGGTCGTCGCGGACGGGGAGGGCGCCACCAAGCGCGCCAGCATCACCGTCGTCGGTGCGCGCACGGCCGAGCAGGCGCGGCGCGCCGCCCGCAGCATTGCCGAGTCGCAGCTCGTGAAGACCGCGCTCTTCGGGGGCGATCCCAACTGGGGGCGGATCGCGTGCGCGGCCGGCTACGCCGGCGTGCCGCTCGTCGCCGAGAAGTTGAGCGTCGTGATCGGCGGCGTGAAGGTGCTCGCGCGCGGTGTGCCCGCGACCGCGAGCGTCGTCAAGCAAGCGGCGAAGATCATGCGCGCCACGGCGTTTCCGATCACCGTCGATCTCGCGACCGGCGGCCGCGGCACGGCGACCGTGACCACGAGCGATCTCACGCCCGCCTACGTAAAGTTCAACTCCACCTATTCGACCTGACCCCGGGAGACGCTCGTGACCGAAGACGCGACGATCTGGAAGCGCTGCAGCACGTGCAAGAAGCCGATCGCGTTCGCCAGCGGCTACTTCACCTGCAACGTCTCCACCTGCAACCGCAAAGGCACCGACTTCGCGTTCTGTCAGCTCTCATGCTGGGACGCGCACGTGCCGGTGCTCCGCCATCGCGATTCGTGGGCCGACGAGCAAACGGCGCCGACGGCGGCGGAGTGGGCGGCGCGGCAACGGGCGGAGAGGGAGCGCGCCGCGGCCCCGTCGCACGAGCCACGCCAGCGCATCGTGACCGGCGCCGCTGCTGCCTCCGGCTCGTTCAGCTCGGCCGTCCCGTCCGGCGAGCCGATCCCCCACGACGTGCTGATCGTCGTATCGAAGCTGAAGGCCTACGTCCGGGCACGCTCGGGCATGAACACCTCCGACGGCGTCACCGACGTGCTCTCCGATCGCGTGCGCGCGCTCTGCGATCAGGCGATCGAGCATGCCCGCGCCATGGGCCGGAAGACCGTGCTCGATCGCGACTTCGACGACGTGCGATGACGGCGGCGCTGCCGAAGATCCCCGACCAACCGCTCCGGCGGCCGCGTTACTTGCAGGTGCGCCGGTCGCGGCTCGCGGGCCGCGGTGTCTTCACGACGCGCGCCGTGCCGAAGGGCGCTTTGCTGCTCGAGTATCTCGGCGAGCGCATCTCCCACACCGAAGCGGGTGAGCGCTACTACGCCGCGAAGGAGCCCGACGCATTCGTGCTGCTTTTCACCGTCGACCGCAAAGTCGTGATCGATGGTGCCGTCGGCGGCCGAGCGGCGCGCTACGTCAACCACTCCTGCGCTCCGAACTGCGAGGCCGACGAGACCGGGGGCCGCATCTTCATCACGAGCATCCGCGACATCGCCGCCGGGGACGAGCTCACGTACGACTACAACATGGAGGCGCCGCAGCCCTTGCCTCGGGATTGGCGGCAGCGCTACGCCTGTTGCTGCGGTGCCGAGCGGTGTCGGGGCACCATGGTGATCCGGCCGCGCAAGCGGCGCCCCAATTCCACCAAGACCAAGCCGACCAAAGCGAAACGTAAAAGGAGCGTGCGATGACCGACCGGTTTGCTGCATTCGACGCCGTAGGCCAGGCCGAGCTGATTCGCCGCGGCGACGTCACCTCGATCGAGCTCGTGGACGCGGCGATTGCCCGCGCCGAGCGCGTGAATCCCCAGCTGAACGCGATCCTGACGCCGCTGTACGACAAGGCTCGTGCCGCCGCGCAGGATCCCAATCTGCCGAGCGGTCCGTTCCGCGGCGTGCCGCTGCTGTTGAAGGACATCTTCGGATTCTCGGCAGGCGATCCCTACTACATGGGCATGAAGGTGCTGCGCGATGCGGGCTTCGTGGCGCCGCACGACAGCTACCTCGTCACCAAGCTGCGCGAGGCGGGCTTCGTCTTCCTCGCGCGTACGAACGCCCCCGAGCTCGGCACGATCCCGTCGACGGAGCCTCTGGCCTTCGGACCGACGCACAACCCGTGGGATCCGACGCGCTCGCCGGGCGGCTCGAGTGGTGGATCGGCGGCCGCGGTCGCGGCTGGCGTCGTCCCGCTGGCGCACGCGAACGATGGCGGCGGCTCGATTCGCATTCCCGCGAGCGCGTGCGGCCTCGTCGGTCTCAAGCCGTCGCGGGGGCGCGCCTCCTTCGGGCCCGATCTGGGTGACGGCGTCGGGGGTCTCGCGGTCGAGGGCTCGGTCAGCCGGACCGTGCGCGACACCGCGGCGTTCCTCGACGCGATCGAGGGCTACATGCCGGGCGATCCGTACACCGCGCCGCCGCCGCGCCGGCCCTATCGCGAGGAGGTCGGCGCGGACCCTGGACCGCTCCGGATCGGTCTCATGACGACCGCACCGGCGGGCGCGACGATGGTCGATCCCGACTGCGTTGCGGCCGCCGAGGACGCGGCCAAGCTGCTCGCCTCGCTCGGCCATCGCGTCGAGCTGGCGCATCCGGCCGCGCTCGACGACATGGAAACCTTCCAACACTTCGGCACCATGTTCGCGACCTCGACGGCCCGCATTCTCGACGGCGTTGGCGAGCTGATCGGGAAGACGCTCACGGCCGACGACGTCGAGCCGTTCAATTGGGCGCTCGCCGAGATGGGCGGCGTCGTCAGTGCGCGTCAGTATCTGAAGACCGTCGACTGGCTCTTCGGCTACACCCGGCGCGTCGCTGCGTGGTGGACCGAGGGCTTCGATCTCCTGCTCACCCCGACGCTCCCCGAGCCGCCTTGGACACTCGGTGGCTTCCACGGTGGTGACCCGATGATGACGGGCCTCCGCGCGCAGACGATCTGCGCCTTCTGCGGCCCGTTCAACATGACGGGCCAACCCGCGATCACGCTCCCGACCTACTGGAACGCCGCCGGCCTCCCGATCGGCACCCAGCTCGTCGGCGCCTACGGCCGCGAGGACCTGCTCCTGCGTGTCGCGGCGCAGGTGGAAGCAGCACGGCCGTGGATCGATCGGCGTCCGCCGATTTTTGCTTAGCCGGGTCAAGCGAAAATGGCTCCCCCTTCATTAGTGCTAAAATCCCGGATTCCGGTGATTGCCGGCGTCCGACCAATGGCCGACAACGCATTGCCGCTCACAGCATAGGGCAAGGGGGATCAGATGGTCGGAACCGGGCAGCCCACACCCATGCGCGTGCAGCGTCTCGCTGGCGCGGTCGTCGTCGTATTGCTCGCTCAGGCGGCATTGCTCGCTCCGCCGGTCGCGCTCGCACAGACGACGGCGAGCGACACGTCCCGCTGCGTGAACGCCATCAACAAGGGCATGCGCAAGGTGACCCTGGCGGCGACGAAGCAGCTGCGGGCCTGCGTGACGAAGCTCGCGGGCGGTACGCTCGGCAGCGAAACCGTCGCCCACTGTGTGGCGAATTCGCCCGGGGTGGCGAAGGCGGTCCAGGGGGCGCTCATCAGCGCCGACAACACGTGCGACGGGCTCCCACCGGCGTTTGGACCTCACAGCATCTCGACGCATGCCGCCCGAGCGGCGGCGCTCACCGAGCAGTTGCTCGGTGACCTATTCGGCGCGACGCCGGAATCGGTCTTGGCGACGAACTCGCTCGTCATGGGCTGCCAGGTGGCCGTCCTGAAGGCCGCCGGCAAGTGCGAAGACCTCCGCATCAACTCGTTCAACAAATGCAAAAAGGAAGGTTTGAAGCGCGGGTTCGTCACGACCTCCGTCGAGCTCCAGGCAACATGTCTCGGCACCGGTACGAGCCAACCCGATCCGAGCGGCGGCAAGATCGCGAGCACCTGCACGACGGTGTCCGCCAAGAAGATCGAGGGGAGCTGCGTCAGCCGCGGCGTTGCGCTGGCGAGCGCGTTCCCGGGCTGCGGGGCGGCGACCTCGGCCGGTCTCGCGGGCTGCGTCGACGAGCGCCTGCGCTGCCGCTTCTGCACCCTGCTGAACGACGTCGACGGGTTGAATCGCGATTGCGACCTCTTCGACGACGCCAACGACGCGAACGAGACCTGCGCCGAGCCGCCCGAGTGCGGCGACGCCGACCTCGAGCCGAACGAGGGATGCGACGACGGCGGTAACGTCGCGGGCGATGGTTGCAGCCCGACCTGCGAGGTCGAGCCCGGCTACAGCTGCAGCGGCTCGCCCAGCACCTGCACGGCGATCTGCGGCGACGGCCTCGTCGCCGCCAGCGAGGCCTGCGACGACGGCGACACGAGCGGTGGTGATGGCTGCAGCGCGACGTGCCAGATCGAAACGGGCTACGTGTGCGGCGGCGAGCCGAGTGTCTGCACGGCGGTCTGCGGCGACGGCCTCCTCCGTCTTGGAGAGGCCTGCGACGACGGTGGGGTCGCGGCGGGTGACGGGTGCAGCGCGGTCTGCACCGTCGAGACCGGCTACACGTGTCTCGGCGCGCCGAGCACGTGCTCCACGATCTGCGGCGACGGGCTGCTGCGCGGCACCGAGAGCTGCGACGATGCCGACTTGTCACCGGGCGACGGGTGCAACGCCACCTGTCAGATCGAAGCCGGGTGGTCGTGTAGCGGCCAGCCGAGCACTTGCACGACGATTTGCGGCGACGGGCTGATCCGTCCCGGCGAGGTCTGCGACGACGGCGGGACGGCGACCGGTGACGGTTGTGGCGCGACCTGCCAGGTCGAAGCCGGATGGCAATGCTCCGGCCAGCCGAGCGGTTGCAACACCGTCTGCGGCGACGGGCTGCTGCGCGGGGGCGAAGCCTGCGACGACGGCGACACGTCGTCGGGTGACGGCTGCAGCTCGGTCTGCACGGTCGAGAACGGCTACACCTGCGGCGGCCAACCGAGCGTCTGCGCGGCCGTCTGCGGCGACGGTGTCCTCAGCGGTACCGAAGTTTGCGACGACGGCGCCCTGACGCCGGGTGACGGCTGCAGCGCTACCTGCACGGTCGAAGTCGGCTGGACGTGCGCGGACGAGCCGAGCGAGTGCACGGCGATCTGCGGCGACGGCCTCCTGCGCACCGGCGAGGAATGTGACGACGGCGATCTCCAGTTCGGCGACGGTTGCAACGCGTCGTGCAAGATCGAGCCCGGCTACGTGTGCAACGGCGCGCCGAGCACCTGCATCGCCTTTAGCGTGACGATCACTACGCCGTCCCATGGCATCTTCACGCAGTCGAGCTCGGTGACCGTCACGGGCTTCGTCAGCAACCTGCCGCCGGCCCAGTCGGCGCTCACCGTGAACGGCGTGCCGGTCACGGTGCAGCCGAATGGCTCGTTCACGACCAGCGTCGCGCTCAGCGCGGCCGACATTTTCAACCCGATCCGGGCCCGCGTCACCGACACGCTGCACGGCAGCGCGGCGACCGCGCGCGTGGTCGTGATTCGCGGCATCTCGATCGCCGACGGGGCGTTGTCGACCCAGAGCGTCGGCCTGCGCTTCACCGACGGCGGATTGGACGACGTCGAGCCGCTCGTGCAGCAGCTCGCTGGCGCCGGGCTCGATCTCGCGACGCTCATCCCGGTCGGCACCGTGCTGGTCGACAACGAGTGCTTCGTCGATTGCTCGCCGTTCGGATGCTGCGGTCGCGGCACCGTCACCGTGATCAATCCGCCGCCGTCGATCGGCGGGTTTGCCATCGCGGTCGACTCGATGAACGGCTTCGTCGCGGGCGACATCACGATCAGCGACATCCGCGTCAACGTCTACCTCGACGGCACCGGCGTCGTCCCCGATTGCGACATCGCGATTCACGCCGACAACGCGTACTTCAACGGCGACTACACGCTCGAGCCGGCCGCCGGTGACCCGGAGAACATCGATGTGAACCAGCTCGGGAATCTCGACGTCAGTTTCACCAACTTCACCGCCAGCTATGGCGGCACGTGCAGCTTCGTCGAATCGTTCCTGCCCGATATCCAAGACCGGGTCGTCAATGCGATCCGCGACTTCCTCTCCGATCCCGACGGCTCCGGGCCGCTCGACAGCCCGACCGCTGACGCCATCGAGACCGCGCTCGCCGGCATCTCGATCGCGGGTCCGGTCGGGCAGGGGCTCGGGGTGCAGCTCAGCACGCCGCTCTTCCAGGTTGCCGAGGATACCAACGGCATCACGTTCGGCTCCGACTCGAAGTTCACGGTGTCGGTCGGCACCGGCCCGGGCCAATGCCAGCCGCCCGCGGGCGCGCCGGATCTCGCCGCTTCGCTCGCATTCGACGAGGTGTTCCCGACCTTCGGCGCGACTACGCCCGTCGCCAATTTCCCTTACGATCTCGCGATCGCGATCTCGTCCGAGGGCTTCAATCAGCTCCTGCGCTCGCAGGTCGAGTGCGGCCTCCTCGTCACCAGCATCGCGTCGCTCGATCTCGGCAGCGGTCCGGTCCCGCTCACAGCCAATACGCTCGCCGCGATCCTGCCCGAGTTCGGCGCCTTCCCGCCGGCGACGCCGTTTCGCATCGACATCCGTCCGACCCTGGCGCCGATCGTCACGGGAGCGGCCGGTCCGTCCGGGGAGCTCACGCTCCTCAAGATCAGCCAGCTGATCGTGACGATCGTCCGCAACGACGGGAGCGAGCAGGTCGTCCTGCAAGGCGCGGTCGACGCCGACGTCGGTCTCAACCTGGCGTTCGCGTCGGGTGCGCTCGTGTTTGATCTCTCGGATCCGCTCCCGGCGGACATCGTCGTCACGGTGCTCGTGAATCCCCTCGGGGTGGAGGAGGCGGGCGTCGAGAACGACATCCTGCCGCCGCTCGTCGCGTCGCTGCTGCCGTCGCTCGCGGGCTCGCTCGCGAGCTTCCCGCTCCCGGAGTTCTTCGGGCTCCAGCTGTCGGGGGTGGAGATCACGCGAAATGGTCAGTTCCTGACCTTGTACGCGAACCTGGTCACGGGGCCGTAGCGGCTCCACGATCTGTCGATCTGCGTCGCAGGGCGCGCCGGGTGGGATGCACCGGCGCGCCCGTCGGCCTTGCTGCCCCGGTTGGGGAACTTCATAGTCCCCGCGTGCCGACCGCGCTCCCGATCGACCCGTTGTTGCCGGAGGTCGTTGCGGCGTTGGCGCGGACGAATCGGGTCGTGCTGCGGGCGACGCCGGGGGCGGGGAAGACCACGCGGGTCCCGGCGGCGTTGCTCGATGCGGGCGTCGCGAACGGCAAGCACGTCGTGGTGATCGAGCCGCGCCGGATCGCGGCGCGGTCGGCAGCCGAGTTCGTGGCGCGTGCGCGCGGTCAGGCGATCGGCCGGGACGTCGGCTATCGCGTGCGCTTTGCCCGGCAGGGCGGGGCGGCGACGCGGCTTTGGTTTCTCACCGAGGGCGTCTTCGGCCGCGACCTCGTGCGCGATCCTTTTCTCGAGGACGTCGGCGTGGTCGTGCTCGACGAGTTCCACGAGCGCCACCTCCAGAGCGACGTTGCGCTCGCCGTCGTGCGCGAGCTGCAGGGCACCGTCCGTCCCGATCTCAAACTGATCGTGATGTCGGCGACGCTCGAGACCGACGCGCTCGCGGCCCATCTGGGGAACGCCGCGGTGTTCTCGTCCGAGGGCCGCGCGCACCCGGTGACGCTCGAGTGGGACGACGCGGGTCACGGCCTCCGCCTCGACGCGCGCGTGGTGGCGGGCGTCCGGCGGGCGGCCGCGCATCCGGGTGATGTGCTGGTGTTCCTGCCCGGGGCGGGCGAGATCCGGCGGGTCGCGCGTAGCCTTGCGGTGGTCGCCGACGCGCTCGGTGCCGACGTGTGCATGCTGCACGGCGACCAGCCGCTCGACGAGCAAGCGCGGGCGCTCCGCGCCGGCCCGCGGCGACGCATCGTGCTCACGACCAACGTCGCGGAGACGGCGCTCACGGTCGAAGGCGTGACGACGGTCATCGATAGCGGCCTCGTCCGGACGATGCGGTTCGAGCCGCGCACGGGACTCGATCGGCTGCGGCTCGTCGCGATCAGCCGTTCGTCAGCGACCCAGCGCGCTGGCCGCGCCGGTCGGCTCGGGCCGGGACGCTGTTTCCGGCTCTGGTCGCGCGCGGAGGAAGCCGGCCGTCGCGAGCACGAGACGCCCGAGATCCAGCGCGTCGATCTGAGTCGCACGCTGCTCGAGCTCGCGGCGTGGAGCCTCCGTGATCCGACGGCGCTCGATTGGCTCGATCCGCCGCCGCCGGCCGCGCTCGAGCGCGCGCGCCGATTGCTGACGGATCTCGGCGCGCTCGCGGGCGAGGGCTGGACGCCGACGCCGCTCGGCCGGCGTTTGCTCGCCGTGCCCGTGGCCCCGCGCCTCGCCCGCATGCGGTGCGAGGCCGAGGATCTCGGCGTGCCTGCTGCGGGCGCGTTGGTCGCGGCGCTCGCGAGCGAGCGCGACATCCTGCTGGCGCGGCGCGCGTTCGGCGATGCCGTCCCGCGCCCGGCGTTCGGGACGGGGCCCTCCGATCTCTTGCTGCGCGCCGCGCTTTTCGCCGAGGCGGCGCGCAGCCGCTTCAGCGCGTCGGCGTGCGAGCGGGCTGGGCTCGATCCGCACGCGGTGCGCGCGGTCGAGCGTACGCGCCGGCAGCTCGCGCGCCGCGATGCGCTCGACGAAGCGCTCGACGAAGCGCTCGACGAAGCGGAGGCGGCGGACGACCTCGTGCTCCGAGCCGTGCTCGCCGGCTTTCCGGATCGGGTGTGCCGCCGCCGCGAGCCCGGCAGCGCGCGCGCCGTGATGGTCGGCGGCACCGGGGTCGCGTTGACGCCCGGAAGCGTGGTCCGTGACGCCGCGCTCTTCGTCGCCGTCGACGTCGAGGGTGGCGAGCACGGCACCGAGGCGCGGGTGCGGCTCGCGAGCGCGATCGAGGAGCCTTGGCTCGCCGCGACGTTTCCGGGCTCGGTCGTGACGAGCCGGAGCGCGAGCTGCGAACCAGCGGCGGAGCGCATGCTCGCGCGGACGGTCGTTTGCTACCACGATCTCGTGCTCGACGAGCAGGTGCGCGCCGTCGTCGATCCCGCCGAGGTCGCGACGTTGCTCGCGCGCGCGGCAGCCGACGATCCGCAGGCGCTGCTCGGGCCGCGCGAGGACGTCGCGGCGCTCGTCGCGCGGTTGCGATTTCTCGTCACGGCGATGCCGGGGCTCGAGCTGCCGTATGCGGATCAGCTGGTGGCCGACGCCGTCGGCGCGCTCGCGGCGACCGCGCGCGCAGTGCCCGACGTGCGGTGCGGCGACGTCTGCGGCGTCATGCTCGGGCTGCTCTCGCATCGCCAGCGCATGGCGCTCGAGACCGAGGCGCCGACGCATTGGACACTTCCGAGCGGCCGGCGCGTGCCGGTCGCCTATCTGCCGGATCGCCCGCCGTCGGTTGGAGCGCGCATCCAAGAGCTCTTCGGTCTCGCCGCATCGCCCCGGCTCGCCGGTGGCCGCGTCGCGATCCTCTTCGAGCTACTGGCGCCGAATCAACGTCCGATGCAGGTGACCGACGATCTCGCGAGCTTCTGGCGGACGACCTACGTGCAGGTCAGGGGCGAGCTCAGGGGTCGTTACCCAAGGCACCCGTGGCCCGACGATCCCTTACGGGCCGAGCCGACCTCGCGCGCGAAGCGGCGGAGGTGAACGCCGCGCGCTAGGCGCGGGCGCCGAGCGCCGACACGCGCATGAACGTCCGCGCCATCATCGGCACGACGCGGGGCCGCAGCAGCTCGGGGGCGTAAGCCGCGAAGCGGCGGGTGTTCTCGTCGAGGCAGCGGCCGACGAAGGCGCGTACGGAGAAGTCGCCGGTGATCGCCGACGCGCCGGTCGCGGTGAATCCGTCTTTCGAGGCGCCGCTTCCGACGTTACCCGCGACGTTGCCGGCCGAGCGCGCGCGATCCCATGCGGCGCCGACGAACGACGCCATCGACCGCAGCCGGTACAACGGACGGAGGAGCGGTGCCTGCTGCTGGCGCTTGTAGGCCACCCAATTCACCAAGAAGAGAATGTGACGGACCTCTTCCTGGACGATTGGCTCCAGCACGTTCAGCAACGTGTGCGGCAGAAACTCGGTGTCGCGCGCGAGCGCCACCATGCCGAAGGCGAAGAACGAGTCGATGCACTCGCCGTAGCCGGTCCGCATGAACGCCGCTTCGAGGTTCCGTGGCAGCGGTTGCTCGGGGCCGGGATCGACGCTGATGTCATAGCGCCGCACGAGGGTGTCGAGGAGCGCCGCGTGACGCGTCTCCTCGTAGCCCTGGAGCGCGACGGCCTCCCGCAACAATGCGGGTGTTTCCTGCGCGGCGTAGGCGGTGACTTTGGCGCCCGTGCGGCGCTCGGTGCGAATGGCTTCATCCCAAAACGGCAAGCTGCGGAGCTTCGCGACCCCCTCCGCATCGAGATCCGGCCACGGCAGCTTCTCCGGCTCGAAGGGATCGTGGGTATCGATGAACTCGCGACAGAGGAGCGTGAGGTGCGCCCCGGACCCGATCTGCATGGCCGCCGGTTGTTGCCGCTCCGTCCAGTATCGTCAAGTGGTTTGCCTCGCGCGTGCGTCTTCGCCATCGTGCCGCGATGTCGACGGCCGCCAACGAGCTCGCGCTGGAAGACGGGGCGCGGCAGCCGCGCCCGCGAGCGCCCATCGTCACGCACGATCGCTTGTGGCACGGCATCGGGATTCTCCTCGGCTCGGCCGTCTGCTTCGGCGTCATGGCCGTGTGCGTGCGCGTCGCCGCGCGCGAGCTCGACGCGCTGCACATCGCGTTCGTGCGCTTCCTCGGATCGTTGCTGCTGCTCGTCGGCATCGTACGCGGCCGGCGGCTCCGGCCGAAGCCCGGGAATCTGTCGCGCGTGCTGGTGCGCGGGCTCCTCGGGTGTGCCGCGATCGTCTGCTACTTCGTCGCGATCCGCGACGTCGGCGCGGGACTCGCCACGATTCTCCAGTGCACGTACCCGATCCCGACCGCGATCATCGCGACACTCGTGTTCGGTGAGGCGGCGTCGCCGTGGCTCCCGCTCGCGATTGCGGTGGACCTGATCGGCATCGTCCTCGTGGTCGGTCCGTCGGTGACGCTCGCCACGGTCAGCCCGACTGGCATCGCGTTCGGGCTCGCCGGCGCGGTGCTCGCGGGTGGCGCCGTGGCGACGGCCCAGCACCTGCGGGCGAGCGAGGAGGCCTCGCTCATCACGATCTATTTCATGGCGGTCGGGGCGCTCGTGACCGCGCCGGCGCTGCTGAACGTGGGTGCGATGGCCGGAATGTCGTCGCAGGGCGTCGCGGCGCTCGTCGGCGTGGTCGTCACGTCGGCGGCCGGACAGTGGCTCTTGCACCACGGCCTCGGGTACACGCCGGCCTCGGTCGGGAGCCTCGTCTCGGCGACCAGCGTGATGACGGCCGCCGGGCTCGAAGCCGTGTTGCTCGGCGAGCATCTACCGGGATCGAGTCTCGCCGGCGCGCTGCTGATGAGCTCGGCGGTCGGGCTTGCGGCTCGGCGGAGGCGAGCGTGACGCGATTCCTCGGGGCGACCCTGCCAGAGCTCGCTGACGCGTTGCAGAGTCCGGCGCGGGCGCGCGCGGCGCTGCGGTGGGTCTATGCGCAGCCGGCGTTGCCGCCCGTCTTGCCGAGCCGCCTGCCGGGCGTGGCGACGGCGCCCTGGACGGCGTTCGCGGCGCGGGCCACCTGGGCTCCGCCCACGCTCCACGCCCGCACCGTCGGCGCGGACGGCACCACCAAGTACGCGCTCGGGTTCGGACCGACGGTCGTCGAGACGGTGCGGATTCCGGCGCGTGGTCGCAGCACCGTTTGCGTGTCGAGCCAGGCCGGCTGCACGCGCCGGTGCGTGTTCTGCGCCACCCAGACGCTCGGCTTCACGCGCCAGCTGACCGCGGACGAGATCGTGGCGCAGTTTCTGGTGGCGCGTGCCGAGGCGCCGCGCGACGCGCCGGCGCGGAACGTCGTCTTCATGGGCATGGGCGAGCCAATGGACAATCTCGACGAGGTGCTGCGGGCGGTCCACGTCCTCACGCAGGCGCCGGCGCCGCAGCTCCGCGCCCAATCGGTCACGGTGTCGACGTCGGGGGTGCTGCCCGGAATGCGGCGCTTCCTCCGCGAGAGCCGAGCGAGCTTGGCGCTCTCGCTGAACGCCACGACCGACGAAACCCGCGCACGTCTCATGCCGCACGATCGGATCTGGCCGATCGCCGACCTCCTGGAGCTGTTGCGGACGGCGGCGGCGCGCGAGCCCGAGCGCCTCTGCTTCGTCGAGTACGTCCTCTTCGACGGCGTGAACGACACGGACGCCGATGCCGATCGGCTCGTCGCGCTCCTCGCCGCCGTGCCCGCCCGCGTCAATCTGATTCCGCACAACCCGTTCCCCGGCGGCGACCTCCGCGCCCCGTCAGCAGAGCGCCTGCACGCCTTCCAAGCGCGCGTCGTCGGTCAGGGCCAACGCTGCATGGTGCGGTGGCCACGCGGCCGCGACATCGCCGCCGCGTGCGGCCAGCTGGTGCTCGCGGGCAACGCGGAAGGGTTCGCGACCGCCAGCGCCTGACCCGCGAGGGAGAGATCCCTCGCGCCAACAAATCCCTCGTGTGAACTACCCGCCGGCCACGGCGCGGAAGCAAAACGCTCCCTCGCCCCGCCGGACCGCGACGGTCGTGAACCCGGCGCGCTCCAGACGCTCGCCGAACCCGTCGGGATCGACCAGCACCATCGTGTCGAAGACGTGCGCCAGCCGGAACATCAGGCTCGTCGTGCTGTCGGAGCCGACGAACGGCGCGCCCGGACGGAGGACGCGCCAGACCTCGGCGAGCAGCCGATCCTGCAGCGTCGGCGTCGGGACGTGGTGCAGCATCGTGCAGGAGACCGCACCAGTGAAGGTGCCGTCGGCGAACGGCATGGCGGTGCCATCGCCCTCGACGACCGTGACGTTGCTCGCGGCCATGCGTGTCCGGAGCGACGTCGCCAGCGCCGGGTCGATCTCCAGCGCGGTGAGGCTCGGGACGCGCGTCCGCAGCACGTCGGTCGTGAGCCCCGGTCCCGGGCCGACCTCCAGTGCGTGGCTCCCGAGATCGGCGTCACGCAGCACCCACGGCAACAGCGACTGCTGGACGGTCTCGCGCCAGCGGTCGGTGCGACAGTACCAACGATGGAAGCGGTTCATGGCGCGGAGACTAGTTCTCGCGCGGACCGGCCGTCTTGCTCTAATCTGCCAACCTATGTCGCAAGAGCGACAATCGCCGTTGGTCTCTATGGTCGCGATGCGGCGGCCCGTGGTCGGCTATGCGGCCGATTTTACGAGCGGCCATTTGATTCGGCGCCACCGGCACTCGGCGGGGCAGCTGATCTTCGCGTCGAGCGGCGTCATGACGGTGACGACCGTGGCGGGCCGCTGGGTGGTGCCGCCCGAGCGCGCCGTGTGGGTGCCGCCGAACGTGACGCACGCGATCCGCATGACCGGCGCCGTCCACATGCGGACACTGTATCTCGACGGCCGCGCGGTGCCCGCACTCCCCGATACGTGCTCGGTCGTGCAGGTGACCGGGTTGCTGCGCGAGTTGATCCTACGCGTCGTCGGGTTCACGCAACCCTATCCGCGCGACGGCCACGCGGCGCGGATCGTGGCCGTGCTCTTCGACGAGATGGCGGCGGCGCGGACGGCGCCGTTGCACCTGCCGCTGCCGCGCGATCCGCGCCTGCTCGCGATCACGGAGCGCCTGAGCGCTGATCCGGCCGACAAGCGCGAGCTCTCGGCGTGGGCGCGGAGCGCGGGCGCGAGCTCGCGTACGCTGGCGCGGCTTTTTCGCCGTGAGACCGGCCTCGGCTTCGCGCAGTGGCGGCAGCAGGCGCGGCTGCTGCGCGCGCTCGAGCGTCTGGCGGCGGGCGATCCCGTGACGGCGATCGCGCTCGACCTTGGCTACGACAGCCCGAGCGCGTTCATCACGATGTTCCGCTCTCGTCTCGGCGCGACGCCGGGGCGCTACTTCGGACGACCCGAGGCCGCGCTCGCGTCGCCGTCGGCCGACATTGCGGCGACGAAGCCGCGGAAACCAGCGCCGCGTGCGTCGGCGGCGAAGCGGCGCCGCACTCGCTGAGCGCACCGCAGCGCCTATGCGCGAGGCCAGGGCCGTCGCGTGCGCTCCCCGATTTTACGCCGCGGCCGCACGCGGAGCCGTGATTGACCGCGCGGGCGGGCCCCTCGCATCATCCCGCCCGCTCCACCATCCCGCCTCCGGAGCCCCCCCATGGGCCGCCGCCTCGCGTTCCTTGCCTCGTCTCTTCGTGTGACCGTCGCGCCGACCGGTCGCGTGCTCGCGCTCGCGACTGCCGTTGGCGTCGTCCTCGCGCTCCTCGCTCCGGTGGCGCACGCCGATCCGTTCACCTGCCGACGAGCGATCGTCGGGGCGACGGGGCGCTTCGCGCAGGCGAAGATGAAGACGCTGCAGAAGTGCCAGGACGGCATGGTGGCGCGCCGCGGCGGTAGCTGTCCCGACGGCAAAGCCGGCGCCAAGTTCTCGAAGGCCGTCTTCAAGCTACGACGCGCCATCGGCAAAGCGTGCGGCGGCAGCGACGCGAACTGTGGCACCGGCAGCGACGACGATTCGTTGGCGGCGATCGGGCGGGACCTCGGCGCCTGTCCGAACATCGCGAGCGGCGCGTGCAGCAACCCGCTCGTCGTTGCGGCGACGTCGTCGATTGCGTGCAGTGCGGCGGCGAGGCGGCGATCGATCAGACGATCGCGCTGCGTACGAGGATCTGAACCTCACCAACTCGGGTCCGGCGATCGAGCGATGCCAGCGCGCCATCGGCAAGAAGGTTTCGCTCTTCTTCAACGGCGTGACCAAGGCGATGAATCGTTGCGAGGACGGCGTGCTGAAAGGGCCGCTGTCCGGCACCTGTCCGCAGGCGAGCGGCTCGGTCGTGGCGAAGATCGATCGTCTGATTCAGAACCTGCGCGGCGGGATCTGCATGGCGTGCGGCGGTGTCGACCAGGTGTGTGGCGGGCCGGCGCGACCGTGGCCCAGATCGGCTTTCCCGCGGAATGTCCCGCCGTGACCGTCCCCCGCGGCACGGCGTGTGGCGCGCCAATTACCGACCTGTTCGGTCTCGCCGAATGCGTGGTCTGCCTCGGGACCTTCGACAGCAGTGATCGAGCGCGCTCGCCGCGGCCGGTCAGCACCCCTATCGGAGTGGGTGCCACGTCGAGCTGCCGACCCCGACACCGACCGCCACGCCGACCCGCACGCCGACGCCAACCGTCCACGGCCACGCCAACGGCGACCGCGACCCCGACGGCAACCGCCACTCCGACTTCGACGACGACGCCGACCCCGACGGCGACGGCGACCCGACGGTGACCGCCACGCGAACGGCCACGCCGACTCCGACGCTGACGGTCACGGCGACGCGCACCGCTACGCCGACGGCGACCAGGACGGCTACCCCGACCGCGACACCGACGGTCACGCCGACCCAGACGCCGACGCCGGTGCCAACGGCGACACGGCGTGCGGCAACGGGATCATCGAGCCGCCGAGCGAGATCTGCGAGCCGACCAACCTCGGATGCCCCGCGCTCCAGAGTGTCTGGACGCGTGCACGCGCTGCGGACTCTTCTGAGCGCGACGCCTAGAAGGTGACGGGCGTCTCCGGTGCGCTGGCGGCGAGCGCCGGAGCGACGGCGGACACACGCTCTGGCTCCGGCGCAGCCTTCGTCACGTCCGAAGCCGAGATGCCCACGGGCCGCGACTCGACCAACGGATCGAGCGCCGTCGGCCGCGGGAATACGCCGAGCGGCTCGTCGGGCCGATGATAGCCGCAGGCCTGGAGCCGGCGGAGGAGGGTGCTCCGGCCGATGC
>JBDSJB010000098.1:0-3933 GCA_039917665.1 Binatia bacterium
GTACGAGATCGACGCGTGGCTCCAGCCGATCAGGTCGAGGCCGCGCCGTTGGAACACGCGAAAGTCGACGGTGCCGACGCGCACTGGCGCCGCCCCGTCGTTCCAGACCGGCGCCGCCAACAAGAAGAGCG
The DNA here is from genome assembly GCA_039917665.1 of Binatia bacterium. Lineage (GTDB taxonomy): Bacteria > Desulfobacterota > Binatia > UTPRO1 > UTPRO1 > UTPRO1. The sequence continues at coordinate 132 of JBDSJB010000098.1, forward strand.
AGATGGTGCGACCGTTCGACCGGTAGCGCACGAGCCCCGCGGGATGCGCGCCGAGCATGACGCGCGTCGCTCCCGTCAGCGTGATCGCGTCCGACCCGGGATCGCCGATCGTGCCCGCGAACGGCAGGTGCTCACGCAGCCAGGTGTTCACGGTCGCGACGTCCGCGCTTGCGAGCTGGAGCGGCATGCCGCCGGCGTCGACCTGACGATGAAGCGCGGCGGCCGCGACGATCGCGGGCGCCGGGTCGGTGGCGAGGGCATCGGAGGCGCGCATCGGGTCGCTCGCCGGACGCGCGTCGTGGCCCGACGCGTGGAACGCCGCGCCGCCGCGCCACGCGACGAAGCCCCCCGCGATCGCGATCACCAACGCACCAGCGATGGCGGTCCGGCGCGCCGCCGTCAGTCCGAAGAGGCCATGGCGCACGCGCGCTTCGAGTCCCGGCGCCGGATCGGCGGCGGGATAGAGCGTGTGGAGCGCCTGCGCGAGATGACGCTGGCGGGCGACGGCGCGCCGGCACGCGCCGCACGCGTCCAGGTGGCGTTCGACCTCGAGCGCCGCGTCGACGCCGAGCTCGTCGTCGGCATACGCGGCGAGCTGGAGTCGGAGCGACTGACAGGTGGCCGTCACATCGACTCCCGTCGGAGCGGCGCGGCGCGGACGAAACCGCGCTCGGTCGCTTGCCCCAACAAGAGCGCCCGGAGCAGCGTTCGTCCCCGCGACAATCGCGACATCACGGTGCCGAGCGGGCAATGGAGGACGTCGGCGATCGCGCGATAGCTGAACCCCTCGACGTCCTTCAGGTAGACCGGCGTCCGGTAGCGCTCGTCGATGCTCGCGAGCGCGGTGCGGATCTCCTCCGCCCAGCGCCGGTCGAGCAGCAGCAGCTCGACGCTCTCGGCCATGGCGTCGGCCGCGAGGAGCGCGCGCTCGGACGCGAGGTTGCGCTCGCGATCGCTGCGGCGCCGGCGCGAGACGAGCTCGTTTCGGAGGATGGTGAAGAGCCACGCCCGGACGTTGGTGTCCGGGCGATAGGTCGCGTGATGCTCGAGGGCGCGCGCACAGGTGATCTGCACGAGGTCTTCGGCCTCGTCAGCCGACTTGAGGGCGCAAGCGAACCGATGCAGCGCCCCCAAATGCGGGACGAGCTCCACCTCGAAGCGTACCCTTCGTGCTCGTTGTGATCGCCAGCTCCACACGCGACGGCTCCTGTGATGTAAACGCCCGGAGGTCGGGATTTATTCCCGGCCGGAGGAGGGGTGGCGACGGGTCGAGCATAGTCGCGGCCGGAAAACGCGCACAACCGTCCGGGCAGGTTTTTCCGGGCAGAGGCAGCCGCGGCCATGCGGCGTTTCGATCGCCGCCGGCACCCCGACCGCCGAGATCTGGCTCGGCGCGTTGGTGGTGCTCTGCGGTCCGGGCTCGTGCTGCACGTCGCTCGACTGTTGTCGTAGCCGCGTATTTGTGGCCGAAGGACGCGCATGCCCGCGTTCTTCGACCTTCTGCGCTATGCCTCGGTGGCCGCGCTCGGCGTCTTCGCCGGCGCGATGCTGACCGAGGGCGGTGTCCTCGTGCCGTTCTGGCGCTCGCTCGCGCCTGCCGAGTTCCTGCGCTGGTACGGCGCGAACGCCGATCGCCTGCTCGCGTTCTTCAGTCCGGTCACCTCGGTGAGCGCAGTCATCGCGCTGCTCGCCGCGATCGGATCGCTCTGGGAAGGGCACCCCGGACGCTGGTGGTCGGTATTGGCCGCGACGCTCGTCTTGGTGACCGTCGCGAGCTTTTTCGTCTATTTCGAGCACGCCAACACGAGCTTCGCGACGGCGGCGATCGCCGTCGACGCGGTGCCGGCCGAGCTCGCCCGCTGGAGCACCTGGCACAACGCGCGGACCGCGGTCAGCGTCGTCGCGCTCGGCGCGGCGCTGCTCGCCGTTCGCCAATCCCCCTAACCCTGACGAAGGAGGATTTCATGGCTTTGAGACGATTCGGCTTCATCGTGACGGGCGCGGGCTACGAGGCTGGCAAGCACATCGTCACGCTCACCTCGCCGGAGATCACGACGACGATCGTCGGCGTCTCGAAGCCCGAGCAGGCGCTCGCCGTCGCCGACTGGATGGTCGGGCAGGGCGTGCAGCTGATCGAGCTCTGCGGCGGGTTCGGGCCGATCTGGACCGCGAAGGTGATCGAGGCGATCGACGGCAAGGTGCCCGTCGGCTCGGTCGCGTACGGCCCCGAGTCGATCGATCAGATGCACGCGCTCTTCGCCGACTGACGTCGCCGCGTGGACGACACGTTAGGGATCACCGGCGCGACGCGTCTCCTCGGGCTCATCGCCGATCCCATCGTGCAGGCCCGTTCGCCGGCGATGGCGACGGCCCTGCTGCGCGCGCGTGGCCGCTTCGGTGCGTTCGTGCTGCTGCCCGCTGGCGACGCCCGCCGATGCGCTCGCCGAGGTGCTGCGCGGTCTGCGTCGGGTCGACAACTTCGCGGGCGCGATCGTCTCGATGCCGCGCAAGACGGCGATCGCGGAATGCGTCGTCGCGCCAGAAGACACGCGACTCCTCGTGCACGCACGCGCGCGCGGCTGCGCCACGCATACTGGCGTGCCGATGCTGCGGTCGCAGATGGGACTTGATGCTGCGCTTCATGGGCGTCGAGTGAGCTGACACGACTCGCTTCGCCGTGAGGATCGTCTGCGCGCTGGCGCACGCCTGACAACGAATGTCGAGCGCCCATGCGCGTCGTGCGGACGATTAGGCCGAGCGCCCATGCGTCGGTGCACGTTCACGGCCTGAATGACGCCATCCCGCGATTACCGAGGGCAATTCGATTGTCCCGCCGTTTGCCAAGGCGTTAGCTCGACGCGTTCGTACGTCGTTTCAGCGTCGTGGCCTCGCCGTGCCGTGCGAGGCGGGCTTTCGATTCCGCCATCAGCCTTCGCTTCCCCGCTCACCGCGTCGTCGTCCGAAAGCCCGGACGGGCAATCCACTTTGCCTGCGAGGGATCTCCAATGTCACTTCCAACGTCAATTCGAGTTGTCTCCATAGCCGTCGCATCACTCTTGGCCTTCGTCTCGTTCCCCTCTTCTGCGGATGCCGCCACGGCGCGCGTCCGTTGGTTGCCGAGTCCCGATCCGACCGTCACGCGCTACGACGTCTACGTCCGCGACGCCGGGGCGGCCCACCTCAACGACGCCGCATGGTCCGGCGATCCGACGCCCGCGGACGACGGCGCGATGTCAGCGCTCGTCTCGTTCACGCCATCCGCCTCGGGGGCGAATTATTTCGCCGTCGTCGCCGTCCGCGCCGCTGACGAGAGCACGCTCTCCGCCGAATTGCCGACGGGAATGCCGATCGCGTGTCATGCCGACCACTGCGAGACGAAGACCTCGTGCGACTTCGGCGAGCTTCTCGACGGCACCTCGTGCGACGGTGCGACCGACGATCCGTGTCTCGCCGCGTGTCGCGCCGGCGAGTGCGGCACGAGCTCCGGAAGCGACGGTGCCAGCGCCGAGGTCGAGCTCGACCGATTGCGCTTCCGATCGCGGGACGCCGGCGTCGCGCTGTCGATCAAGGGCCGCTTTGCCTCCGCCGATCCGGTCGATCCCGCGAGCACGGGCGCGGTCGTGGAGATTCGTACTCCCGACGGCGTCACCCTTCACACGGCGTCGGTTGGGGGGCCCGCGTTCAAGTCGGCGGCCTCCGGGCGACGGTTTCATTTCGCCGCGGCGGGTGCGGATGCGGATCCTGGCTGGCACGGGTTGCAGCGCTTGGACTTCCGACAGCGGGCAGGTCGGTGGATCGTGAC
>JBDSJB010000099.1:0-26276 GCA_039917665.1 Binatia bacterium
CCGATGAGGCGACGTTTCCGTACACCGTTCGGCTCGTCTCCGAGATCCTCGAGTCCAACGGGTCTTCGTCGATGGCCTCCGTGTGCGGCAGCTCGCTGGCGCTCATGGATGCCGGTGTGCCCATCAAGGCGCCGGTTGCCGGTATCGCCATGGGCCTGATTCGCGAGGGCAACGAGATCCGCGTCCTTTCCGACATCCTCGGCGACGAGGACCACCTCGGCGACATGGATTTCAAGGTCGCGGGTACGGCCGAGGGCATCACCGCCGTGCAGATGGACATCAAGATCGGCGGCGTCACGCGCGAAATCATGCGCGATGCGCTCTATCAGGCTCGCGAGGGGCGGCTGCACATCCTCGGGTGCATGAAGGAAGCGCTCGGAGAGGCGCGGACCGACATGTCGACGTACGCGCCGCGTATCTCGACGTTGAAGATCAGAGTCGACCGCATCCGCGACGTCATCGGACCTGGCGGCAAAGTCATCCGCGGCATCATCGAGGAGACGGGCGTCAAGATCGACGTCGAGGACGACGGCACGATTTACATCGCATCGTCCGATGGCGTCGCTATGCAGAAGGCGATCGACTGGGTGAATCGCCTGACGGCCGAAGCGGAAGTTGGAAAAATCTACAAGGGCGTCGTCAAGAAGATCATGGATTTCGGCGCCTTCGTCGAGATCCTTCCGGGCACGGACGGCCTCGTCCACATCTCGCAACTCGCTGCCGAGCGCGTCAAGGAAGTCCGCGACGTGCTCAAGGAGGGGGACGAGGTGATGGTGAAGGTGCTCGAAGTGGACAAGAGCGGAAAGATCCGGTTGTCCCGCAAGGAAGCCATGCAGGCGGCTGAAACGGCTCAGTAACCTGGTGAAACCGGAGAACGCCGCCGCGTCGCTCGACGCGGCGGCCCATCCTTGCAGCGAGAAGACGACGCTTCCGAACGGGGTTCGCGTGCTGTCCGAGCGCATCCCCGGAATGGTATCCGTGACGATCGGCATCTGGGTCGAAAGCGGATCGCGCTACGAGTCGGCGGCGCAAAACGGTCTGTCGCATTTTCTCGAGCATCTCTTCTTCAAGGGGACCGAGCGACGAACCGCCGCTGAGCTCGCCGAAGAGATCGACGCCGTGGGCGGGCTGCTCAACGCCGACACCGATCGCGAGCACACCTGCTACTACGCGAAGGTCCTAGGCGAGCATGCCGGTCTCGCCATCGATCTGCTGAGTGACGTCTTCCTGTCCTCGCAGTTCGCACCCGAAGAAATCGCGCGCGAGAAGGACGTCGTCTTCGAGGAGATCGCGCAGATCGAGGACACGCCAGACGACCTCATCAACGACCTGTTCCATCAGGCGTATTGGCCGGCGCACGCACTCGGGCGTCCCGTCTGCGGGACGCGCGAATCGGTCGCGACCTTCGATCGCGAGGCATGTCGCGCATGGGTGGGATCGCGTTATCGGCCCGACCGCATCGTGATCGCGGCCGCCGGAGACGTCGAGCACGGTCGTCTCGTCGATGAAATCGCCGCGCTGTTTGGTGGACTCACGGGCCATGCGCCCCTCGAAGATACCGAGCGACCGATTCTGCAGCCCGGGGTCACCGTGCATCGGCGGAAACTGGAGCAGGTGCAACTCTGTCTCGCGACCCGTGGGGTTTCGGTTATGGACGCCGACCGCGATGCGGCGGTGGTTCTGAACTCCACGCTCGGCGACAGTCCGAGCTCGCGGCTGTTCCAGGAAATCCGCGAGCGGCGGGGCAGGGCCTACTCGATCGATTCGTTTCTCTGCTCCTATCGCGACACCGGATACTTCGGCATTGCCGCTGGCACTCGGCCGCAATGGGTTCCGGAAGTCGTCGAGATCGTCATCAGCGAGCTGAAACGGATTCGTACCACCGGCGTACCGGATGCCGAGCTCGCGCGGGCGAAGGGCAAGCTCAAGGGGACATTGCTGCTCGGGCTCGAAACCTCCGATCAGCGTATGGAGCGTCTCGCGCTCAACGAAATGTATTTCGGCCACCAGGTCTCGAGCGCCGAGATTGCCGGTCGGATCGAGGCGGTCAGCAACGACGAGATCATGGCGCTGGCTACACGCCTCTTCACGCCCGATACGTGCGCGCTGGTGCTCCTCGGCAATGTGCGCGGAAAGGGCATCGACCGCGGAGTGTTTGGGGGACTTTTGTCATGATCAGTCGCTACACGCGCCCGGCGATGGGCGAGATCTGGACGGATGCGGCACGCTACGGCCGCTGGCTCGAGATCGAGATTCTCGCGTGCGAGGCGCTCGCCGAACGCGGTGAGGTGCCGAAGAGCGCGGTCAAGACGATTCGGCGCCGCGCCCGCATCGACGCGGAGCGAATCGCCGTGCTCGAGGCCGAGGTGAAGCATGACATCATCGCCTTCGTGACGCAGGTGGCGGAGACGGTCGGCCCGGACGGGCGCTTTTTGCACCTCGGTCTCACGTCGTCCGACGTGCTGGACACGGGGTTCGCGTTGCAGCTGCAGGCCGCGACCAAGGTGTTGCTGGAGGGGCAGGAGCGGTTGATCGCGGCGCTCCATCGCCTTGCGCTCGCGCACAAGACCACGCTCATGATCGGCCGGACGCACGGCATGCACGCCGAGCCCGTGACGTTCGGCGTGAAAGTGGCCAGCTGGCACGCCGAAGCGGTGCGCAATCGGGCTCGCTTGGTGACGGCGGGGAATGAAATCGCGGTCGGAACGCTTTCGGGCGCCGTCGGCGTCTTCGGCAACGTGTCGCCCGACGTCGAGACCTACGTCATGAAACGCCTCGGTCTCGCGGCGGAGCCGGTGGCCACGCAAGTCGTCGCGCGCGATCGCCACGCGGCCTTCTTTTCGACGCTCGCCGTCCTCGGTGCGTCGATTGAACGCATCGCGCTCGAGATTCGTCACCTGCAACGTACCGAGGTGGGCGAAGCGGAAGAGCCTTTCACGGTGGGGCAGAAGGGCTCCTCCGCGATGCCGCACAAACGGAATCCGATCTTGTCGGAGAACGTCACCGGCCTGGCGCGTTTGCTCCGCGCGTACGCTGGTGCAGCGCTCGAGGACGTTGCGCTCTGGCACGAACGCGACATCAGCCATTCCTCGGTCGAGCGCGTCATCGCGCCGGACGCGACGATCGCGCTCGACTTCATGCTGGCGCGCATGACGGGCGTGATCGAGAATCTCGTCGTCCGCCCAGATCGCATGCGCGCCAATCTCGACCTCCACGGAGGCGTCGTGTTGTCGGAGAATCTCCTGCTCGCGCTCGTGCAAAAGGGCGCAGCCCGACAGGATGCCTATCGCTGGGTGCAACGCGCAGCGCATGCGTCACTCGCCGGCCAGTCGACCTTTCGTGAGGCGCTCGGGGCGGAGCCCGAGATTCGCCTGCGTCTTTCGTCGCGCGATCTCGAGCGTCTCCTCGATCCGGCACGTCATCTCGATCACCTCGACTTGCTCTTTCGGCGTGGCTTGGGTACCAGTGGTCGCGCACGGCAGCGGCAATCGCGCCAACGGCCCACGGTTCGGAAGCCACGTGGGGGGGCCAAATGACCGACATCATCGACGCATGCCTTCTCCTCTCCGAGGAGCTGGCCCCAAAGCCTGTTCGCAACGTCGATGCCGATCTTCTTGCTGCAGCGAAGCTCCTTTCCGGGTGACGAGGGTGGCATCATGGGTTGGCTGGCGCGCGTGTATGTGACGCCCAAGGCGGGCGTGTTGGATCCGCAAGGGAAGGCCGTTCAGCACTCCTTGCACACGCTGGGCTATCCCGAAGTCGGGGACGTCCGGATCGGCAAATACATGGAGGTGCGTCTCGCCGACGTGAGCCGCGAAAGTGCCGAGGTGCGGCTGCGTGAGATGTGCGATCGCCTCCTCGCCAATCGCGTGATCGAAGATTTCCGCTTCGAGATCGACGCGGCACCGGTCGACTGACGCATGCGCTGGGGTGTGATCACGTTCCCCGGATCCAACGACGACGCGCAGACGGCGTTCGTCCTGGAGCGACTCCTCGGCGAATCCGTCGTTCGCTTGTGGCACAAGGATGAGAGCGTCGACGGTCTCGACTGCGTCGTCCTTCCCGGCGGGTTCTCGTACGGCGATTACCTGCGTTGCGGTGCGGTCGCGCGTTTGTCACCGATCATGCGAGCCGTCGAAGCTTTTGCGCAGGGCGGCGGCATGGTGCTCGGGATCTGTAATGGTTTCCAGATTCTCTGCGAGGCTGGACTGCTGCCGGGTGCGCTGATCCGCAATCGCGAGCTCGGATTCTCGTGCCGACGTGTGCACGTCCGCGTGGAAGAGGCCGACACCCACTTCACCAATCGCTGCCGACGGGGGGATGTGCTCGACATTCCGATCAAGCATGGCGAAGGCTGCTACATCGCCGACGACGCCACGCTGCGGAGCCTCGAAGCTGGCCGCCAGATCGTGCTGCGGTACACCGATGCCGAAGGTCGGGTGACGCCGGAAGCCAATCCCAACGGTTCGCTGGGTGCGATTGCGGGCATTCGGAACGCGCGCGGCAACGTTTTTGGCTTGATGCCTCACCCGGAGCATGCGTGCGAGTGGCTGGTGGGCGGAGAGGACGGCCGTAAGATCTTCTTGTCCATCATCGCGGCGCAGGGCGGAACAGCCGAGACGCCTGCCGTCCCCACGAGCTCGAAGGTCCTCTCCGGTCCGTGACATGAAGATCACCGCCGACATCGCGTTGCAGCACGGGCTCTCGGCCGCGGAATACGAGCGCATCGAGTCGACGCTCGGACGCGCTCCGACGCTCGAAGAGCTCGGCGTCTTCTCGGTCATGTGGTCGGAGCACTGCAGCTACAAGAGCTCGCGTATCCATCTGCGTGGCCTTCCGACGACCGGACCCCGCGTGCTGCAGGGCCCAGGCGAGAACGCAGGCGCGATCGACGTCGGCGACGGTCTCGCCGTCGTCTTCAAGATCGAAAGCCACAATCATCCTTCGTTCGTGGAGCCGTTCCAGGGGGCAGCGACGGGTGTCGGCGGAATCTTGCGCGACATCTTCACGATGGGCGCGCGTCCGATCGCCAACCTCAACTCGCTCCGCTTCGGTGCGATCGACCATCCGCGCACGGGGTTCTTGGTGCGGGGGGTCGTCGGCGGCATCGGGCACTACGGCAATTGCATCGGGGTTCCGACGGTCGGCGGCGAGGTGTCGTTCGACCCGGGTTACGATCACAACATTCTGGTGAACGCGTTCACGCTCGGCGTCGTGAAGGCCGATCGGATTTTTCGCGCTCGCGCGACCGGCGTCGGCAATCCCGTGATGTATGTCGGCTCGCGCACTGGTCGCGACGGCATCCACGGTGCGAGCTTACTCGCGTCGGCGGAGTTCGACGCCGAATCGGAGAGTAAGCGCCCAACCGTGCAGGTCGGTGATCCCTTCACCGAAAAGCTCCTGCTGGAAGCCTGCCTCGAGCTCATGTCGCCCGAGCTCAGCCACCACCTCGTCGCGATCCAGGATATGGGCGCCGCCGGCCTGACGTCCTCGTCGACCGAGATGGCCTCACGCGGGGGCACCGGTCTCGATCTCGACCTGTCGCTCGTGCCGCTGCGCGAGAGCGGTGTGACGCCGTACGAGATTCTCCTCTCCGAGTCGCAGGAGCGAATGCTGCTGGTCTTGCATCAGGGCTCGGAAGACGCCGTGCGCGCGATCTTCTCCAAGTGGGATCTCGAAGCGGCCGTCATTGGGCACGTCACCGATACGAAACGTCTGCGGTGCACGTTCGAGGGGAAGCTGGTCGTCGATCTGCCGATCGAGCCGCTCACCGACGACGCGCCCGCGTACGATCGGCCCGCGGCGGAGCCGCACGCTTCCGACGACGGGAAGTTGAACTTGAAGGATCTGCCCGAGCCGACGGATTACAATCAAACGTTGCTGCGTTTGATGGAATCGCCGAACCTCTGCTCGCGCGAGTGGGTCTACCGACAGTACGACGCCTATGTCGGTGGCGGCACCGTCGTGCGACCCGGTTCGGATGCGGCGGTCGTCCGGCTCCCCGGAACCGAAAAGGCGATTGCGATGACCGTCGACTGCAACAGTCGGCTCTGTCTCGTCGATCCCTACGTCGGCACCGTGAGCGCGGTCGCGGAGGCGGCGCGGAATCTTGCGGCCAGCGGCGCAGAGCCGATCGGGGTCACCAACTGCCTGAACTTCGGCAGCCCCGAGAAACCCGAAGTCATGTGGCAGTTCCAACAAGCGGTCGCGGGTCTCCGCGACGCCTGCCTCGCGTTCGGAACGCCGGTCATCAGCGGGAACGTCAGCTTCTACAACGAGACCGAAGGTCGCAGCATTCCCCCCACGCCGGTGATCGGCATGGTCGGTCTTCTGGAAGATGCGAGTCAGCACGTTACGCAATGGTTCAAGAGCGAAGGTGATGCGATTGTCCTGCTTGGGCGCAACCGCGAAGAGCTCGGCAGTAGCGAGTATCTCGCGGTCGTCCACCATCAGGTGCGTGGTGGCGTCCCGTGGATCGACCTCGAGATCGAGCGCCGGCTGATTCGCGCCGTGGTGGCGTCGGCGCGGGAAGGGCTGTTGCGATCCGCGCACGACGTGGCCGAGGGCGGGCTCGCCGTCGCCCTCGCAGAGTGCTGCATCACGAGTGAGACGACCGCGCCGCTCGGTGCGCGGATCGAGCTCGAAGGCGGCTTCCGACCCGATGCGCTGCTCTTCGGCGAGAGCCACGCACGCATGATCGTCTCGGTCCGCCGAAGACACCTGACGCGCCTCCGGGAAATCGCGCGTCGAGAAGACGTTCCGATCTCCGTGATCGGGGAGGTACGCGGAAAGGTGCTCGAGATCGGCGATCTCGTCGGCGTCGACGTGGCGACGCTTCGGGAGTGTTGGCGTAGCGCTCTGACAAAGGCGCTCGCTGGGTCGGCAGCGGCGTGATACTCGGAAGCGATGCCCACTGAAGGGGGCTTTCGTGAGAAGTGCGGCGTCGTCGGTGTCTTCGGGCACGACGAGGCGGCGAATCTCGCTTATCTCGGACTGTGCGCGCTGCAACATCGCGGCCAGGAGGCCGCGGGCATCGTGTCGTCCGATGGGCAGGCCCTCGTCTCGCATCGTGGCCTCGGCCTCGTCACGGACATCTTTCCCGAGGCGATCATCCGTCGACTGCGCGGACGCGCGGCGATCGGGCACAACCGTTATTCGACGACGGGTGGCTCACAGCATCTGAAGAACGCGCAGCCGCTCGTGGTGGAGTACGGACGCGGCGGTCTGGCGCTCGCCCACAACGGCAATCTCGTGAATGCCGAGCGTCTCCGGGCCGAGCTCGAGGAGCGCGGGTCGATCTTCCAATCGACGGTCGACACCGAGGTGATCATTCACCTGATCGCCGCGGCGACGGCCGATACGCTCGAGGACCGCGTCGTCGAGGCGCTCCGGCAGGTGCGCGGCGCCTATTCGCTGGTGTTTCTCGCTCCGGACAAGCTGATCGCCGTGCGCGATCCCAATGGATTTCGTCCGCTCGTCCTCGGACGCGTGAAAGGGGCCTGGGTCGTCGCCTCGGAAACGTGCGCGCTCGACCTCGTCGACGCCGAGTACGAGCGCGAGATCGAGCCCGGCGAAATGGTCGTGATGAGCGACGCCGGCCTCGTGTCCTACCATCCGCTGGCCAAGGCACCAGGCGCGAAATGCATTTTCGAGCACATCTACTTCGCTCGTCCCGATTCGATCGTCTTCGGTCGCAGTGTGTATCAAGCGCGGAAGGAGCTCGGCCGTACGCTCGCGCGCGAATCGGGAGTCGAAGCCGACATCGTCATTCCCGTGCCCGACTCGGGCGTACCCGCCGCGATTGGCTATGCCGAGGCGGCCGGTATTCCATTCGAGATGGGCCTGATCCGCAATCACTACGTCGGCCGCACGTTCATCGAGCCCCGCGATGCCATCCGTCACTTCGGCGTCAAGGTGAAGTTGAACGCCCAGCGGAACGTCCTCGAGGGCAAACGTGTGGTGGTGGTCGACGATTCGATCGTGCGCGGCACGACGAGTCGGAAGATCGTGAAGATGATTCGCGACTCGGGAGCCAAGGAAGTGCACCTCCGCATCAGCTCTCCGCCGACGACGAATCCCTGTTACTACGGGATCGACACGCCGACGCGCGCGGAGCTGATCGCGTCGTCGCACGACGTCGACGAGATCCGCCGCTACGTGACGGCAGACTCGCTCGCGTACCTGAGCGAGGAAGGGATGTACGCCTATCTCGGCGGTACCCAGCCAGGCTTTTGTGACGCGTGCTTTACGGGGCGCTACCCGGTGCCGTTCGAGGACACCGGCACTCCTCGCCAGCTCGTCCTGTTCGAAGCGCAGGACGAACGCTGAAAAGCTGACCGATGGTCCCCGCCGACGAGTCCTGCGACTTCCTGGTCATCGGCAGTGGGATCGCGGGGCTGACGTTCGCGCTCCGGGTCGCCGAGCACGGTCGCGTCATGATCGTGACCAAGGACCGTAGCGGCGAAAGCAACTCGTCGTACGCGCAGGGCGGCGTCGCGACGGTGTGGGACGCCGAGGACTCTTTCGAGGCGCACGCCGACGACACGCTCGTTGCCGGAGCCGGACTCTGTCATGAGGACGTCGTCCAGATGGTCGTCCGCGAGGGACCCGACCGGATTCGCGAGCTCATCGCGCTGGGCACCCGATTCGACGCCCATGGGGAGGGTGCTGCGCGCGAGTACGACCTCGGGCGGGAAGGTGGTCACTCCCGCCGTCGGGTGTTGCACGCGGGCGACTTGACGGGTCAGGAGATGGTGCGCGCGCTCACGGTGGCGCTCCACGGCCATCCGAACGTGACGGTGTTCGAGAACGCGTTGGCTGTCGATCTCTTGATCGATCGCAAACGCGGTCGCGCTCCGGATCCCCCGACCTGTTGGGGCGCCTACGTCTTCGACCGCGTATCGGGTCGGGTGCGAGCGATCCGCGCCCGCGCCACCGTCTTGTGCACGGGTGGGGCAGGGAAGGTCTATCTTTACACGACCAACCCCGACGTCGCGACGGGCGACGGCGTCGCGATCGCCTATCGCGCTGGCGCCACCGTCGGCAATCTCGAGTTCTTCCAATTTCACCCGACGTGTCTCTACCACCCGCAGGCCAAGTCATTTTTGATCTCCGAAGCGCTGCGAGGGGAAGGGGCACGCCTCCGTTTGCCCGACGGCTCGTTCTTCATGGAGCGATATCATCGCGATGCCGAGCTCGCCCCCCGCGATGTCGTCGCGCGCGCCATCGATCACGAAATGAAGGTCCACGGCTTCGAGCACGTGTTTCTCGACATCACGCATCAGCCCGCCGCATGGACGGAAGAGCGCTTCCCGAACATCGTCCGACGCTGTCGCGAGCTCGGCATCGACCCGACGCGGCAGTGGATGCCGGTCGTGCCGGCTGCCCACTATTTGTGCGGCGGCGTGGCGACCGACCAGGACGGCCGGACGTCGATCCCGCGCCTGTATGCGTGCGGCGAGGTGGCGATGACCGGCCTCCATGGCGCCAATCGGCTCGCCTCGAACTCACTGCTCGAGGGATTGGTATTCGGACATCGCGCGGCGCTTCACGCCGTCGCTAGGCTGGCGGACGATCCAACCACGCCGCCGACGCTCCCCGAATGGAACACGGGCACGGCCGTCAACAGTGACGAGTCGGTCGTCGTGGCGCAGAACTGGGACGAGGTCCGGCGCACCATGTGGAACTTCGTCGGCATCGTGCGTTCCACCCGCCGGTTGGAGCGTGCGCGAAAGCGCATCGCCATGCTCCAGGACGAGATCCGCGAGTACTACTGGGACTTCCTCGTGACGGGTGACTTGCTCGAGCTACGGAACATCGCGACGGTCGCCGAGCTGATCGTCCGCTGCGCGATGGCGCGCCGCGAGAGCCGCGGCTTGCACTACACGATCGATTACCCCGACCGCGACGATGTGCGCTGGCAGCGCGATACGATCCTCTCCGGGTCAGGAATCTGACTCGGCACGATGTCCGAGCACGCCCGTCGACGAATACGCATTGACGGGTCACAGTCGTGGTGACTATGGTGCATCGCAATGGCGGTGGGTTGGGGCAGGCGCCGGGTGGTGGTCGCATTCGCGGGAGCCTTGAGCATCGGGCTCATCTTCGGCCATGTGGCCGAATCGTCGGCCGACATCTACAAGCGCGTCGATCGCTACGGGACGATTCACTACACCAACGTCCCGACCGACAAACGCTTCTACCGGGTCGTCATCCGGGAGATGCCGAGTATCAGCGCGCTTCCGGGGATCAGCGCGTTCCCGTCGTATCGGGTCGACCCGAGCCGCATGCGGGTCGAGTCGCGAGCCTTCGATCCGATCATCGCGAACGTCTCGCGGCGCTACAACGTCGAGACGGCGCTCGTGAAGGCCGTCATCAAAGCCGAGTCGGGTTTCCAGCCGAACGCGGTGTCGCCGGCGGGTGCCCGCGGGCTCATGCAACTGATGCCGGGGACGGCCCAGATGCACGGCGTGACGAACGTTCACGAGCCCCTGCAAAACATCGACGGGGGCGTCCAGCATCTCCGAATGCTGCTCGATCGCTACCGCAACAACGTGGTGCTCGCGCTCGCGGCTTACAATGCGGGCGAGGGCTACGTCGACCAATACGGTGGCGTGCCGCCGTTCCAAGAAACCCGCAACTACGTGCATCGCGTTCTGCGCTTCCGGCAGGACTACCTGCAACAGACCATCGCCAGCGCTCGGTGAACGGTCGCTGCCTGTCGGGACTGCGACGCCGCCCGGCGGGACGACGATGACGACGGAGGAGTCGCCGTCTCGGCGGATTGCGGTAAATCAGCTCTGGAACACGCCGAATCTGCTGTCCTTGTTTCGCATTGCCCTCGTCCCGGTGCTGGTCGTTCTGTTGCGCGATCCTGGGGCGTTCGCGGGCGTGGTTGCCGCAATCCTCTTCGTCCTCGGCTCCCTCAGCGACTATTACGACGGCTATCTCGCGCGGAAGCACGGGATCGTCACCACGCTCGGCAAGTTCCTCGATCCGCTCGCCGACAAGCTCCTCGTCGTCTCGGTGCTCATCATGATCGTCGCGATGCCGTGCCTGCCCGAGACGGTAGGCGTATGTGAGCCGCGGGTGCCGAGTTGGCTCGTCGTGCTGATCGTCGGTCGCGAGATCGCCGTGACGGGCCTGCGTAGCATCGCGTCGAGCGAGGGAATCACACTCGGGGCTGAGGAGCTTGGGAAGTACAAGACGATCTTCCAGATCTTCGCGCTGACCGGGCTCTTGCTGCACGGGCGCTACCTGCACGTCGATTTCCATCTCGGCGGCGTCTATTTCTTGTGGATCGCCGTCGTGATGGGCGTTTGGTCGGCGGTCGACTACCACTTGCGCGTCTTTCGGACCGTGCGCGCGCGCCACGTCGCGGATGGTGGTGCCAATGTTGACAGGTCGCAATGACCTCCATATGGTGCCGCCCTTCTGCGGGTGTAGCTCAGTTGGCTAGAGCACGACCTTGCCAAGGTCGGGGTCGAGGGTTCGAAGCCCTTCACCCGCTCTTTCGAAGATCAGGCCCCGGCTATTCGCCGGGGCCATTTTTTTGAGCGGCCATGATTGACCCTGAGGCTCACCGCGTAGGCGGAGCTCCCGATGGTCACCCCCGCGTCGCCCTGGTCCTGGCCGGAGGCGGCGCCCGCGGTGCTTACGAGGCTGGGGTTCTCGCATTCCTGATCGAGGACCTGCCGAAGCGCCTCGGCTTCATGCCGTCCTTCGACATCGTGAGTGGGGCGTCCGTGGGGGCGATTCATGCCGCCTACTGGACCGCGACGCTGCAGGAGGATGCGGCAACGCGCGTCGCCCGGCTCACGTCGACATGGGACTCCATGTCGCTCGAGCGGGTCTATCGACTGAGCGTCGGCGACCTCCTGCGCATCCCGTCGCGGCTGTTCAGCATCCCGTTCCTGACGAGCACCCCGGCCGCAGGTGCGCGGCTGCCGACGCGGCTGCCAGGACTCCTCGACACGAGCGCGCTCGAGGAAATGGTGTTGCGGCAGATCCCGTGGCGTCAGTTGCGGAGCAACCTGCGTGCGTCGCGGCAGGTGCTCTGCATCTCGTGCACGGAGATCGCGTCGGGGAGGGCGGTCGTCTTCGTCGACGGCGCGCGGGTGAGCCTGAAGGCGTGGGAATACGATCCGTACGTGATCGCGCGTTCCTCCGGGATCGGGCCGTCGCACATCCTGGCGTCCGCGGCGATTCCACTCCTGTTTCCGGCGGTACGGATCGGTCGGCATTTCTATTGCGATGGCGGGCTCCGCTTGAACACGCCGCTGTCTCCCGCCCTGCGTCTCGGTGCCGACCGTCTCTTGCTGGTGGCTCTGCGCCACCCGCCCGACGCCGAAAGCGAAGCGGCCATGCCGAGCCCGCGCGAGACCGCGTACGGTAATCCGGCGTATCTCATCGGCAAAGTACTGAACGCGATGATGCTCGATCACATCGACTACGACCTGCAACGCATGCGCCTCATGAACGCCTTGCTGCAAGGAGGCGAGCAGGCCTTCGGCGCGGAGTTTCTCCCGAAGATCAACGAGATCATCCGCGCCACGCGCGGCACGAACTATCGCGTGATCCAGGACTGCGTGATCCGGCCGTCGGAGGATCTCGGCAAGCTCGCCGGGCGCTGCTACTCCGAGCGCTCTCGTTCGCTCAGTCCGGCGCGCCTGGTGGCCGATCTGATCATGCGCTCGGCGGCGCATGGGGTGCCGGAAGGCGAGGCCGATTTGCTCTCGTACGTGCTCTTCGACGGCAGCTACACTCGCCAGCTCTTCACGCTCGGCCGTGCCGACGCGGCAGGGCAGGCCGACCAGATTGCGCAGCTCTTCGTGCCGTGACGTCGCCGCTGTTGGTCAGCCGAAGCCTGGCCGTGCGCGATCGTGTCGCCGCGGCGATCGTCGGAGCCCTCGCTGACGATGCGGCATTGGCGGCGTTGCGGGATCTCGTCCAAACCGGCAGCTGGGCACCCGACGAGGTTGCCCTGACGATTCGCCGGTTGGAAGCCGGCGTGACAGCAGCAGAGGCCTGTCGCCGCGAGGTGCCGTCTACGGTGCCACCCCTCGACCGTGCCCTCGGCGAAGCGGCCGTGCTGTTTCGAGTCGGGCTCTACTTCGAGGTGCACGAGGTCCTCGAAGCGATCTGGCTCGAGCTTGCCGATCCGGAACGATCGGCGGTGCAGGGGCTGATTCAGATCGCCGTCGCGCTGCACCACCTCGCCCACGCGAACCCACGCGGCGCCGTGTCGCTCTTCGCGGCTGGGCGCGAGAAGCTCGCGCCCCACCGTCCCACGTTCATGGGCGTGGAGGTGTCGGCATTGCTCGCGGATCTCGTCGGATGGGAAGCGGCCGCAGCCGGAGGCGCGTGGCCGACTGATCCGTCGGTGCCGCCGCTCGTCGTCTCGTTCAGCTCTGCTCGAGCTCGTCCACCATGTGCGTGATGGCGGCACAACCGCGATCCCAGAAATCCGCGGAGCGCAGATCGAACCCGAGCCGTCCCGCGAGCACGTCGGGCGCCGCACTGCCGCCGGCACTCAACAGCTCCAGGTAGGCAGGCACGAAGGCCCGTCCTTCGTCCTTGTACCGTTGAAAGAGCGCCAGCGTCAGCAGCTCGCCGAACGCGTACGAGTAGCAATAGAAACGGCTGTGGATGAAGTGCGGGATGTAGCTCCAGCCGGCGCGATACACGGGGGCGACGTCGACGCTGTCGCCGAAGAGTCGCGTTTGCTCCGCCATCCAGAGATCGCAGATCTCGTCGTAGTCGAGGCGGTGATCGCGGCGGGCCGCGTGTGCCGCCATCTCGAAGCGGGTGAGCGCGTGCTGGCGAAACACCGTGCCGTAGATTTCGTCGAGGGTCTCGACCAACAGGCGCCGGCGCGCGTCGCGATCGGTCGTGCCGCTCAGGAGATGGTCCGTCACCAGCATCTCGGCGAAGACCGAAGCGGTTTCGGCGAGGACCAACGGCGGATCGTAGTGCAAGGGGGTCTGGTGGCGCGCGAGCACGTAGTGCACCGCGTGTCCGAGCTCGTGCGCCAGCGTCGCGACGTCGCGGTTGGTTTCCGTATACGTGGAGAGCACGTAGGGCGCGTGGTCCGGTCCGAGCGCGGCGCAAAACGCCCCTGAGCGCTTGCGTGCGCGCACCTCGGCGTCGACGTGAGCCCGGTCGAGCAGCTCGGTTGCGATCGTCGCGAGCCCACCATCGAAGCGGGCGAAGGCGTCGAGCACCGTCGCGCGACCGGCGGGCCACGGCACGGCGACGCTCGTCGCGTCGAGCGGCGCGTAGACGTCGGCGATACCGAGGCGGGGCAGGCCCAGGAGACGCGCTTTCAGGCGGAGAAAGCGCTGAATCGTCGGCCGGTGACGGTCGACGGCGTCCATCATCGTCGAGACGATCACGGGGGCGACCTCGTTCGCGAGATGCGTCGGATCGGTAACGTCGGCGTGGCGCCGCATCTCGCAGTCGACCCGATGGTCGAGCAACAGCGCGTTGAAGATGGCGGTGAGGGGTAAACGAGCGGCCGCATAGGGCTCGAGGAGGGCGGTCAGGGCGTTCCGGCGGCGCTCGCGATCCGGGTGGTGGAGCAGGGACAGGACCTCACCCTCGGTGACGTCCTTCCCGTCGATCTCGAAGCGCAGCGCTCCTGAGATCTCGTCGTAGAGCTGGACGAACGCGGTTTTCCCGCTCAGCTCCTTCCGTGTGAGGACGCGCTCCTCGGGCTCGCTCAACACGTGCGGCTTGAAGCGGCGGAGCTGGGTCAGAAAATGCGCGTACGTGGCGAGCGCGGGGTCGGCGATGAGCAGGTTTGCGCGGGCATCGTCGAGCGCCAGGATCTCGAGCTCGAAGAACACGAGCCGGGCCCGGAGCTCACTCTGCGCTTCGGCCGTTCGCTGCTCGAGCGCGAGCGCGACGGGATCCTGCGAGTCCATCGCGGTGAGCAGCGACGCGTAGAAGCCCGGGCGCTGCGCCAGTTGCTGGATCGCTTCGTACTCGGCGAGGGAGGCGCGCAGCGAGGGCGCCGTGATCGTGGGGAGACGCCCGTGCCATTCCGTGACGAAGGCCTCGGCGCGCTCGACCGTCGCGGCGAGGTCGGATTCGATCCGCGGATCCGCGGGTCCGTCATAGAGCTCGCGCAGATCCCAGCGGACGCCGTCGGCACTCTGACTCGGAACCGTCGTCACGGGTCACGAGTAGCAGCCGACTGGCAAAGCTGCGAACGCTGTGGTCTGTAGGCGCGCGCGATGCGACGAATCGGCGGCACCAAAAAAAACCGGGGCGGAGGGCCCCCTTTTCCCTCCGCCCCACTCGCGCCCATCCCGTTGCCAGTTTGGTTGCGAGAGCTTCTGCGGCAGATCCGCCGCTCGCGAAGGAACCTAGTGGAGTCGGTGTCATTCGACAATTCCCAAGACAGGGGAGAGGTCGCAGAAAAAAGGGGGGGAACATGACTCACGTGAGCGTGACAAATCGTCGTCTACTGGCCATGGCGTTCGCCGTGACGACCTCGATGCTGGCCCAGGAAAACACGTGGGCCGGCACCACCTGCGATCTTCCTGCCGCGTTTTCATTGACGGTCGAGGAGTCGTCGGGGCTCGGCGGCGTAAATGAACGCCTCACCGTAGTGCGCTCTGGTGCACCATCGACCTCGTTGCGACCCGGTGACGTCATCCGTCAGGCCAACGACCGTCGGACCCTCCGTTGCGCCGACCTCGAAGCGGTTGCGGTGGTGACCAGGGCCAAAGGTCTCGTCTTGCTGCTCGCTGCCGAACGCGAAGGGCAGCTCTTCGCGCTCGCGCTCCCGAGCGCCCCCTCCGAAAGCGCGATCGGGGCCGCTCCCCCCGGCGTCGCCGGCAAGGCTGACGCACCGACTGCGGACACGCCCGTCGCCGCCGCGCCGGTAGTCGTTCCCCCGGTGACGCGTCCGACGCCGGTTCCATCTCCCGTCGCACGCGCCGCCGCCTTGCCCGCGCGCGCCGATGCGTCCGCAGAGCTCGCGGCCAAAGCCGTCGCGGCTGCGGCCGTGCTCGGTGCCGTCGACGAGGCAGCGCGTCTCGTCGTGCCGCTCGCCACCTACGAGCGCCGGATCGACGAGGCGCGGAACGCCATCGCCGCGCTCCACATCGAAGGCGAAGGCAGCGCAGCCGTGCGCGACGTCGTCGCCGAGATCTTCGGGTATCACGACACCGCCCGCGACATCCGACGGTACAAGGCCGCCGAGCTCAGTCACTCGCGCGTCGATCAGCGTGGCGCCGCGGCCATTTCGCTCCCCTACTTCTCGGATTCGCAGGTGCCGGGGTGGGTCGCGCGCTATCCCTTCCTCGACGAGACGCTGCAGCAAGCGCCGCGCGCGACGCACATGCTCTTGCCGGGCGAGATGGCAGGGCGTTGGAATCCCGATCAAGCCGTGGAGTTGTTGTGGGAGCGCGCGGCGGAAACGGCCACGCGCCTCGGCACGTGGGGCGGGAACAAGTGACACGCGTGCGAATGACGATTCCGAGGTGGGAAACCGACTGGCATACTCGAGCGCGATGCGTGGAACGGTCTTCCCCCTGGTGCTCGCGTTGATGGTGGCAGTCCCCGCGCTCGGCGGCGACGTCCGGATGGGCCACCGCGGTGACCCACGGACCGATCTTTTCGTCGACGTCCCGGTCGACAACTACGACACCAGCGTCGTCTTTCCGTTCGGCGGCTCGCATCATGCGGTGCCGGGGGTGGTCACGATCAATCAACCGGCGCCGTACTTCTGTCGGCCGCACGAGCAGGGTTTTCGGACTCGCGCGGTCTTCGTCGAGCACCTCGCGGTGAAACACGGCCTCAGCGATCGCGAGATTCCGGCTCTGGTCTTGGTCGATCGCAACCAGGTCCGCTACGTCGGCGACTGATCCTCCGCGAGAGACGCTGCGAACGCTCGCCGATGAGATCGTCGGCTGCCGAGCGTGTCCGCGGTTGGTGGCACATCGGGAGGCGATCGCCCGCCTGAAACGTCGGCAGTTTCGCGAGGACACGTATTGGGGTCGGCCGCTCCCAGGCTTCGGTGATCCCCGCGCGCGCCTCTTGGTCGTCGGGCTCGCGCCGGCGGCCCACGGCGGTAACCGAACGGGCCGGATGTTCACCGGCGACGACAGTGGGCACTGGCTCATGCGGGCGATGCACGGGGCCGGCTTCGCCAGCCTCCCGACGTCGGAGCGGCGTGACGACGGCCTCCGCCTGACGGACGCCTACATCACCGCAGCGGCGCGCTGCGCGCCGCCCGACAACCGTCCTACCGTCGACGAGTTGGAGCGCTGTCGCGGCTATCTCATTCGCGAGCGCGCGCGGCTGATGCGCGTGCGCGTCGTCCTGGCGCTCGGCCAGATCGGGTTTGCCGCGGTCCTCGCGACGGAGCGGGCGCGCGGTGTCGTGCTCCCGCGGCCGTTGCCGCGCTTCGGGCACGGGGTCGAAACGACGATTGGATCGGTGGTGGTGATCGCGTCGTATCATCCGAGCCGTCAGAACACGCAGACGGGGCGGCTGACGGTTCCCATGTTGGCGGGGATCTTCGAGCGCGCTCGGACGTTGCTCGAGTAGGGCGGTGGAACACTCGGCGCCGCGAACCGCCGCCGCGTCAGGCCCGGGGGGGACGAGCCAACGCGTTACGGCGGCGCACGGCGCCGAGCAACAGAAGCAGGAGGGTGGAGAGGGTGAGCGCACCCGCGGGGATACGGGCAGCGGGCTCGAGGTAGCCAACCAGAATGAGCAACGTGGCGCCCGCGGCGAGCGGAAAGTCGAAAGCGGGGGAGGAGGAGGAGGAGGTTGAAGAAGCGGGGGTCGGTGTCGGTTCAGGCATGATGTTCCGCTCGCCGCGGACATAGACCTTCAAAGCGATGTTCGTGCCAGCGGAGAAAGGCCGCCGATACTGGGCTTTCGGACCGTCGGCGCGATGACGGTACCGGGCGCGGCACAGTGCGTGTGTCAGAGCGAGCGCAAGCGGGCCAAGTTGCCCACGAGGTTGCGGACCACCTGCTGGATCGGCTCCGGAATCTCGCGGCTGAAGCCGACGCGCTGCCGCCCGAGCCAGTCGCGCCTGATCGTGACGACGCCGGTCCGGATCGCGAGCGGTACCAAGAGCTTCCGGAGCTGCCGGCGCTCCGCCTCTGCCAGCCCGGCCCCTTCGACCGTCACGACCCGGCGTCCGCGCTCCGTGCCGAAGACGATTCGGACGCCGCTGCCGAGACGCAGACGTTTCAAGCGAAGGCGCGCACGATCGATCGCCAGCGCTCGGTGTCCGCGCCTGGGCGGAATGGAAGGTAGAGCGCCACGCGATCGAGGAGGCCCGTGTAGCGCGCGCGGACCTTGGCGGCGACGTCGTCCCAGCGCGCGGTCACCGCGAAGACGTCGAGCATCTCGTCGGTGATCTCGCTCGCCATGCCACCCCAGTCTCCCTTGGCGGCCTTCTCGTTCAGGCGGGTGCACGTATCGCCCCAGCCGTGGCTCTCGAGCACGCGCACGTAGGTGCGGGTCGAGGCGTAGAATGCAATCTGCATCCGCACCGGGTCCTTGGCGCGCTCGATCTCCTCGTCGGTGTCCCCGGCGATCACGAAGGCACTCGTCGCGAGCGTGACGTCGCCGCGGTTCCGATGGCCCTTCGCGATCCCGCGCTCGACCTCCGGCAGCAACGACTCCTTCAGGTAGCGAATCGAATGGAAGGGGTGGACGTGAAAGCCCTCGCACACCTCGCCCGCCAGCTCGCACATGTAGGTGTTCACACCGGCGATCCAGATCGGCACGTTCGGGTGCGCGATCGGTCCCGGGCTGAAGAACGGCGTCATCAACGTGAAGCGATAGTGATCGCCCTCGAAGCTCGGCCGCGTACCGTTCTGCCAACAATCCCAGATCGCGCGAATGCAGAGGATCATTTCACGGAGGCGCGGTCCCGGCGCCTCCCACTTGATGCCGAAGCGACGCTCGTTGTGACCTTTCACTTGGGTGCCGAGCCCGAGAATGAAGCGGCCTTTCGACTGCGCCGCGAGATCCCACGCGATCTGCGCGTGCACGAGCGGGCTCCGCGGGAAGGCGACGGCGATCGAGGTGCCGAACTTGATGCGCTCGGTGTGCTCGGCGACGAGCGGCAGCGGGAGATACGGATCGTGGCTGGTTTCCGCCGTGAAGAGAGCATCGAAGCCGACGTCGTCGGCGGCCTTGGCGAGGGCAGGGACGTCGGCGAGCGACGTCGGGGCGAAAACGGTGTCGAGCTTCATGGCAATCCTCCGTGGCGATCGCGAGCCTCGGGGGTGATAGCCAAGCGGACCCAGCAACGCCAGCCGACGTGGAAGAATCGCGCGTCGCGGATCAGAACGTCGGCGGACGGCGGAACGGTCCGAGTCGCGGGCGCGGTGGGACGGCGGGTCCGTGCAGATGCCCCGCCGGATTCGAGAGCGGCGTGATGCGATCCGGAATCGGACCCGGCGCGCCACCCTGGATCGGTGCGAACGGTACGCCATCGCCGTATCCCGGGTCCCAGCCGTAGCGCGTCATGACCGGGTCGCGTTCGCGTTCGATCGTGCGGACGACGACGGTCGACGGCGGCGACTCGACTACGATGCTGGGCGCGAAGATGATCGTGGGGTCCGGCGGTGGTGGGGCCTCGACGACGGCCTGTGGCGGCGGCCCCGCGATCCCGAGTCCCGACGAGATGCGGAGCACGGCGGCTTCGACCGCCACCTCACCCTGGGGCAACCGGCGGCCGCGGGCCGCGGCGCGTGCCGCGCGCACGACCTCGTCGACGACGGCCGCCGTGAGGTTGGCCGCGGGATTCCATCCAGCGTTCGGGTAGACGCCGATCAGATGGAGTGCGGACACCGCGTCCTGGGTTGGAACGGCGATCACGCCGAGCTCTCGGGCGACCCCGTTGGCAAAGGCCGCTTGGTTGGGTCCGTTCGTCGGTGCCGGGGGCGGGGTGCTGGTCGTGCTCTGAAAGACCTTCGCGTCGGCTCGCTCCGGCTCCGGCACGTTGTCGATCACGTCGTCGAGGTGCGTGACGCCGTGCTCGTCGACCCACCGATAGATCTTGGCGTCGATGCGGGCCGCTGGGAGCAGGAGCATCGCGACGGTGAGGGCGAGACCAAACGCGGCGTGCATGTCTAATGATGACTGTAGGCCTCGTGCGCCGACGAGGCAATTCGGATCTCCGGCGCCGCCTGCGCCTTGCCGGTCGGGACGAGTGCATGGTACGAACGGGACCTTCGCAGGGCGGCGTACCCAAGTGGCTAAGGGAGAGGTCTGCAAAACCTCGATGCAGCGGTTCGAATCCGCTCGCCGCCTCTCGTTTCCTTCTTCCTTCATTCGATCGTCATGACACAGCGGCCGCTACGCCGGCGGTATCGCGACACGAGCTGGCTGCGCCGGCCGGGGTGGTGGAATGGGTAGACACACGGGGCTTAAAACTCCGTGGGGGTAACCCCGTCCGGGTTCGAGTCCCGGCCCCGGCATTCGAAAGTCAGCACGTTGCTGCCTCGCGCTTCTCGGCTCGTCATCACCGGCGTCTGGACTGAACGGTTCACTGACAGCGCTCGGCTGCTGGGGAGGTAAGCGGTCACATTTTCGTCGGCCTCGCGGAGGTCGGTCTCGCTCACGATGTCGTAGCGGCGAAAGGTTTGTCGTCGCATCGTCACGTGCAGCGAAACTCCTGCGCACCGTGTTCCGAACCGCGCTCCGGCGGAGGTCGTGAAAAGAGAATCCTTTCTCCGGATGACAGGACACGATTTCCGCCATGCCTCGTAGAAACTCCTCGCCGAATAGCGGGACGCCTCCGCATCGGTTGCTCGCACGGCACGGACAGCGAGTGAGGTGCCTTGGCGCATCGCGGCACGTGCGAATCGACGACGATCGTAATCCGTCGTTGACCGCAGCTCGCGGAATCGGGCATGAGGCATAGCAGCACGCAATCGCACGCGTGCAACCCACCCATCGATCGCTCATCCGACCCCTACGTTTGGCGTCGGCAGAAATGGAGACCCCCCTTGCGACGATTCGATTCCCGGTTCCTTCGAGTAGCGTGTCTCGTGGCCGTGATGGTGGCGGTGAGCGCCAACGCGTACGCCGCCGGTACGTGCGGTGACGCCGTGACCTCGGGCCCCGAGGAGTGCGACCCCGGCGGCGCGTTGCACGTGAACGGTGATCCGACGCTCGCGACGTGCACGACCGGCAGCAATTGCTTCTTCGTGATGAGCTGCTGCAAGTTCAATTGCCAGTACGTCGGACAGGGTGCGCCGTGCGCCGACGGCAACGATTGCACGACGACCGATCACTGCGATCAAGTCGGTCAGTGCATCGGATCGTTCGAGCCGAATGGCGAATCCTGCGACGACGGCGTATTCTGCAATGGCGCCGACACGTGCCAAACGGGGGAATGCGCCGGCCATGCCGGCGACCCGTGCGCTGGCAACACGAATTGCGTCGCCACCTGCGACGAGGGTGCGAACCAATGCACCTCGACGCCCTTCGTTCCGTGCACCGACGACGGCAATGCCTGCACCGACGACGTCTGTGACGGCGGTGCGGTCTGCACGCACCCGGCGCTGCCGGGCGGGACCGTCTGTCGTGCGCAAGCCACCGCTTGTGACGTCGCCGAGCAGTGCGGCGGCGGCGGGGCTCCCTGTCCCGCCGACACCTTCATCCCGAACGGCACGAGCTGCGGCGACCAGTGTACGACGGGCGGGACGTGTCAGAGCGGGCAATGTGCGGGCGGGAGCCCGCTGGTGTGCGACGACGATGACGTCTGCAATGGGCTCGAGACGTGCGACTCCCTGACGGGTTGCGTGCTTGGTCAGCCGCTCGACTGCAGTGACGGCAACGGGTGCACGAGCGACGTTTGCGCCCCGATCGGCGGATGCAGCAATCCTGTAGTGCCGGATGGGTCTGGTTGCGACGACGGCGAGCGCTGTACGCTCTCCGATGCGTGTGCCGGCGGCACCTGCATCGGGGCCGACGTCCAGATGATCGCCCTGCAGAATGCCCGCTTCGGCACGTTGACCGTCGGTTCCGGGAACGTGGCCGTGAACGACGCCAAGGGCTTCGTGAAGTTCAGCCGGGCCGCCCTGATGGTGGATGGCTCGCTCGTCACCGCCAACAGCGTGACGCTGTCGGCGCTTGCGAGCCTCGATGACGTGGAAGCCAACAAGCGTCAAGGACCTGGCATCGTGCGCGGCTCGCTCACGCCGGTTACCCTTCCCCTCGGGTTGTCGTGCGCGAGCGCGAGTGCCAACTGCGGCGGTGCGTCCGTGACGGTGCCCGAGACGGCGGTGGTGCGCATCACCCCGGGTACGTACGGCGATGTCAAGATCGGCCGCCGGGGCACGCTCGAGCTCGATCCCGGCGAGTACGATTTCTGCAGCCTGAAGACGTTCCCGCCCGCGGCTTTTCGCCCGCGTGGCGACGTCGTCGTCCGGATCGCGAAGGATCTGAAGACGAGCCGCCTCGCCATCTTCGAGCCCTACGTCGGCGTGACGCAGGTCTTCGTCGGCGGCAAGGCCAAGTTCGGTCCCGAATCCGTCATCACTCGGATGGCGTTCAGCGCGCCGGCCGGCCCGTTTCAACTCTCGCGCACGAGCACCTTCGACGGGGCGGTGTGTGCCCAAAAGATCAAAGGGCAGAAAGCGGTTCACTTCGGCTGCCCGCTGCCGTAGCGGTCATTCTGCGTGTGACCCGACAGCCGGCGGTCGTTCGCGGCGATAGCCTGACGAGCTTCGACTCCGACGCGCGCGCTCTGCTCGATTTCCAAATCCGTTGCCGCGGACGCGGATCGCGCGTCGTTCGGGGCGCGCGTGGCGTGGCAGCTACGACCGGCCGGTCGGCGACGGATCGAACGCGTGTCGCCGTGCGAGACCCAAGCCGATCGCCGCGAGCAGGATGCACGCATACTGCGCAGGCGTGAGGCCGAAGTAGCGGACGTCGGGTGCGGGCAGATCGGTGTGGCGGAGAAAATCGGCGAGAAAGCGCGCGGGGGCATAGAGCAGCGCGACGACCCAGACCGTCGTGCCGGGCCGACGCGGATGCCGGTTCAGGAGAAACACCGCCGGCGTCAGGACGAGGACGGTGTAGAGAAATTCATAGAGGCCGAGGTCGTGACGGGGGGTGTCGGGAAAACGGATGGCGAGTGGGAAGCTCGAGGGGCTGCCGATGTGGTCGTGGACCAACGTGCAGCCGAGACGACCGAAGATCCATCCGAGCACGAGCGCCTGCACGAGGATGTCCGCTTCCACGAGCCAGACCCGACGGCGGCGACGAAAATAGAGTGCCAATCCGACGAGTGCTCCGAAGAAGCCGCCGAACGAGCTCATGCCGCTCCAGAACTCGGCGAGGCTCCGGATTCCGTGCACGGCCGCATGCGGCTCGGTCAGCAACACCACGAGGTGCGAGCCGAGAAATCCCGCGACCAACGCCCACGCGATCGCCACGTTGATCTCGCCCTCGGGCACGCCCAGCGTCCGCGCGCGCGACTGCGCGAAACGCATTCCGACGATCACGCCGACGGCGACCAACAGGCCGAAAGCGGCGATGGAGCGGCCGCCGCCGATCGGAATCTCGCGCAGCTCGAAATAGGGGAGCATCGAGTTGGCGTCCCCGGTCTACGTTTCCCAGTCGATCCGCGTCGTCGGCGCGTAGACGCATGCCGTGCCCATGCGGACCGCGTGATGGAGGTGACGCCCGAGCGCGGGGTGGTGCGCGAGCAGATGGCCGAGTTGCGCCCGCAGCGCTTTGGTGACCGCCTTCCGCGCCGACTCAGCCGGGCCGTTGACACGGGCGCGGCCGCGAAAGCGCGTCGCGAGCTCCGTCATGAGCTGGTCGAGCTCGGCCCGCAGACGCTCGGCGCGGCCGACGTCGCCGAAGCGCTCGGCCTCGTCGAGACCACCGCGAACCTCGTCGACCCGTGCGCCGTACTCGGTGCGGGCGCGGGCATCGGGTGTGTCGTCGAGGGCCATCCCGAGCCCCGCGACGGGGAGGCCGCCGGCGACCATGCCCACTGCCGGCCCCGTCCGCCCGACGCCGGCGAGCTCGAGCACGTGGAACTCGCGTCCGGGCGCGGCGAGCAAGGCGGCGAGGCAGTGCAGGCGTCTCGCATCCGTCACTCTCAGGCTGGTGCCCCCGTAGCGCACCATCCAGATGTCGCCGTCGCGGCGGAGCATGTTCGTGGGGGCCGCCCGGTGCAGTCTCGGAAGCTTGGCGCGCAGGCGCTCGACGCGCGCCAGCACGTCGACGAGATCGAGCTCGTGGGCTGCTTGCTCGGCTTCGGCGAGGATCCCCATCGCGCGGGCGAGATTCGTGCCGTCGGGCGCACCACTGGCGAGCTGCACGGCGACCAGCAGGCTTTGGGCCTGTGCCACGACGGGGCGCGAGCGCATGCGCTGCCCGAGCAGAATCGCTTCCTCGAAGCGCGCTGCGGCTTCCGCCGGCCGGCCGCACAAGCGCGCCAGTGATCCCGCCAAGAGCGCCCATGGTCCGAGGCTCAAGCATCCGTCGACCGTCCAGGGCTCGGGCCGCGTCACCAGCTCGAGAAGCCGCGGCGCGTGCTCGCGATCGCGGAGCCCGACGCAGAGCGCGCCGAGACCCGCGAGGTAGGAGCGTAGATTCACGCCGCGCTTGGCGGGCGTGAGCCCGGCCGCGATCAGGCTCCGGAACTCGGCGCGCGCGCCGATGACGTCACCCTGCGCGAGCCGTGCAAGGCCACAAAACGGCCGCCAGACCGCGGCGCGCGGATGGCGTTCGACAAAATCGCTCACGAGCGGCAGCAGCTCCGCGAGTCGTCCTTGCACGCCGTGCCACATGATCTGCTGACCGAGGTGACGCCCGCTGCGTTGGTCAGCTGCATGCGGAGCCCGGTTGCAAGCGCCTGATCGCTGAGATGACGGCCCTCGGCGAATCGGCCCTCCACGGTTGCGCGCATCGCCCCGATCGCGTCCGCCAACCACAGCGCCTCGGGCACGCGTGATGCCGCCGCTACGGTCGCGAGCGCTTCGTGCTCGGCGCGGTAGGCGTCGGCTTCGCCGAGCGCGAACATGGCGACGGTGCGGGTATGACGAATCTCCGCCGCGAACTCGAAATCTCCGGCTTCCTCGGCCGCGTCGAGCAGCTCCTGCAGGCTCGGCAAGGTCGGCGGCATAATGACCTGCGCCCCGCTCGTCCGTGGTTTGGTCCCGAGGGCGGCCAGATAGAACCCCGCGAACTGCGCGCGCGCCAAGGCCCCCGAGTCTCCGGCCCGCCGTGCCGCCGCGGCCGCCTCGTCGCCGAGTACCGACGCGCGTTCCAGTTGGTCGATCTCGTTCGCGGCGATGATGTCGGAGGCGAGGCGGGCCTTCAGCCGAGCGCGTAACACGTCGTCGGTCAGCTCGGTGTTGCGACAGGCATCCTCGAGCGCGGCGCGCGCATCGACGTCGACGCAATAGAAGTCGGGAACGGGTCCGGCATAGATCAGTGCCGCGCGCGCGAGCAGGTCGGGGCGGTGCAGGGCGCGGCACGCGCTCGTCGCCTCTCGGCATTGCGTGCGCGCGCTGGTGACGTCGCCCGACCGCCGGAGGGCGTCTGCCAACGCGAGCCGGAGCTCGACGGGCTCCACGTCGTCGAGCGCGCCGGAACGCGCACCGACGTCGAGCGCGATTGCATAGAGTCGCGCCGCTTCCTCCCAGCCGAGCTCGCGCGCCGCGTGCTCGGCGCCGCGACAGGCGTACGCAAACGCCTTCCGGAGGCCCGCCATCGTCCCCGCGCTCGCGAAATGTCGCACCAGCTCGCCGGCGACCGCATCCGTCTGCGCGCCCGTCGCCCGCTCGATCGCCGCGGCGATGCGCGCGTGCCAGGCGGCGCGACGCGACGGCTCGATGTCGTCGATGACGACCCGGCGGATCAGCGCGTGAGCGAACGCGTAGCGGCCGTCCGACTCGACGAGCACGCGGTCGCGCACGGCTCGCTCCAGAAGGTCGACCATCGACGGAACGTCGCCGATCGACGAACCGTCACCGTTGATGGGCGGGATGCCGGCGCCTGCCGCCTCGCCCAACGACGGCGCCGCGAGCACCGTCTCGAAGTGGCCGACATCGAAGCCGTCGCCGAGCAGCGCGCCGACGGCGAGGGCCGCGCGACACCCGGCGCCGAGACGATCGAGCCGCCGCACGACGACCGCACGCACGTCGGCAGGGAGCACGTGCGAATCCCACGTCGACGCGAGCCGACCCTCGCTCACGAGCAGGCGCACGATCTCGCCGAGAAAGAACGGGTTGCCGCCGGTTTCCTGGTGGAGCTTGGTCCCGAGCGCA